>DAIDGS010000063.1 GCA_027459845.1 Vulcanimicrobiota bacterium | reverse complement strand
GCTCGCCGCCGGTTTCTCTTTTGCCGTCTTTGCTGCCATCGTCTGTTCTCTCTCTATCCGCTATGCCGCGAAGATTTCTTTGACCGTCTTGCCGCGCAAGCTGGCGACGCGCTCGGCCGTCTTGAGCGAGCGCAGGCCTTCGACCGTGGCCATGACGACGTTGATCGGATTGTTCGTCCCCAACGACTTGGTGAGGATGTCGTGGATGCCGGCCAACTCCAGCACCGCGCGCATCGATCCGCCGGCGATGACGCCCGTTCCGGGCGCCGCGGGCTTGAGCAGCACGCTGGCCGATCCGATCTTGAAGCGGACTTCGTGGGGAATCGTCTTCTCGACCATCGGGACGCTCACCAAACTCTTCTTGGCCTGCTCGACCGCCTTGCGGATCGCCTCGGGAACCTCGCCCGCCTTGCCGATCGCAAAGCCGACCTTGCCCTTGCGATCGCCGACCACCACCAGGGCGCTGAAGCTGAAGCGCTTACCGCCCTTGACCACCTTGGCGACGCGATTCACGCGCACGACCGTTTCCTCGAACCCGCTGTTGTCGCGGTCGCGACCTCCACGATACTGCATTAGAACTTCAGCCCTGCTTCCCGCGCGGCATCCGCCAGCGCTGCGACGCGTCCATGGTATTGAAAACCGCCACGGTCGAAGACCACTTCTTCGATTCCGGCCGCCTTGGCTTTCAGCGCGATCGCCTGGCCGACCGCCTTCGCGGCGGCCAGATTGGTGCGCGACTCCAAGGCCGACGCGACATCCTTCTCGAGCGTCGACGCCGCCACCAGGGTGTGTCCCTTCGCATCGTCGACGACGGTCGCATAGATGTGATGCAGCGTCCGCCGTACCATGAGGCGCGGGCGTTCCCCGGTGCCCGCGATCCGCTTGCGCAGGCGCGCGTGCCGCGCGCGCAACGCCGTGCTACGGGAGATGCGTGCCATTACTTCTTGCCTGCCTTCCCGGCCTTGCCGAGCTTCTTGCGGATCGTCTCACCCTCGTAGCGAATGCCCTTACCCTTGTACGGCTCGGGCGGACGCAGATCGCGGATCTCGGCCGCGACTTGGCCGACCGCCTGTTTGTCGATCCCGTCGACGTGAATCTTGTTCTGCCCCTCCACCGAGAGTGCGATGCCTCGGGGTGCCTCGAAGACCACCGGGTGCGAGTAGCCCAGGCTGAGGTTCAACTTCTCGCCGGACTTCGCAGCGCGATAACCGACGCCCTGAATCTCGAGGCTCTTGCGAAACCCTTTGCTCACGCCTTCGATCATGTTGGCGATCAGGGTGCGCGTCAAACCGTGGGCCGCGCGATGCGTTTTCGCGTCGCCGCGGCGCGCGACCAACACCTGCCCGCCTTCGAGCTTGACCTCGACGACCGCGCTGAGGATCTGCTGACGTAGTTCGCCCTTGGGTCCCTTCACCATGACCTCATCGGTGCCGACGGTGACGTCGACGCCCTGCGGTACGGTGACGGGAAGCTTTCCAATCCGAGACATGCTACCGGCTCTCCGCTTTAATTCGACGCTGTGTGGTTACCATACGTATGCTAAGACTTCGCCGCCGACGCCGGCTTTTTTCGCCCGCTTCCCCGACATGATGCCCTGAGGGGTCGAGATGATGACCACGCCCAAACCGCCGAGCACTCGCGGAATCTCCGACTTACCGGTGTAGACGCGCAGCCCGGGGCGCGAAATTCTCCGCAAGCCGGTAATGACTTTTTCCTTTTCCGGGCCGTAGCGCAAGGCAATCCGAATCGTGCCTTGTGGACCTTCGCTGGTGCGTTCGAAGCCCTCGATGAAGCCCTCGTCCTTGAGGATCTGCGCGATTGCCGCCTTGGTACGCGATGCCGGCACGTCGACCGACTTGTGATTGGCGGTATTCGCGTTGCGAATCCGAGTCAGCATGTCGGCGATGGGATCGGTTACTGCTGCCATCTTTTACGTCTACTTCCTTTACTGCAGGTAGCGCCGTGCGGCGCCTACCACGATGCCTTCGTCACGCCGGGTACGACGCCGCGATGGGCGTTCTCCCGGAAGCAGATGCGACACATTGCGAACTTCCGCAGGTAGCCGCGCGGGCGACCGCAGATTTTGCAGCGATTGTGTCCGCGAACCGAAAACTTCGGTTTGCGCGACGCCTTTACAATCAAACTCGTCTTAGCCATTTCTATCTTCCTCTGAGCGCCGGGTTCGACGAAGAACCGTCGCGCAGCGGCAGCCCCATGGCAACCAAGAACTCCGAAGCCTCTTCGTCGTTCTTGGCCGTGGTGACGATGGTGATGTCCATTCCGCGCGTCTTGTCAACCTTGTCGAAGTTGATTTCCGGAAATACCAGCTGCTCGCGCAAGCCGATGTTGTAGTTTCCCCGGCCGTCGAACGACTTGGGCGGCAAGCCGCGAAAATCTCGGATACGCGGCAGCACGATGGTGAAGAGCTTGTCCAAAAACGACCACATGCGCTCGCCGCGCAGCGTCACCTTGGCACCGATATTCATGCCCTCGCGCAGCTTGAAAGCCGCAATCGATTTTTTGGCCTTCGTAATAACCGGACGCTGGCCGGTGATCGCCACCAACTCGGCGGCGGCGGCGTCGAGTGCCTTCGCGTTTACGATCGCTTCGCCCACGCTCATGTTGACGACGACCTTTTCCAAGCGTGGAATCTGCTCGCTGTTGACGTACCCGAAACGGTCCTGCAACTTCTTGCGGACCTCGCTGCGATACCGCTCCTTCAAACGTTCCGACATTACCCTACGCTCCCTTGGCCGACTCGCGCGCCGGCTCGCCGCACTTTACGCACACACGATGCGCGACGCCGTCTTTGGTCCGGCCACGCCGCAGCCGCGTCGGCAGCTTGCACTTTTCGCACACGTATTGCAGTGCCGAGATCGGCACCGGGCCTTCCTTCTCGACGATGCCACCGGTCTGGGTGGAACCGCCCATGTTGTTCGATTGGGTTCCCGGCTTGGTATGACGCTTGACGACGTTCAAGCCCTCGACCGTTGCCATACCGGCATCGGCAAAGATCGCCTTAACGGTGCCCCGTTTCCCCTTCTCGCGACCGCGCCGGACCATCACGGTGTCGCCGCGCAGAATGTTCGGCTTGACTGCCATTGCTAGAGCACCTCCGGAGCCAGCGATGCGATCTTGAGGAATCCGCGATCGCGCAGCTCGCGCATGACCGGACCGAACACGCGGGTCCCACGCGGGTCGAGATTGTCCTTCTCGCCTTTGATGATGACGCAAGCATTGTCGTCGCTGCGTACGACCGAGCCGTCTTTGCGACGGATCGGCGCGCTCGTGCGGACGATGACCGCCTTCACGACCTGTCCCTTTTTCACCGCGGCACCGGGAATCGCACTCTTGACCGTGCCGACGACGATGTCGCCGACGTGTGCGTAGGCATGCCGGCTCCCGCCCGCGATGTGGATCACCAAAAGCTCGCGCGCACCGCTGTTGTCGGCAACCTTCAGTCGCGTTTCCTGTTGAATCATTTCGCTCGCTCCACGATCTCGACCAGGCGCCACCGTTTTTCGCGCGACAGCGGACGGCATTCCATGATCCGCACGACGTCGCCGATGTTGGCTTCGTTGCGCTCGTCGTGCGCTTTGAACCGCGTCGACTTGCGAACGATCTTACCGTATACCGAGTGCGGAACGCGCGTCTCGGTAACGACCACGATCGTCTTATCCATCTTGTTCGAAGCGACGCGCCCCTGTTTTACGCGGCGCGACCCCTCCCTATGCTGCTCCATGCTGCTCCTCGGCCATCTGCTTCTCGGAAATGACGGTCTGAATTTGCGCGTAGGTCCGCCGCATCGCGCGGATCTTACTGAAGTCGGTAAGATGCCCGGTACGCAACGCGAATCGCAAATTGAAAAGCTCGGCCTTGGTATCGCGGGCCTTTTGCGCGAGCTCGGCGACGGTGAGCGCGCGTAGCTCGCCTAACTCATTACGTTTCATGCGACGTCCTCGCGAGCCACGATTTTCGTTCCGATCGGCAACTTGGCGGCCGCGAGACGCAGTGCTTCGCGCGCGATTGCCGGCTCGACGCCGGAAAGCTCGAAGAGCACCCGGCCGGGGCGTACCACGGCCACCCAGAACTCCGGGTTGCCCTTTCCCGAACCCATCCGGACTTCAGCCGGCTTCTTGGTCACGGGCTTATCGGGGAACACCTTGATCCACACCTTGCCGCCACGCTTGATGTGCCGGGTCATGGCGATACGCGCGGCCTCGATCTGCCGGTTGGTCATCCAACACGGCTCCATGGCCTGCAGCCCAAAATCGCCAAACGTCAGGGTGCTGCCGCGTACGGCGCGACCGGTCATGCGCCCGCGTTGAACCTTGCGCCACTTGACGCGCTTCGGGGTCAGCATTACTCGACCACCTCTCCTTCTGGAAGAACGACCGCAGCGGCGGGCTCGGCGACGGCGATCGATTCGGGAACGATTGCCGTCGCAACCGGGCCGCTACCATCGACGGCAGCGCCAGCGGCCACCGGTACGCCCTCCACGGCGTCGTCCGAAATCGTTGCCGGTCGCGGCGCGCCCGGACGCACCCGGCCGCGGCCGCCGCGTTCGCGACGCTCGCGGAAGCCGCCGGCGCGCTCGCCGCGCGCACCGTCGCCGCGCGGCTGATCCGGCAGCACTTCGCCGCGATAGACCCATACTTTGACGCCGATGCGACCGAAGGTGGTAAACGCCTCGACGTGCGCGTAATCGATGTCGGCACGAAGGGTATGCAGCGGCACCTTGCCGTCTTTGTTGCGCTCCGTGCGCGCGATCTCGGCGCCGCCCAACCGTCCCGAGACCTGAACCTTGACGCCGAGCGCACCGGCCTTCATGGTCCGCATGATCGCCTGCTTCATCGCGCGCCGGAAAGCGATCCGCTTCTCCAGCTGGTCGACGATGTTCTGCGCGACCAGGCGCGCGTCGAGTTCGGGATGCTTGATCTCCATCACGTTGACCGCGATGGTCTTGCCGGTGAGCCGTTCGAGGCCTTTGCGAATGTCCTCGATGCCGACCCCCCGCTTACCGATGATGATGCCGGGCTTGGCGGTGTTCACGATAACCCGCGCTTGGTTGGCCCGGCGTTCGATCTCGATCTTGCTGATCGCTGCCGAGCGCATCCACTTGTTGAAGAAGCCACGGATCGCGACGTCCTCGTGGAGCCAATCGATATAATGCTTCTTCTCGAACCACCGGCTGTCCCAAGTCCGCGTAATGCCCAGTCGCAATCCGACCGGATGAATCTTCTGCCCCATGTCGCTACTCCGCGGCCTCCGTAGTGCTTTCCGTCGCAGCCGTGCTGGCGCGCTTACGCGCGGTCGGCTTTTGAGAAGGGCGCGACGCTCCCGGCGTGCGGCGCGCGGTGGTGCGTACGGTCTGCACGGAGGCACCCGGACGCTTACCGCGCGGCTTCTTGGGCGGCTCCTCGCTGACCACCACGGTCACGTGCGAGAGCCGCTTGCGCTTGAAGTACGCGCGGCCTTGCGCGCGCGGATCGAGTCGCTTGGTGAAACGCCCACCCGGCCCGCCATCGACCGTGATCCGCGCGATGTAAAGCGCGTCGGTGTTCATGTCGTGATTGTTGCCGGCATTTGCAACCGCGCTCTTGACGAGCTTTTCGAGCGGCTCGGCGGCAAAGACGCCGGCAAACTTCAGGAGCACGAGCGCCTCGCGCACGCTTTTACCGCGAATTGCGTCGGCTACGCGGCGCAGTTTGCGCGGCGCCATGCGCACGAAGCGCAGGTGAGCGACGGCCTGAGCCGCCGGCTGCTGCTGATCGGTCATCTACTTCACCGTCGCC
Source organism: Vulcanimicrobiota bacterium (assembly GCA_027459845.1). GTDB lineage: Bacteria > Vulcanimicrobiota > Vulcanimicrobiia > Vulcanimicrobiales > Vulcanimicrobiaceae > DAIDGS01. The sequence goes on along the minus strand of DAIDGS010000063.1, from coordinate 31,560 downwards.
TTGTCGCCGCCGTGACCGCGGAAATGCCGCGTCGGCGCGAACTCGCCCAACTTGTGGCCGACCATATTTTCGGTCACGTATACCGGCACGTGCGCCTTACCGTTATGCACCCCGATCGTGTGGCCGACCATGGCCGGAACGATCGTCGAAGCACGACTCCACGTCTTGATCACGCGCTTCTCGCGGGTCTCGTTGAGCTTTTCGATCTTCTTCACGAGATGGTCCGCGACGAAGGGACCCTTCTTTAGGCTACGGCCCATTTATTTCGAACCCCGCTTCCGTACGATCATCTTGGTCGTACGCTTGGTACGACGCGTCTTTTTGCCCATGGTCATTTGACCCCAGGGGGTCGTCGGCGGACGTCCCGAAGTCGACCGCGCCTCGCCGCCGCCATGTGGATGGTCGACCGGATTCATCGCGATGCCGCGGACCGACGGGCGCTTGCCCATATGACGCATGCGGCCGGCCTTGCCGATGACCTGGTTTTCGTGCTCGACGTTGCCGAGCTGACCGATGGTCGCGCGGCAGTTCACGTGAATCTTCCGAACCTCGCCCGAGGGCATCCGGACCTGCGAATACTCGTTCTCTTTGGCCATCAGTTGCGCCGAAACGCCGGCCGACCGAACCAGCTTTCCGCCCTGTCCCGGTCGCAACTCGATATTGTGGATGACGGTACCGACCGGAATGTTCTTGATCGGGAGGGCGTTGCCGATTTTGATGTCGGCGGCCGGTCCCGATTCGATGACGTCGCCCACGTTGAGCCCGAGCGGCGCCAGGATGTAGCGCTTCTCGCCGTCGCGATAGTGGACCAGCGCGATGCGACACGACCGATTCGGGTCGTACTCGAGCGTCGCTACCTTGGCCGGCACTCCGTCCTTGCTGCGCTTGAAATCCACGATCCGATAGAGCTTGCGCGTGCCGCCACCCTTGTGGCGCACGGTAATATGCCCGTTGTTGTTGCGCCCGGAGTGCTTCTTACGCACTTCGGTCAGCGACTTCTCGGGCTCGACCTTTGAGAGGTCCGAGAAGTCCATGGTCGTCAAAAAGCGCCGACCCGGCGAGGTGGGATTGTACTTCTTAACCGGCATGATGCTTCTCCGACGAGGCGTTGCGCACGTTACTGCTCAAAGTAGTTCACCCCGCCCAGCTCGATCTTTTGACCGACTTTGATGGTGACGACCGCCTTCTTGAAGTCGCTCTGCTTGCCGCTCGTGCGCACGCCGCGACGCGCCGCGCTACGCGCCTTTCCGCGCACGTTCACGGTGTTGACCTTGACGACGTCGACCTTGAAGATCTCTTCGACGGCATGGCGGATCTGCGTCTTGGTTGCGTGCGGATGAACGGTGAACGTGTACTGCTGGTGCAACGCCTCGGCCATCGATTTCTCGGTAATCCGCGGCGCCACGATCACATCGCGAGCGTCCATTACTTCTTCTCCTCGATCCGGGCGAGCACGGCTTCGTACGCGAGCGCCGTAAAGATCAAGCGTTCGTAGCCAAGCACGTCCTTGACGTCGAGCGCGCCGACGTCGGTGACGGCGACCCGCTGCAGATTGCGGCTTGCACGCGTGATTGCGGTCGCCGCAGCCTCGCCGAGTCCGCAGACGATCAGGGTCTTCGGACCGGTTTTGGCGGCTTTGGCGCTGCCGAACAACAGCGCGGCGAACGCCGCGGTTTTCTGGGGCGCGAAATCCTGGGCGTCGAGGACCGTCACCGCGCCGTTTTTGAACCGATCGGCCAGCGCGGCAACGAATGCCAGCCGGCGTTCCTTCTTGTTCAGGTCGCTGACGTAGCTCCGCGGTTGCGGACCGAAGACCACGCCGCCGTGCCGCCACTGCGGCGAGCGAATCGATCCTTGGCGCGCACGACCGGTTCCCTTTTGCTTCCAGGGCTTGCGTCCGCCGCCGGCAATCTCGTCGCGCTTCTTGGTCGACGCCGTACCGGCACGCGGGTTGGCCAACTCGCGATAGACCGCCCGGAACATGACATGCGCCTTGGCGCCGAAGTCGCGGGTCAGCAGCTCGGGAGCGGCGACCTCGCGCACGACCTTGCCGCTGCCGTCGATGACGTTGGGCATTATGAACCCTCCGCGGCTTTGACGGCCTTCACGCTCTTGCGAATCACGACTAGCGCGTTCTTGGGCCCGGGCACCGGGCCGCGCACCAGCAGCAGGTTGCGCTCCGCGTCGGCCCGGACGACCTCGAGGTTCTGGTGCGTCGTCCGGTCCACGCCGAAGTGACCCGGGCGCCGGCTTCCCTTGACGGTCCGCCCGGCATTGGTATCGCCGTTCGACGCGGGCTGGCGATGGATCATCGATCCATGGCTCGCACCGCCGCCGCTGAAGTTGTGCCGCTTGATGCCGCCGGCGAAGCCGTGGCCCTTGGAGACGCCGATGACGTCGACGCGATCGCCGGGGGCGAACTCCGCGACCGTGATCGTGGCGCCGGCTTCGACCCCGTCGATGTCGTGGCGAAACTCGCGCACGAATCGGGCCGGCTCGACGCCCTGCTTCTTGAAGTGTCCGGCAAGGGCACGCGTGAGACGCTCGCGCTTCACGCTGCCGAAGCCCAACGCAACGGCATCGTAGCCGTGCTCGGCCTTCGTGCGGCGCTCCACGACCGTGCAGGGACCGGCTTCGATCACCGTGACGGGCACATAGGTCCCCTCGGCGGTGAAGACGCTCGTCATCCCAACCTTGCGGCCAAGGATGTTCTTCATGATCCTCGTCCTACTGGATGAAAAGTTTGCCAGCACACTGGTCCAGGCGTACTGCTTGTCGCTTTCGCCCGGCACGCGCAATGAAGCCGCGGGCCGGGTGGACCACAACCCGAGGACTATACTACGCTGGCGCCGCGCGGTCAAGCCGCAAACGCGGATTTCGCGTCTACCGGGTCGGGCGACGATGCGTGATGCGGCGCAGGCTCCGCACGCGGCGCCGCCGCGTTTCGGTATGCATGCCCAGCCGCCAGGCGGCGAGCAGTTGCTCGGGGCCGAGCACCCCGACCCAGTGGCCGCTCGCATCGACGACCGCCAGGCGCTCCTGATGCCGCTCGGCCATCGCGTCGGCGGCGCGCCGCACGCGGTCGCCCACGGCAACCGACTCCGCCGGTCGCACCGACCCGTCGACCGGCAGCATGACCTGCTCGACCGCGATCAGCTCCAGCGGATGCACCGAGTACTCGCGCGCGACGTGCATCCCGAGGCGGGCCAGCCGCTCGGTCAAGATCGAGCGCGGGACGAACAGCACGGTAAAGGTCGTCGCGGCCACGCAGCCGACGAAGACCTCCGGCGCGAGACCCCACGCGCGCGTCGTCTCGAGGGCAAAGAGCGTCGCCATGAAGGGCGCGCGCATCGTTCCGCCCATCAGTGCCGCCATGCCGACAATCGCCCATGCGGCCGCGGCGTGACCCGGCACGACCGCCGCGAAGAGCGTGCCGACCGCGGCACCGATCATCAGCAGCGGCGCGAGCACGCCGCCCGAGGTCCCCGAGGAGAGGCTGGCAATCCAGATCACGATCTTCACGATCGCGATCCCCACGGCCGCACCGAGCAGCACGTGCCCGTTCGCCATGCCGGCGATCGTCGGGTAGCCGACGCCGAGCGCCTGGGGCACGAACCAACCGCCGATGCCGACGATCAGTCCCCCCAGCGCCGGCCACCACATCCACGGGATCGGCAGGCGGTGATAGGCGTCCTCCGTCCAGTAGACCAGCTTGGTCATCAGCATCGACACCGCGCCGCCCATGAGGCCGAGCGCCACGGCCGCGGCGATGGCGAACGACGGCAACCTCAGCGCTCCGGCCGTCACGAACGGCGGCATTTCGCCGATCAGCGCCTCGCGGACCAGCATCGCCGCAAAGACCGCGACGACGACCGGGACGAAACTGCGCGGTCGCCACTCGAAAAGCAGCAGTTCGACCGCGATCAGCACCGAGGCGATCGGGGCGCCGAAGGTCGCGGCCATGCCGGCCGACGCGCCCGCCACCAGCAACACGCGCCGCTCGGCCGACGTCAGGCGCAGAAACTGCGCGAAGAGCGAACCGAACGCGCCGCCGGTCATAATGATCGGCCCCTCGGCCCCGAACGGCCCACCGGTTCCAATCGCGACGGCCGAGGCGATCGGTTTGAAAAACGCGACCCGCGCCGGTATCACCGAGTCGCGATTGAGGATCGACCCGATCGCCTCCGGGATTCCGTGGCCGCGAATGGCCTCCGTCCCGTAGCGGGCGATCGCGCCGACGATCAGCCCGCCGACGACCGGAATGAGGATCGCCAGCGGACCGAGATGGTGCGGGTCCGGCGCGACCAGCGAGGTCCCCGGCCCAAGCCCATAGGCGAGGTGCGTGATCGCCCCGATGGCGAGTAGCAGGACCTTGGCCAGCAGCCCCGCGAGCGCGCCGATCGGCAGTGCGCACGCGCACAGCAGCATAAAGCGTTTGCCGTCGACCGAAAAGTCGCCGAGCGAGCGGGTTGGATTCACTCCCGGATATCGTATGCGGTGGCACCGCCGGCGCGCAGCCGCCTCGGTGGCACCGCTACCCGAAGGCGTCGAGCCCGGTGATCGCTTTGCCCAGAATCAGGGTGTGCATCTCGCTGGTGCCCTCGTAGGTGAGCACCGACTCCAGGTTGTTGGCATGACGAATCACCGGATACTCCAGGGTTACGCCGTTGGCGCCCAGGATCGTGCGCGCCTCGCGCGCGATCGCCAGCGCGGCGCGGACGTTGTTCAGTTTTCCGAAGCTCACGTGCGCCCCATGGAGTTTCCCGGCATCCTTCATCCGCCCGAGGTGCCAGGCCAGCAGCGTGCCCTTGTTGAGCTCGAGCAGCATGTTGACCAGCTTCTCCTGCGTGAGTTGAAAGCCCGCGATCGGCCGATCGAACTGCACTCGCGTCGTCGCGTACTCGAGCGCGGTCTCGTAACAGCTGCGGGCCGACCCCATCGCGCCCCACACGATCCCAAAACGCGCTTCATTGAGACACGCGAGCGGGCCGCCCAAGCCGCGTGCCTCGGGAAGGACGGCATCGGCGGGTACCCGGCAATCGTCCAGAATCAGTTCGCTCGTCACCGAGGCGCGCAACGACAGCTTGCGCTCGATGTCGTGCGCGCGAAAGCCCTTGGTCGTCGTCGGCACCAGGAAGCCGCGGATCCCGGCGTCGGTCTGCGCCCACACGACGGCGATCGCCGCGATGCTCCCGTTGGTGATCCACATCTTGGTGCCGTCGATCGCCCAATCCGAGCCGACCCGGCGCGCCGTCGTGCGCATCCCGGCCGGATTGCTGCCGAAGTCCGGTTCCGTCAAACCGAAACAGCCGATCGCTTCGCCCCGTGCCATCGCCGGCAGCCAAGCCTGCTTCTGCTCCTCGCTCCCCCAGCGATAAATCGCATACATCGCAAGCGAGCCCTGGACCGAGACCAGGCTGCGGATGCCGGCGTCGCCGGCTTCCAGTTCCATGCACGCGACGCCGTACGCGGTCGCACTGGTGCCGGCACAGCCGTAGCCGTGTAGGTGCATCCCGAAGAGCCCGAGCCCTCCGATCTCCGCCGCCAGCTCGCGCGGTAGGATGCCGCGCTCGAACCACTGCGCGATCTCGGGCAGCACGCGCCCGCGAACCCAGTCGCGCACGACCCCGCGAATCATCCGCTCCTCTTCGCCCAACAGTGCCTCGATGCCGAGGAAATCGCGGGCGTCGGGCGCGCCAACCATCGCGGCGTTCATCGATTCACGAAACTCATGTCGGCGTAGCGCTCGCCAGCGGCAGCCCCGGGCGGAAAGACGCAATCGAGCCGCGCCAGGTCTTCATCCGACAAGCGTAGTTCGACGGCCGCGATATTTTCATCCAGGTAGCGCCGGCGCTTGGTGCCCGGAATCGGAATCACGTCGCTCCCCCGTGCGAGCAACCAGGCCAGGGCGATCTGGGCGGACGTCACGCCACGTTGCCGCGCCAGCCCCTCGACTTCGGCCACCAGGGCGCGGTTTTTGGCGAAATTTTCGCCCACGAAGCGCGGCGAAGTTCGGCGGAAGTCATCGGTCGCGAACTCCTCGGGGGCTCGCACAGACCCGGTGAGAAAGCCGCGCCCGAGCGGGCTATACGCGACCACCGCGATACCACAGGCGCGGGCCGCCTCGAGTTGCCCGTTGGATTCCAGATCGCGCGTCCACAACGACCACTCGTTCTGCACGGCTGCAATCGGATGCACCGCATGCGCGCGCCGCAGGTGTGTAGCGCTGGCCTCCGAGAGGCCGAGGTAGCGCACTTTTCCGGCTTCGACCAGGCGCCCCATCGCGCCGACGGTCTCCTCGATCGGGACTTCGAGATCGACGCGGTGCTGATAGTACAGATCGAGGTACTCCACGTCCAAACGCCGGAGCGACGCGTCGCACGCGCGCGCCACGTACTCGGGACGTCCGCTGATGCGCCGCGCGCCGGCCGCCTGCGGATCGCGCACGATGCCAAACTTGCTCGCCAAAAATACGCGCTCGCGCTTACCCGCAATCGCCTTGCCGACCAGCCGTTCGTTGTCACCGCTGCCGTACATGTCGGCGGTATCGAGCATCGTGATCCCGCGCTCCAGCGCGTGATGGATGGTGCGGATCGACTCGGCGTCGTCGCGGCTTCCGTAGAACTCCGACATGCCCATACATCCAAGCCCGATCGCCGAAACGAGCGGACCGGCGTTACCCAAGCGGCGGGTTTCCACGCGCTGCCTCAGCGTTTCAGGACGCGCGCCAGCTTGTCGAAGAGCGCTTCGGCCGATCGATCGAAGTGGTCTTCGTAGCGCCGCCACAGCAGCCGGCCGTCGCTCTCGGAGAGCAGGGCGTCGATCCGGTACGCGAGTAGCGTCTGTTTGCCTTCGGTACTCAGGTAGAAACCGTGCGTCCCGTCGATGCCTTCATTACGGATGCGCCAGACGATCCGCTCTTCCGGGACGACCTCCGCGAGTACGGCATGGATGCCGAGGTGCCACTCCTCGGTTTTTCCCACGACCATCGGTCCGGGCGAACGCATGAACGGTTGCGAGGCGAACGGCCAGATCTGATCGCCCGAGGTCCCCATCTCCTCAAGGAGGTGGAAAATACGCCGCCGGGTTCCGTGAAACGATCGCGAGCGGACCTCGTGCAGTTCGATGGGCATGCGCCGTCGTTCGCCCCACGCGCGCCTAGCTCATTGTCGCAAGAACGCCAGACCGACGACGCCCGAGAGGGCGATCAGCAGCGGAGCGGAGAGTTTGGTGCGCAGCGTCGCAAGGGCGACCAGCGCGCAAACCCCGATCGCGATCAGCCCGTCGGTCGAGCGCAAGCCGATCGACGTGCCCCGCCCGATCGTGTAGACGCTCGCCCACACCAGCCCGACGATGGCCGGCGCGAGGCCGTGCGAGACGATGAGGCGCCACGGCGAGGCCCGGAACTTTTCCCACAGCGCATCGAAGGCGACCATGATCGCGCTGGACGGGACGAACATCCCGACCGTCGCCAGGAGGGCACCGAGCAGGGGCGCGCCCGGAATCGCCGAGTAGCCGATCAGCGCGGCGAAAATCGTGGTCGGACCGGGTACCAGCTTCCCGATCGTATAGAACTGGGTGAACTGCGTGCTGGTGACCCAGTGGTACTGCGTCACGGCCTGCGCGTGCATCTGTGGGATGATCCCTTTGCCGCCGCCGAAGCCCAGCACCGAGAGCACCCCGAAGACCCACAGCAGGTGCAGTCCGGCGTTCATGGCACGCCCCGCTTCTTACGCGCCGCCTTGACGTACTCGCGCACGATCCCGGCGCCGCCGAAGATGGCGAGCACGAGCAACAGCGGCATCCGAAAGCGCGCCACGACCAGTGCCACGACCGCGATCAAGACGAGCTTGAGCCAGTCATCGCGCTCGTCCCAGCTCAGTTCGAGTGCGTTGCCGATCGTCAAGCCCAGCGCGCCCACGGCACACCCGCGCAACGCGCCGTGAACGTACGGGTTGGCGGCAAACTTGAAGTACAGCGCGCCCGCGATCAGGATGATCGCGAACGGCGGGATGCTGGCGCCGAGAAACGCGCTGATTGCGCCGGGAATCCCGCGTACCCGCTGGCCGCAGTAGATGGCCAGATTGAGGATGTTCGGACCCGGCAAGACCTGTGCGATTTCGAGTCCGTCCATGAACTCGTCGCTGTCCATCCAGCCGTGCGACGTCACCTGATGTCGAATGCTGGCCTTCTGTCCTCCGCCGAATGCCGTGGAGGATATCCCCGCGAAGGTCGCCGCGATTTGGAAAAGCGTCGGTGTCGACGAGCTGCGCGTTGGCGCCGCGCCGCTAGCTGACATCGGGCATCGGCCCGTCGACGTGGGGCGAGGTATGTTTGCCAGCCAAAATGTGAATGTGGACGTGTTCGGTGTGCTGGTACGGCGGAAGCACGCCCATCCGAATCATAAAGCCTTTTTCGTAGAGGTTCAGCGCCAACGCGACCTTTTGGATGCCGGCCAGCAGCTTACACCATAGCTGCGCGTCGCCGAGACCGAAGTCGAGCAGCGTCGGAATCCACTTCTTGGGAATGATCACGACGTGGATCTCCCACCACTCCTCCTTACTCGGGTCGACGTTGTGCCGAAAGGCGAAGACGTCGTCGTCTTGATAGACGACCTCGTCCGCCTTCGCGCGCGTGCCGTCGAGACGTCCGCGAAAGGTGTGCGTGGGGTCGGGCTTCTCCCACGTGCGCTGACCCTCGCCGGCGACGAGTTCCGAGACCCACTGCATCGTAATCGACCTTCCCGCAAGCTGCGACGTGACGCGACGAAATCAGGAGCCTGTTTCAGCGACGCCCAGGATTTTCCCCGGCCGGCCCTAAGTGGGCGGCGTGATCGACGATACGAAGGAACTCCTCAACGCCGCCGACGTCCTGGCCGGTCCGCCCCAGTGGCCGAAAGAACCCAAGCCGTGGGGCAAGCTCGTCGGTGATAACGACGTCGTCTTCGAAGACGGCAAAGTCGTCGTGTTCCACGACCCGGTCGACGAAGCGCACGAAAGCGCACGCACGCCGGGTGAGACGCGCCTGACGCTGCTCTCAAAGAAACACGTGCACAGCTTGCTCGATCTTGGGGTGCACGACGACGGGCTGGCTGCCGCCGTCCTCAACGGCATCCAACAGGCGGCCTATCGACTGGGGCTCGAAAAGACCGGCTTCGAGGTCCGCGCCCACGTCTATCCGCCGCTGCAGCATCGACCGGAGTTGGCGTTCCAAATCCGCGCCGGCAAGCCGCCCAAGGCAAAGCCGAGCGCCTAGCGCGGGCCCGAACGGCCCACCCGCGTCGCTACGGCTTCGACTGACGCTCCTGCGCGGCCGCCAGTCGGCCCAGCGCACCGATCACCCAAATCGCGAGCAGCGTGACCAGGACGGCGTAGAGCAGTTCGGCCCAGAGACCCTTGCCGGGTTGCAAGAAGATCCCGATGAGGTCCTTGATGAAGGCGTTCCACGCCCCGGCCGCGAGCAAACCGAACGCCACCGTCGCCAGGCCGATCATCGTTCCCAGATAGCTCGATTTGATCTCCATCGTTCCTCCCAAAAAAGAAAGCGAGGCGGAGCGCGTCACGCGCCTCCGCCTCGATCATTTTGCGGGAAAACCGAGAAAGCCTAGGCCTTGAGTTCGATATCGACGCCGGCCGGAAGGTCCAGGTGCATCAGGGCATCCATGGTCTTCGGCGAAGCCTGGAGGATGTCGATGAGGCGCTTGTGCGTGCGCATCTCGAAATGCTCGCGCGACTTCTTGTCGTTATTGGTAGACCGTTGAACGCAGAAGCGGTTGATCTCGGTCGGCAGCGGCACCGGGCCGCTGACGAACGCGCCGGTACGTTTGGCGGTATCGACGATCCGCTCGGCGGACTGATCGAGCACCTTATGATCGTACGCCTTGAGTCGAATACGAATTTTTTGCTTTGACATCACTTTCGCTTGCTTTGGGCTTCTCGGTTTTCAAGGAGCGCGGGTGCGCCCTGCGCACCCGAGAGAAAGAACGCGTGCGGGCTACTCGGCGACCGCCGTCACGACGCCGGCGCCGACCGTGCGGCCGCCTTCGCGGATGGCGAAACGCAGTCCCTCTTCACACGCGATCGGCGTGATCAGCTCGACATCCATCTGGACGTTGTCGCCGGGCATGACCATCTCGACGCCTTCCGGGAGCTTGATGGTGCCGGTCACGTCGGTAGTACGGAAGTAGAACTGCGGGCGATAGTTGCCGAAAAACGGCGTGTGGCGGCCGCCTTCGTCCTTTGAGAGCACGTACACTTCGGCTTTGAACTTCTTGTGCGGCTTCACCGAGCCGGGCTTGGCCAGCACCTGGCCGCGCTCGATCTCGTTGCGATCGACGCCGCGGAGCAGCACGCCGATGTTATCGCCGGCGATGCCCGAATCGAGCAGCTTGCGGAACATCTCGATGCCCGTCACCACGGTTTTCTTGGTCTCGTCCTTGAGCCCAACGATCTCGATCTCTTCGCCGACCTTGACCTGGCCACGCTCGACGCGACCGGTGCCGACGGTTCCGCGGCCGGTGATCGTGAAGACGTCTTCGACCGGCATCAGGAACGGCTTGTCGACCTGGCGTTGCGGTTCGGGGATGTACTCGTCGACGGTGTCCATCAGCTTGAAGATCGGATCGGCGTCGGCGTCGCCGCGCTTGCCCGAGGACTGCAGCGCCTTGAGCGCCGAGCCGCGAATGATCGGCGTGTTGTCGCCGTCGAACTCGTACTTGCTCAGAAGTTCGCGGATCTCCATCTCGACCAATTCGAGCAGTTCTTCGTCGTCCACCAGATCGACCTTATTGAGGAACACCACGATGCGCGGCACCCCGACCTGGCGCATCAGCAGGATGTGCTCGCGGGTCTGCGGCATCGGACCGTCGGTTGCGGCCACCACCAGGATCGCGCCGTCCATCTGGGCGGCACCGGTGATCATGTTTTTGATGTAGTCGGCGTGGCCCGGGCAGTCGACGTGCGCGTAGTGGCGCTTGGGCGTTTCGTACTCCTGGTGCGAGATCGCAATGGTAATCCCGCGCTCCTTCTCTTCGGGCGCGTTATCGATCTCGTCGACGCCGCGTGCCGCCGCCAAACCTTCGGTCGCTAGGCAGTGCGTGATCGCAGCGGTCAAGGTGGTCTTGCCGTGATCGACGTGCCCCGTCGTTCCAATGTTGACGTGCGGTTTGTTGCGCTCGAATTTCTGCTTGGCCATCTCTTTTCTCTTACCTCAACGGCTATGTACACGGGGCCAGGCGTTCACGCCCGCGCTTTCCCGCCACGTTGTAAACGCCCCCACGAAGGGGGCGCCACGACCTCGGAAATATATCAGGCACCCGCGGTCTCTGTCAACCGAGCGCGGCGCCCGACGACGGCACTGCGAGCGGCGCTTCACCGCGCAGTTGGAGGTGCGCACCGGCGTACAACTCGCCGCGTAGCGCGATGCTCACGACCAGGCCCAGGGCGGTGATGGCAGCGACCACTCCGACCGTTGCCGACAAGCCGATCGATGCCTGCAGCACGGGGAGCAGAAAGATGCCGAGCGACGCGCCGACCTTTCCGGCAGCCGCGCCGAGCCCGGCGCCCGAAGCGCGAATCGAGGTCGGAAACTCGACCGCGGCGATGATGTAGGTCGTCCCGTTGGGACCGGCGTCGACGCACAAATTAAAGACCGCAAACCCGGCAAAGAGCAGCCCGTTTTGGTGCAGCGCGCTGCCGAAGGCGGCCGTCACGAGCCCTGCGAGCATGCCGGCGAAACCGGCGATCTGCATCCGTACCGGGCCCAGCCGGCGCACGGCGAGGATGCCCAGGGCAAAGCCCACGACCAGGAGCAGATCGAGGTCCAGCGTACCGCGCAGCGCGTGGATGTCGCGCGACCAAAAGGTCGGTTTGGCGTGTGCGAAGCCGGCCTGCGCCAGGATCATCGGGGTGAAAATCCCCATGCCGTAGAGCGCGATGTCCATGCACGTCCAGGGCACGGTCGCGAACAGCGTGCGCCCGATAAACTGCCGCGAGAACAGCGCGCGGAACGGCAGGGCGGCGACCCCTGGCTCGTCCGAGATCGCCAACTCGACCGGCTCCTGCAGCAGTTGTTCCAAAACCGCCTTGGCCCGCTCGATTTTCCCGGCCGCATAGAGCCAACGCGGCGAGTCGGGCAACTGGCGCCGCAGGGCCAGGATCACCAGCGCCGGCACCACGCCCAGCGCCAGCATCAGGCGCCACACCTCGATCGCGTGCCAATGCACCAGGTGCACGCCGATCAGTGCCCCGACCACCGCGCCGACCGCCTGAAAACTCAAGCTGGCGAAGAGCAGTTGCGAGCGCGCGCGGATCGGCATAAACTCGGCGACGTACGATGCGCCCGTCGGATAGTCGGCGCCGATGGCAACGCCCAGCGCGAAGCGCATCCCGATGAGCGCCACGATGCTCCAGGCAAACGCGCTCGCGAACGAAATGGCCGCAAAGAGCAGCATCGTCAGCATCGCCATGGTGCGCCGTCCCCAGACGTCGCCCAACCGCCCGAGCAGGCTCCCTCCCAGCACGGCGCCAACCGTTGCGGCCGCCCCGATCGCGCCTAAGAGCGCCGGCGCGGGATGCCAGTAGACTTCGATCAACGGCAACGCTGCGGCGACGATGAAGAAGTCGTAGCCGTCCATGAATATCCCGAGCGCTGCGAAGATAAAGACCTTCCAGTGCAGCGGGGACATTCGGGCGGTATCCATGACCTGCGCGAACGAGCTGACTTTGCGCATCGCTCCTCGGCGGCACCAGCCGGAGAAAAAGCAACGACCGGCCCTAGTTCGGGCCGCTCGTTCGCGTTTCCGCTCCGACCCTAACTCTTCTTGCCGGTGCTCTTGGCGACGATCTCCTCTTCAACCGACTTGGGTGCCCGCTCGTAGTGCGCGAACTCCATCGTGTAAGTGGCGCGGCCCTGCGTCGCCGAGCGCATGTCGGTCGCGTAGCCGAACATCTCCGAGAGTGGAACGTGCGCGGTGATCACCTGCGCCCCACCCGGTGCCTCCTCGGTGGCCTGAATCATGCCGCGACGGCGGTTGAGGTCGCCGTTGATGGCACCCATGTAGTCCTTTGGGGTCGTGACCTCAACCTTCATGATCGGTTCGAGCAGGATCGGACCGGCGGCGCGGTTGGCCTCTTTCCAGCCCATCGAGGCCGCGATCTTAAAGGCCATTTCCGACGAGTCGACATCGTGATACGAGCCGTCGAAGGCTTCGACTTTGAAATCCAGCACCGGGAACCCGGCCAGCACGCCGCTCTGCGACGATTCCGCGATGCCCTGCTGGACGGCTTTGGCGTACTCCTTGGGAATCGCTCCACCGACGATCTTCCACTCGAATACGAACCCGGTTCCGGGCTCCTGGGGACTCACGCGCAACCACACGTCGCCGTACTGTCCCTTGCCGCCCGATTGCCGGACGAACTTGCCCTGCTTTTCGACCGTTTTGGTGATCGCTTCTTTGTACGCCACCTGCGGCTTGCCGACGTTCGCCTCGACCTTGAATTCGCGGCGCAGCCGGTCCAGAATGATCTCCAAATGCAGCTCGCCCATCCCGGCGATGATCGTCTGCTGGGTCTCTTCGTCGGTCCGCATGCGGAACGTCGGATCTTCCTGCGAGAGGCGTGCGAGGGCTGCGCCCAGCTTATCCTGATCGGCTTTGGACTTCGGCTCGATCGCCTGCGAAATCACCGGCTCCGGGAAAGTAATCGACTCGAGTACGATCGGCGCCTTCTCGTCGCACAGGGTGTCGCCGGTACGCGTGTCGGCAAGGCCGACCGCCGCCGCGATGTCGCCGGCCCCGATCGCATCGATGTCTTCGCGATGGTTGGCGTGCATCCGTAAGATGCGGCCGATCCGCTCCTTGCGACCGGAGCGCGCGTTGTAGACGTACGATCCCTTCTGCAGGGTTCCCGAATAGACGCGGAAGTACGTCAGGTTACCGTAGGGATCGGTCGCGATCTTGAATGCCAGCGCCGCGAACGGCTCGTTGTCGTCGGGTTTGCGAACGATTTCCGCGTCGGTCTTGGGATCGACGCCGACGATCGGCTTGGCGTCCAGCGGCGAAGGCATGTAGTCGACGACGGCGTCGAGCAGCGGTTGCACGCCCTTGTTCTTGAAGGCCGAGCCGCACAGCATCGGCAGCACGGTCCCGGCGATGGTTGCGCGACGAAGCGCCGCCTTCATGCGCTCGATCGGGAGCTCTTTGCCGTCGAAGAACATCTCCAGCAACTCGTCATCCTGCTCGGCGATGGCCTCGACCAGTTCCTGACGCCACTTCTGCGCCAGCTCCAACAGTTCGCCGGTCACCTCTTCCTGTGCCATGGTCGAGCCGAGATCGTCGGTGTAGACGACCTTCCTCATCGTGAAGAGGTCGACTACGCCGAGAAAGTTGTCTTCGGCCCCAATCGGAACTTGGATCGGAACGGCCCGCGCACCCAACCGTTCGCGTACCTTTTCGACGACGTTGAAGAAGTCGGCACCCATGCGGTCCATCTTGTTGACGAAGATGATCCGCGGAACTTTGTACTTGTTGGCCTGGCGCCAGACCGTCTCGGACTGCGGCTGCACCGCGGCTACCGAGTCGAAGAGCGCGACCAAACCATCGAGGACGCGCAGCGACCGCTCGACCTCGACCGTAAAATCCACGTGGCCAGGCGTATCGATGATGTTGATGCGCGTATCGCGCCAAGTGGTCGCGGTGGCGGCCGACGTGATGGTGATGCCGCGCTCCTGCTCTTGCACCATCCAGTCCATCGTCGCGGCACCGTCGTGGACTTCGCCGATCTTATGCACGCGGCCGGTATAGAATAGGATGCGCTCGGTACAGGTGGTCTTACCCGCATCGATGTGCGCGGCAATGCCGATATTGCGAGTCCGCTCCAGCGGATACTCTCGTGTTGCCATGTCCGCTTCGGCTTACCAGCGATAGTGCGCGAAAGCTTTGTTGGCTTCGGCCATCTTGTGCGTGTCTTCACGCTTTTTGATGGTCGCGCCGGTATTGTTGGACGCATCGAGCAGTTCGCTTGCCAGTTTCTCTTCCATCGAGCGGCCGCCGCGCGCACGCGCATAGCCGATCAGCCAGCGCATGGCCATCGCCTGGCGGCGATCCGGACGCACTTCCATCGGAACCTGATAGGTCGCACCGCCGACCCGGCGGGGACGAACCTCCACCAGCGGCATTGCGTTCGAGAGCGCCTGCGAGAACACGTCCATCGGGTCGCGCCCGGTTTTCTCCGCGATGATCTCGAGCGCGCCGTAGGTGATGTGCTCGGCGGTCGATTTCTTGCCGCACAGCATCACCTTGTTAATGAAGCGCGCGAGCACTTTCGAGTTGTACTTTCCGTCGGGGAGAATCTGCCGCTTCGGAGCGGGTCCTTTACGAGGCATTACTTCTTCTTATCTCGCTTGGCGCCGTATTTCGATCGGCCTTGTTTGCGGTTGGCCGTTCCCGCCGTATCCAGGGTTCCGCGGATGATGTGGTACCGTACGCCCGGCAGATCCTTGACGCGTCCGCCACGCACCAGCACCACCGAGTGCTCCTGCAGGTTGTGCCCGATCCCGGGGATGTACGCCGTGACTTCCTCGCCGTTGGTGAGACGAACGCGCGCGACTTTGCGCAGCGCCGAGTTCGGCTTCTTGGGAGTGACGGTCTTTACTTGCGTGCATACGCCCCGGCGCTGCGGGTTACCGGTGACCTCGAAGGTGCGCGTCGGCAGATCCGGGTGACCGGGCTTGGGACCGGTCAAGATCACGCGGAACGCGCGGGTCTTCACCTTCTTCTCGGTCTTTTCACGACCGCGGCGCACCAGTTGGTTGATGGTGGGCATCGAACTCCTTGCCGACGTGAGCGTCACACACAAAGCGGGCCGCACCCGGGGGTGGGCCTGAACTACGGCAGTATATCAAGGGCGCATCCAGGCGTCAAACGACTTCCCCCCGCGCGCTGAGGTGCCGGTGGCGAGCGCTCGCTTACCCCGGCGGCCACGCCATCGGACGGCCGGCCAGCACGTGCAGGTGCAGGTGGCCGACCGTCTGCCCGCCCTGGGGACCGGTGTTGACGACCAACCGGTAGCCGCCCGATCCCAGGCGCCCGCCGAGCTCCGCCGCGACGGCGACCAGCCGCGCGGCGAGCGCGCCGTCGGCCGGACCGAGCGCGCCGGCGTTCGTTCGGTGCACGTGCGGGATCACCAGCAGGTGGACCGGCGCCTGCGGGTGGAGGTCTTCGATCGCGAAGACGTCGCCGTCGTCGAAGACCTTGGCTGCAGGCAACTCCCCGCGGCCGATGCGGCAAAAGAGACAGTCGTCCATCGCCCTAGGGTTCGATCCAGAAGCTCCAGCTCTTATCGCTGCGGTTCCCGGCCCGATCGGCCACCCGCACCGTCACGCGCACCGCGCCCGGCCGGTATGCGACCTCCGGAAAGTACTCGATGAAACTGCCGGTGCGGACGCATTCCGCGGTGACGTCGTGACCGTCGACGATCAACTGTGCGCTAGCCGGGTCGACCGGCACCGCACCGGAGGCGAAGGTGGCGTAGATCGCGGGGTGCACGCTGTTGACGCGTGCGCCGGGTGCCGGACCGACGTCGGCGATCCCCGGGGGCGTGCCGCTGGCCGAGAGGGTTTGCGGCGCCTGCACCGCCGGCGCGCGCTGCCCGCCGACCGTAAGCCGCCCGATTACCGGGGCCGCATCGAAGCTGGCGCCGCGCGGGATCGTATACGTGCCGACGTAGACGCCCGGCGCACTCTGGTGCATCACCTGGTCGCTGGCGAACGAGCCCACGTCGAAGGTTGCCGAGCCGCCCGGCGTGCCGTCGAGGGTCACCCGGACCACGTCGCCCGGGCGCAACGCCCCGCTTGCGCTGGTGTTGACGGCGGTGATCGCCGGCGCTCCGGGAACCGGGCGGGCCCCAGCGACCGCTCGACTCGCGAGCACTTCGCGGACGGCATTGCTCTCGACGTTGTAGCGCACGGTGACGACGTCGCCGGCCTTCAGGTCGCCGAACGCAGCCGCCTTTCCGTCGATCGCAACCTCGGTCGTGCGGTTCGGTACGATCACCTGTCCGTCACCCAACACGATCGCGCCGCCACCGACGGCGACGATCGTCCCGCTGCGCGAGCCGTATTCGTCGATGACGCGCAGCACCCGCCCCTTGGCGGTCATCGCGATCCGCGCGAAGTCTCCCGGCCGCACGTCGGCGAGTTCGCCCGGCACGCGCACGTTGGCGTTGACGTCCTCGCGCTCGATTGCGGCGTTGCGTGAAATCGGAATCGTCTTGACCGACCCGCTGTCGCCCAGCGTGATCGTCGGCGGACTCGAAAGGACGTCGACCGCGGCAACCGTGCCGAAGCGCACGATCGTTTTCCCGACGTGCTCGACCCCGATGCCCGAGCGTCCGATCAACTGTGCCACGATCGTCACCGTGCGCGCGCGCCGGTCGTAGGTGGCTTGCGCGCCGAGGACGTCGGTAAATAGCCGCAGCGGGGCGTAGAGTACGCCGTCGATTTCCTTCATCGGGGCATCGAGATGGAGCGGCGTGCGGTCGACGTAGGCGATGTCGCTCCCGACGCTCAAGCTCACCACTTTTGCGCCGACCGCCGTCGAGATGCGCTTGCCGCTGATCGAAAACGGCAGCCCGAGCGCGTCGACGATCCGGCGCACCGGGACGATCAGGACTGCGCCGACCATGCGCGGCGGCGGTTTGAGCGGTAGCGCGTTGCCGTTGATGACGATGCGAATCGGCGCCGGGGCCGAGACACCCGCGCCCAGCGGCACCAGCGCTGCCAACGCCAGCGCTCCCGCTCGAATCAGTCGCTTCACGCCGTCATGACCTCCCGATAGACGTCTGCCGTGGCGCGCGCGCAGCGGTCCCAGCTGAGCGTGCGCGCCGTGGCGAGACCTACATCGACGCAACGCGCACGAAGCCCTGGCGTCGCGAGCAGCTCTTCGACGCACGCCCGCAGCGCCTCGGCATCGCGCGTTGCAAACACGCGAGCCGCCTCTGCCAGCGGCTGCGGTACCGAGTCGGCCGCAGCGACCACCGGCGTTCCGGCGGCCATGGCCTCCAGCATCGGTAGCCCAAAGCCCTCGGTCAACGCCGGCTGCACGAGCGCGCTGGCGCCGGCGTAGTAGGCGCGCAGCGCCTGCGCCGACACGTCTCCCAGCGCGACGACGGCCCGTCCCGCCGTGCTACGCCGTTGCAGTTCGCCCGCAAAGTCGTCCGGACCGGTGAGGTAGAGGTCGAGCGCGTGCCCAGGATCGATGCGCGACCATGCCTCGAATAGCGTGGCGAGATTTTTGTGCGGCCGGTGATTGCCGACGTAGAGCAGATACGGACGCGCGCCGCGATGCGGCGTCACCGGGGCGAAGAACGACTCGTCGACGCCCAGCGGTATCACGCGAACCTTCCGTCGATCGACCCCCAAGAAGCGCCTCAAGTCGGCGACGGTTCGTTCGTCGTCGGTAATGACGCGCCGTGCACGCGCACACGCCAAGCGCACGACGGTGTGGTAGTACGGTGCGACTTTGGCCTTGAAGTACTGCGGGAAACGCAAGTGGATCAGGTCGTGGATCGTGATCACGGACGGCGTGAACGAAAGCACCGGAACGTACAGCGACAGAAAGTGCACCAGCCGTACGCGCGCGGCCCGCATGGCCAGCGGGAGGCGCACTTGCTCGTCGTAGCCGAAGTTCCGGCCTCGGCCGAACGTGCGGTACTCGAACTCGGGCGCAACGCAGGGAAGCCGCGCACGGAGTTGGGAGACGTAGGTCTTCATGCCGGCCGACATCTGATCGGTCAGCCGCGCGTCCAGTCCGATGCGCACTAGCGCCGTCCCAGCGCTTTCCATGCGACCACGCTCGGATAGGCAGCCGAACGCAGCCCGACGTAGACGCCGCGCCAACCGTCGAGCAAGGCGCCACGTCCCAGCAGCAGTTTTCCCGCACGCAGCGGCAGCAGCGCCGACTCGCGCAAGGCGCGCGGCAGCGACGGCCTGCTCGCAGCCGCTTCGATTGCGGTATAGCGAGCGTACTTGACGCGGTACGATGCCAGATCGGGGTAGGAGTAGTGCAGCAGCACGCCCTCGAGCGTCTCGAGCGGCCCGTCGACGCACCACCGCTCGTGGAGCGCGGCGCCGCCGCCGGCCGCCGGATGCGCTTCCAGGCGTGCGCGAGCCGTACGAAACAGCCGCACCAGCGGCTCGTGACGCCACAGGCGCATACGCCGACCGCAGAAGTACGTATCCCGCCTCAGGACGTATCCGTCGACCGTCCCCGCGGCCGCGACGATGGCATCCCGCAGCACGTCGTCGAGCGCCTCGTCGGCATCGATCATGAGCGTCCACGGCGTCTGGACGCGGCCGCGCGCGTACGCGCGCGCGTCCACATAGTCGGTCCAGGTGCGTTCTTCCACGCGCGCACCGGCGCCGCGCGCAAACTCGACCGTGCGATCGGTCGAACCGCTGTCCACGACCAGCACCTGCATTCCGCGCGGCAGCGCATTCAGCGCGCGGGGAAGATTTCGTTCCTCGTTGCGCGTGAGGATGACTGCGGTAACGTCGGCCGGATTCAGCGCGCGCGCGGCGGCACGACCAACGTACCGCGCTCCTCTCGAGCGTCGGCGCTGCGTCCCTGATGCGCCAGCGCCGCACCAATGAAGTCGCGATAGAGCGGCGACGGGCGGTTGGGGCGCGATTTGAACTCCGGATGCGCCTGGGTTCCGACAAACCAAGGATGGAGGTCGGTGGGCAACTCGATAACCTCGACCAAGCGCGTTTTATCGATCGTGTGATGGCCGCTAAAACGCATCCCATGCTCTTCGAAGATCGGGCGGTAGCGGTTATTGAACTCGTAGCGATGGCGGTGCCGCTCGCTAATCTCAAGCTCGCCATAGGCCGCTGCAGCCAGCGTATTGGGCTCGAGCGTGCAGGCATACGATCCTAAACGCATCGTTCCGCCGTACATTTCGAGATTGCGCTGATCCGGCATGAAATCGATCACCGGATCGGGCGTCGTTTCGTCGACTTCGCTGGTCATCGCCTCGGGCAACTCGCAGACGTTGCGCGCAAACTCGACGCACGCAAGTTGCATGCCGTAGCAAATCCCCAAAAACGGGATGCCTTGCTCGCGCGCGTGCCGTATCGCCTGCAGCTTTCCTTTGACTCCGCGGGCGCCGAAACCGGGCGCGACCAGAATGCCGTGCGCGCCCGCCAGTGCCGCCTCGCCGTGCGCTTCGACCGTCTCCGAGTCGATACGCCGGATTTCGACTGCCGCCGCGTGGTGAATGCCCGAGTGGTACAGCGCCTCGTTGATCGAGATGTATGCGTCCTTCAGTTCCACGTACTTCCCGACCAAGGCGATCGTGACGCGATGCTTGGGATGCAGCACGCGTTCCACGATCGCGCTCCAGTCGTCAAGCCGCGGCACCGCAGGCGCCAACCCTAGTTTGCGCGTCGCCGCCTGCGCCAGACCTTCCGACTCCAAGTTGAGCGGCACCTGATAGATCGTCGGAGCGTCGCCGTTTTGCACCACCGCGCTGGGCGGAACGTCGCAGAACAGCGCGATCTTCTCCTTCAATTCGAGCGGCATCGGCACGGCCGTGTTGGTGCGGCAAACGATGGCGTCGGGCGTGATGCCGATGCCGCGGAGTTCGCGGACCGAGTGTTGGGTGGGCTTGGTCTTGAGTTCGTCGGCGGCACCCAGATGCGGTACAAGGGTGAGGTGGACGTACATCACGTTCTCCTCACCCACGTCGTAGCGCATCTGCCGAATCGCTTCAAGAAACGGCAAGCCCTCGATGTCGCCTACGGTTCCGCCGACTTCGACGATGCAGACCTCGGCGTGGCTCGCCTCGGCGACGCGCTTGATATGCGACTTGATCTCGTTGGTGATGTGGGGGATGACCTGCACGGTTGCCCCCAGATAGTCGCCGCGCCGCTCTTTTTCGATGACGGAGTTATAGATTTGACCGGTCGTGACGTTGTTGTTGCGCTGGAGATTCTCGTCGATGAAGCGCTCGTAATGCCCGAGATCCAAGTCGGTCTCGGCACCGTCCTCGGTGACGAAGACCTCCCCGTGCTGATACGGGTTCATCGTGCCGGCGTCGACGTTGATGTACGGATCGAGTTTCTGGATCGAGACACCGATGCCGCGGGCGCGTAGGAGCCGTCCGAGCGAGGCCGCGGTGATGCCCTTGCCGAGCGAACTCACCACGCCGCCGGTGAAGAATATGTACTTCGCCATCTCGGGAGGTATCGGTTCGCTCAAGCGACCGCGCGGGCCTACCTTCTGGGAACGTCGACCCGCACGTAGCGCGCCAGCCCGGCGTAGTCTTCCTCGACCGCAACCGCCGCGTCCGGGAAGCTCGCCCGCGCCAGCGCAAGCAGTCCATCCATGACCGGCGGCGCGCCTTCGGCCAGGAACACGCCGCCGGGCCGCACGATCCGCGCCGCCTGCGGCATCAGCCGGCGGTACTGCACGAGCCCGTCCGCCCCACCGTCGAGGGCCACCCGCGGCTCGAAGCCGGCCGCCTCGGGCGGTACCGGAACGTCGGCGCTCGGGATATACGGCAGATTGGCCACGAGCACGTCGTAGACCCGATCCAGCACCGGCGCGGCGAGATCCCCGCGGGTGAACTTGCAGCGCGCGCGGACGTTGAGCCGCTGGGCGTTGGCTTCGGCGACGCGCACCGCCGGCTCCGAAATGTCGATGCCGTCGACCGAGACGTTGGCGACCTCGCAAGCGATCGTGCAGGCGATCGCGCCGCTCCCGGTTCCGACGTCGAGCACCGTCTGAACCCGGCGCGCCTCCCCGCGCTCGAAGCGTCCGCGCAGATATGCGAGTGCCGCGTCGACCAGGTGTTCGGTTTCGGGGCGCGGCACCAGGACGGCATCGTTGACGAGGAAGTCGCGGCCGAAAAAGCCGGCACTGCCCACCACGTAGGCCATCGGCGTCCCCTCGGCGCGGAGGTCGCAGAGCGCGCTAAACTTCTCGCCGTGTGCCTTCGAAAGAAAGCTCTCGCCGTGCGCGACGACCCATTCGCGGCCTTTGCCGACAACGTGCGCCATCAAGGCCTGCGCGTCGCTGCGCGGCGATGCGCTCTGCTTGGCCAACGCGATGGTGGCTCGCGCCAGCATCGCGGCGATGGTTTGCGGTCGGTACCCGGTCGCGGACATGCGCGGTGCTTCGCGCGCCGGGCGAATTACCCCGCCGCGTCGCGCTCGCCGGCCAATAAGCGCGCGCGCTCGTCGGCCAGCAGCTCGGCAACGATGTCACCCATGTCGCCGTCGACGATCCCGCGGATGTTTCCAAAACTCCGGTTGATCCGGTGATCGGTCACCCGATCCTGCGGAAAGTTATAGGTGCGAATTTTCTCGGAGCGATCGCCGGTTCCGACCTGGCTGCGCCGCAGCGTGCCCAGCGCTTCTTCTTGTTCGCGCCGCTTGCGATCGTAAAGCGTCGCGCGGAGCATCTGCATTGCCCGTTCCCGGTTTTGGGTCTGCGAGCGCTCCTGCTGGGATGCGACCACGATGCCGCTCGGCACGTGCGTGATCCGAATCGCCGACTCGGTTTTGTTGACGTACTGACCGCCGGCGCCGGAGGCTTTATAGGTGTCGATTTGCAGGTCGGTGGGCTTGATCTCGACCTCGACCGAATCGTCGACCTGCGGAAGAACCGCAACCGTCGCGGTGCTGGTGTGAATGCGCCCTTGCGCCTCGGTGGCCGGAACGCGCTGCACGCGATGCACGCCCGACTCGTGTTTGAACGTGCGGTACGGTGTCGCGCCCTTCACCGCAAAGACGATCTCCTTGTAACCGCCCGCGTCGCTGGGATTCTCGGATACCAACTGGGTCGTCATTCCCGCCGACTCCGCAAAGCGCAGGTACATGCGTGCGAGGTCGCCGGCGAAGATCGCCGCCTCGTCACCGCCGGCGCCGGCGCGAATTTCGATGAAGACGTCGTTACCGTCGTTGGGATCGCGCGGAACCATGAGTTCGGCCAACGTCGCTTCGAGCGCATCGGCACGCGCGCGCAGCGCGCGCGCCTCCTCTTCCGCGAGTTCGCGCATTTCGCCGGTGCTCTCGCGCACCAGCCGATCGTTCGCTTCGGTCTCGCGTGCCAGGACGCACCACGCCCGATAGGCCGCCACCGGCGCCTCGAGTTCGGCCCGCTCCTTGACGAGCGCGGTGTAGCGCGCCTGGTCGAAGTCGCCTTGAGGATGCCCCAGCTCGGCGTCGATTTCATCGAAGCGGCGCACCATGCTCGCCAGCCGGCCGCGCAGCGCCGCGTTAAGCTCGGCCATCGGGGCGCCGCGGAAAAGCGAAAACGAGCCGTCGGCCGGCTCGTTTTCGGGTACGCTCGGGGCATCTACGCCTGCGCGGCGGCCTTTTTGCTCTCGCGCGCGGCTCTGCGCGCCGTCGCTTCGGCCTGCTTCTTCTCGGCTGCGGCAGCACGCTGATTGAACTTATCGACGCGACCGGCCGTATCGACCAGTTTCTGCTGACCGGTAAAGAGCGGATGGCAGGCCGCGCAGATCTCGACCGAGATTTCGGCCAGGGTCGAGCCGGTCACAAACGTGTTGCCGCAGGCGCAGTGGACCTTCGCCTGCGGATGCCAGGTGGGATGAATCTTCTCTTTCACAGCCCTGCTAGTATAGCAGGCGTGGCAAGGCCCGGCGGAAGGCGGGCATATCGGCGCCGGACGCTGCCCGGTGCCCCGCGACCCAAACAGGGGCAAGAGCCCAGCCGGTAGTGCCCCGAAAAACTGCGTAGGTCGATCTCGCTCCCGGAACCGGGTGCCGCGGCGACGGAGGTCCAACTCCTGGCCATGAGGCGCACGCGAAAGGACCACATGGGCTCCCTGAAGCTCATCCCTGACCGGCGGGCCGCCTTCGTTGATCTGCTGGGGCGTCGCGACGTCGACGTCTTGCGGAGCGTGCCTGCCGTGGTCTACGATGCGGCCATCAAAACGCAGATCGACGAGCATATCGGCATCGCACCGCACGAGCCCAGCGAGGAACGCCGGGATCAACGTAAAGACCCCCGGGCGCGTGTCCTCAACACCCGCGCCGGATCGCTGGACCTCGAGATCCCGCGCCCACGCACGACCAAATTTCGACCGCCGGTCATCGACCATTCACCGGGCGGTTACGTATAGTCGCGTTACCGCGCAGAAAGCAAGACTTCGTTGTGAACACCCTCGGCCTCGAGTTATCTTCCCTCGCCACCGCTCCGGCACTAGCGGCCGCAGCGGCCGCCTTTTTGCTTTCCTGCAAAAAACGCCACTCGCGAGACGCCGCGGTGGAGAATCTTGTATGGCTAACTCTCGTCGTGGCCGTTTCGGCCGCTGCGATGCTGGCCCTAGCTCTCCTGCCCACCTTCGACCCCGGCATCGCATTTGCCGCAGCGGGCGCGTGCCTTGCCTTCTCCGTGCTGCGTTTGTGGCGCGTGCTTGGACCCTCCGCTGGGGAACGGCACGCGGCCAACGCTAGACTGATAGGACGGGTATTCGGGGAGCGCGCAAAGGTGCGAGTAGAATCAGCGCAGCGGCGGATGCGGGCGCGCGACGAGCTCGCTCGGCGACTCGGCGTCACGGTGCCTGAGATAATGCAACGCGAGAAGTCCGGCGCAATCCACCTAGAGCAATGACGGTACAAGAGCGCGCCAGTCGTCGCAGTGGTGACGTCGACGTACTTAGGCCGCTAGGAGATGCGCCCGCTTATGCCGCGGCGTTCCTTCTGCTGAGCCACGATGCCGAACTCGTCTGCCACGGCCCGGCTCACTGCCGCGTCACCAGCGCGCGACCTACGAGGCACTTCGTCACCTTTCTCCTCGCCGCCCGGTTCGCCCGGCAGGGCTGACGCACAGCGTCCGCTCTCCCGACGCCTTCCCTTCAGCGATCGTTCCGCTGATCGGGCGCCAACGTCTGCGCGAGTTGATCGGCACCAGCGCGGACGAACTCGCATATCGTTTCTCGGCCACGCAAGGATGCACTTGACCGAGGGTCAGGTCAGCATCGCTGCGCGCCGCCCCGGCCTACGCGTCGGGAGTTTCGCGTTTGCCTGGGAGCGCGGGCGAGCCTTGTGTTTAACGGCTATTTGACTGATGAAGCACGGTTCTTGCCCACGGCCCTCACGCTGCGGCCGAGCGGCACGCCGCATGGCGTTGCGCGAGCGGGCCCCAGACTGAGGCCCGCTCGCGCACGCGACGAGCGTTCTTAGGGTGCGCCCGCGCCCTTGACGATCGCGTCGATCAGATGACCGGCGAAGGGCACCCCGAGGCCGGTCACCATGTCGTAGCCCGGGCCGGCGCTGTAGCCGATCGGCGTCGGCAGCGGTGCCGGCGTCTGACCGACCGGCGGCGTCGGGGTCGGCGCCGGGACGGCCTGATTCTCGCCGTAGATCACGTCGTAGAAGACCTGTTTGTACGGCAAGTACGCCTGGCCGCTGTAGATCCGATAGAACAGCGGCGCCGCGTTACCGAGACGATACGGGGTCGCGCCGCTGGCGGTGGCGCACGCGCTGGACTGCTTGCAGGCCTGAAGCACGAGCGACCATTCGGCAGCGGCTTCGGGCGCCGCCGCGCTGGTCCCACCGTCGGCAAAGACCTGCGGGCTGAACGCCGCGTAGTTCACCTGCGCGACGCCGGTTTTCGGATCGGCGTCGAGTGCGATGTCGGGGACCTCGCGCATGGTGATGCCGCGAATCGCGCTCTTCTGATATGACGGCGCGGTGAACACCGCCGAGATGCCTCCGCCCGATCCGACGTTGTTTTGGAAGCTGCCGTCGCCACCTTCGGTGGTATTGTCGGCCCAGGCGGTGATCTGACCGTTGACCTTACCCGCGTCGTCGATGGGAACGTTGACGCCGCCGACACCGGTGACGTTGG
Source organism: Vulcanimicrobiota bacterium (assembly GCA_027459845.1). Lineage (GTDB taxonomy): Bacteria > Vulcanimicrobiota > Vulcanimicrobiia > Vulcanimicrobiales > Vulcanimicrobiaceae > DAIDGS01. Next base: position 5,685 of record DAIDGS010000063.1, on the reverse strand, counting down.
GATCGCTCGCAGGATAGCTCACGCACGCGATCCCAAGCGGCGCGCCGGTATTCGGATCGAAGCACTCCGAGGCCCCGGTATCGCCGGACGAGACGAAGACCGCGATGCCTTCGGCTGCGAGCGAGGCGAACTCGATGTTCCCCAAACCCGTCTGCTTCGCATTGATGTAGTCCGACGCCAAGGCCTGATTCTCGCCTTCACCCCAACTCAGCGAGATATCGTCGGCGCGATTGTCGCCGATCGTCTGTTGCAGCGAGTCGTCGGCGAGTTGGATCCCCATCAGCGGATAGTGGAAGGCGCCCTTCGGGCAGGTGCCGTTCTTGTTGTTTTGCACGAAGGCGCCGCTCGAGTTCACGCAGATCATCGGGTTATAGGCGATGTAGAACAGCTCGGTCGCACCCGGCGCCAGTCCGGCGACTTGTTGCGTGTCGAGCTGCGCCTCGTAATCCTCGGGATTACAGGCGTTGTAGTTGGGCGGCGTCGGAAACGGCGGCAGTTGACAGGGTGCCGTCACCGGCGGCGGCGAGGTCAGGCCGGCCGGATACGGATCGGTCGCCCCGGTCCCGGTATTGCCGTTGCTCGGCGAGGCCGGCTGTGGCGAGGCGTCGATCTGCACCGAGCGCGCGACGCTGGCGTGAAAGAGCTTCGCATAGAGCCGCAGGTCGGCGGCTGAGATCGGGCCGGTGCCGTTGATGCCGACGTTGATGCCCGCACCGTTGTAGCCGACCGCATAGGCGCCGCTGTAGTCGAAGCCGCTCGCCAACATCTGCGGCGAGTAGCCCGCGAAGTTGGCGTAGCTGCCGCGGATGTTATAGGTGTGGGCCGGGTCGTACGACTGCAGATGCATGATCGCGCTGACCGGGAGCGCGCGCGTAAAGTGCGGCGTGCCCAGCGGCGCGACGACCGTCTGCAGGCCGTAGCGATAGACGCCGAAATCGGTGCCCAACGCGCGCTTGAACTGCCGGATGGTCCCGGTCACCGCAAGCACCTCGCGCTGCGGCCACTCGCCGACGCGCATGCCGTATCCGGCGAAGTATTTCGCGACGGCTTGGTAGTCGGTTGCGCTCGCGCCGAATCGATCGGCGATCTGCGACGGAGTCAGGAAGTGACGGTAGTTCGGCGAACCCGGCGTCGATGCCGATTCCGCGTACGCGACCAGCCCGCGCGGATCGCGCATCCGCACGAGGACGTCGACCGCGATCGCACCGCGCGTATACGGCGCGACGTAGCTCATCCGTGCGACCAAGCGCCGCCCCCACGCGAACGATGCCAAGTTTGACGGACCGCGGAATGGCGCAAGCACGTGCGGCGCTCCGACCTGTAGCGAGGTGCCCAGCGGCAACCCACCCGCGGCGGCGCCTCCGCCCGGGGGCAGCGCGTTGGTTGCGGCACTGCTGCACCCGGCGGCGAGGACGAGGGCTGCAATCGCAGCGATCTTGCGGTTCATCGAACGCTCCCTTTGACGAGGTAATGACCTGACGCGAGATACTTGATCAGCCGGCGAACGTAGTGGCGCCGAACCGCAGCCATCTTGGCCGCGAAGCGGCTTTGCGCCGCCGCCGTCAGTTCGGCGGAAACGGTATCGGAGATGCCGCCGGCGATCGCACGGTGCATCGACGATCCAATCGGGGCCGGCGCGAGCGTGAGCAGTTCGCCGGTCACCACCGCCGAGATCGGCTCGGCGTTGGGGCTGTAGTAGAAGAAGTACGGCGTGTCGCCGTTCCAGTTGTAGTAGTTCCCGAGCACGTCGGTAAACTGAATGCAGTCGGTGACGCCGGTCGCGCCGTACGACGAACGGTAGGTCGTGCGGATGCTCTTTTCGGTGTACCCGATCACGGTGTCGATGCGGGTGATGCTCTGGGTTACGGCCGTCGCCTTGCCGGTGCCGCACTGCGACGGAACGGTCACGTTCGACGCGACGGTGTTGGTTTGGCTATACAACGGCGGGCTGTCGGTAAACCAGGCCGGGATGGTGGCGTACGGCGACGGCGGCGCGCCGTCGATCGAGAGCGTCATATCGATCGCGGCGGGCGAGCCGGCCGGCTGCGCAAAGGCGAAGATCACCGACGGGTAGCCCGCGAACGGACCACCGTAGGAGCCGGATCCGTCGGCATTCTCCTGCAGCGCGATCTTGGTGTACCCCGAGCCGTCGGGGGCCTGCGCGTATCCCGTTTCGCGGTAGCTGCCGTCGTTTGCAATCACGCGCGTATAGGAGTGTCCGTCGGTATAGGTTTCGACGAGCTTTCCGCCGGGTTGGTTGGTCCACGACGAGGACGCCGAGTCGATGATTTGCGGCGTATCGTACGTTTCGAGCAGATCGGTGCCCTGCGCGGATCCTTCGGGCGGGACGCTGCCGCTCAGTTGGTACATGACCAGGTTTGCGCCGGCGAGACCGACGTAGGCGTCGCCGACCGCATTGATCGTCTGTAAGGCCGTACTATCGGTCTCGTTCACGTGCACGTCGGCGACGTTCGGGTGTCCCGGCAGGCTTGTCGCCGACGGGCGCACCGTGACGTTTTGCAGCACGCTCGTATCGACGGTCGTCGGAGGCTGCGGTGACGGGTAGCCGTACGTATACGTATAGAGCTGCACTTCTTTACCGGTCAGCGTGTATTCGCTGCTCGGTGGCGGCGGCGGCGTCGGCTGCGGCGCGAATGCGCTCAGTGCGTAGAGCTCCAACGTTTCGGGGACGCCGCCCGGAACCGACCACGTATTGGCGGTGGTAAAGCTGAGCGTGTCGCCGCTGATGGCGGCCGGACCGGCGAAAGCCGCCTGGAACCCGGCCTGCGGATCGCTCGGATCGGTCAGCCCCAGGTAGTACACGGTGTCGGCCAAGATGTACGCGGTCGGCACGGTAACGCTGAGGTGCGTCCCACTCGGGAGCAAGAAGCTCCCGGTGGCTTTGAGCGTGGCGTAGAGGATCGGCACTTGCAGTGACGTGGCCTGCGGTCGCAACGCGCGCACGCGGCGTACGCGGGCCACCGCCGCGCCGCTCGGCGGGCGATTGCTCAACGTTGTGACGGCACTCACACCGGGATGAACGATGACCCCTTGCGCAACCGACAGCGCACCGGAGAAGCCGGCGGCGCTCGGCAGGGCGATCGTCCCGCCGGCCGTCACGCTCGAGACGGTCTGCGCGTTAAAGCTCGGAACGGTCGGAATCGCGGGCGGAGTGGGATTGGGTTGGGGTGTGACGTGCGGTACGGTGGGACCGGTCACGCTGCCGGAACACGCCGCGAAGAGCGCCGATGCCAGCGCCACGGCGATCGATAGACGAAGCCTCAAAGGTGCCTCCAGGTCACGACTCGGTTTCGCAGGCGCTTGGCGCTTGCTTTTGGCGCAGGTTTCAACCGATTCTTAAGCTCACCTCCGCGGGGAGAGCGAAAGCGACGGCGAAGCATCCCCGACCGTGAAATCCACCATCATGATCCCGCTCGCGGCGTTCGCGATGCTGCCCCTGCTATGCCGCGCCGCCGACGCGCAGGTCGCGCCGGGTGCGACGCCGCCGCCGACCCCGCCGCCGATCGCAGCGCCGGCTGCCGCGCCGGCCGCAACCGCGGCCCCGGCCTCCGTCGCCAGCCCGATCCCGCTCCCCTCTGGCTTCACCTTGCCCGGCAGCCCGAGCGGAAAGCCGGGCGCGCCGACGCCGCCCCCGCCGAAACCCACCCGCAAGGGCATCGAGGGCGTGTGGGAAGTGCAGATCCAGCGCGGCGCGCAGACGACCTACACCCACTTTCACATCAAGCACCAGTCGGATAACGTGCTGACCGGCAACTACCGCAATCAGGCCGGCAAGGTCTTTCCGCTGAGCGGATCGATTCAGGGACAGAACGTCCGCATGGTCGTCTCGATGCCCAACGGCACGACCCTGCTGCTGCAGAGCCGGCTCGACGGAACCAGCGACATGGTCGGAACGCTGACCTCGCCCAAGGGTGAAGTCTACTTCACCGCGTCGTGGCGCCCGAAAGAGAAGTTCATCAACAACATCACCCCGGCCGCCGGAGGTTTGGGCGGCAACGGCCTCCCCAACGGCGGCCCGCCATAACCTCGAGCGACGCGCGCGCCTACGGCTTCGCGACGCGCGCGATCCACGCCGGAACGCCGCCCGACCCGATCACCGGGTCGCGCGTGGCGCCGATCTACCAGACGGCCGCCTACGTCTTCGACTCGACCGAGGCGGCCGCCGAGCTCTTCGCCCTGCGTGGCTACGGGCACATCTACAGCCGTATCAGCAATCCCACCGTCGCCGCCTTCGAGGAGCGCATGGCGAGTCTCGAGGGCGGCCTCGGGGCGGTCGCGTTCGCCAGCGGATTGGCCGCGCAACTCGCTCTGGTCTTGACGGTCGCGCAAGCCGGCGATCACATCGTCTGTTCGCAAAACGTCTACGGCGGCACCGTTACCCAGTTTTCCGTGACGCTCGCGCGCATGGGAATCGCGACCACGTTCGTCCCGATCGACGATCCGGCGGCGCTGCGGGCCGCGATCCGGCCCGACACCAAGCTGCTCTTTGCCGAAACCATCGGCAACCCGTCCGGCGCGCTGGCCGACATTGCGGCACTTGCAACGCTCGCGCGCGACGCCGGCGTACCGCTGGCCATCGACAATACCTTCGCATCGCCGTACCTCTGCCGTCCGATCGAACACGGCGCCGATCTGGTCGTACACTCGGCCACCAAGTTCATCGGCGGGCACGGCACCACGATCGGCGGCGTGATCGTCGACGGCGGGAAGTTCCCGTGGGATAACGGACACTTTCCGCTGCTCTCGGCACCCAGCCCGGGGTATCACGGTAAGGTCTTCACCGAGACCTTCGGCGAGTATGCGTTCCTGATGCGCGCGCGCGCCGAGGTGCTGCGCGACGTCGGCGCGGCGCTCGCTCCGATGGATGCGTGGCTCTTGCTCCAGGGGCTCGAAACGCTCGAACTTCGCATGCGCCGGCACGTCGAAAACGCGCAGGCGATCGTTGCGTTTTTGCACGCACATCCGGAGGTCGCGTGGGTACGCGCTCCGCAACTCGGCTCGATCTTCACCTTCGGCCTGCGCGGCGGGCGCGAGGGCGCCCGGCGCTTCATCGACGCGCTCACGCTGTGGAGCCATCTCGCCAACGTCGGCGATACTAAGAGCTTGGTCATCCATCCGGCCTCGACGACGCACTCGCAGCTCTCCGACGACGAGCTGCGTGCCGCCGGCGTACCGCCCGAGGCCGTGCGTCTCTCGGTCGGACTCGAAGATCCCGACGACCTGACCTGGGACCTCGCCAACGCCCTGGCCGCCGCCCGCGGCGCCGCGGCGCCGGCATGATCCTCGCGACGGCCGCGCAGCGCCACGCCTTGCTGGCGCGCAGTCGTTCCATCGCGATGGTCGGCGCGTCGGCCAATCCGCTGCGTCCCAGCTACACCGTCTTCTCCTACCTGCGCACGCAGAGTCGGTTCGACATCACCCCGATCAACCCGACGATCGCCGCCATCGACGGGGTGCGCGCGTATCCGTCGCTGCACGCCTACGCCGCCGAACGCGGCGCACCCGACATCGTCGACGTCTTTCGCAAGCCCAGCGAGCTCGTCGCCGTCGTTCGCGAGGCGCTGGCGATCGGGGCAAAGGCGATCTGGTTTCAGTACGGCGTGGTCAACGACGAGGCGATCGCACTCGCCGATCGTGCCGGAATCGACGTCGTCGTCGATCGCT
>DAIDGS010000062.1 GCA_027459845.1 Vulcanimicrobiota bacterium | reverse complement strand
AATTACGAAAGCCGTCGCCTGTGAGGGTGACGGCCTCCGACGTATTCGCTCGCGGTGTTCGCGCCTGTTTGGCTCCCGGGTGGGAGAGCCCCACTGACGCCGACTGCGGCGGTTTGGTCGAGACGCTCGAAGAGTCGCCGTCGATCCGCGATCCTTACGTCGATCGCCCTCCGAATGAAGTTCGAAGTTTTGGCATCGTAGCACGGGTATGGACGTGCCGCAATGCGTCGCCGGGCCTTCCCACAGGCTGTCCACAGATTTCTTCATTTACTCACCGGAGCCGGTAGAGTTATCCACCATCGGGCGCGAAGCACCCCGCCATGATCGTTCTCGCCGCCCTGGTTCTCGTCGCCCAAAACTTTTTCGGGACGCTCCCGATCGACGGCATTCACTGCGATACGAGCGAGGGCGTGGTCGAGCACATCCACGCGCGCCTGCAGATCTTCGAGAAGGGACACCCGGTCGCGGTTCCGCAGGGAATTGGGATTTCGAATACCGCCGGGTGCCTTTACTGGCTGCACACGCACACGCCCGACGGCTACATCCACATCGAGTCGCCGATTCGCCGGCCCTTTACGCTGGGCGAGTTCTTCGACATTTGGGGCGCGCCGCTGAGCTGGACGCGCGCCGCCGCCGCGCGGGCGCCGCGCGGGGCACATCTGGCGGTCTGGGTCGACGGCAAGCGTTGGTCGGGCAAGAACCCGCGCGACATCGTGCTGCACGACCACGAGAGCATCGTCATTCAAAGCGGGCCGCCGTTCGGCAAGCCGTTGCCCTCCAACTGGCAGACTCTCTAGCCGCACCGTTCCACCCATGCAGCCGATCGAACTCGACGGGCGCCATCTCGCACTGGAGGACGTCGAGCGCATCGCCGACGGCGCCCCGGTGGCCATCGGCGCGGCGGCGCGCCAACGCGTGCTGGCGGCGCGGCGTTTCGTGGAGGAGCGCTTCGCCAGCGGCGCCGCGATCTACGGCGTGACCACCGGTTTCGGCCGGTTGGCACAGGTGCCGGTCGATCCCAAAGACGCCGGCGCGCTGCAACTCAACTTGGTGCGTAGCCATGCCGCCGGAACCGGCGCGCCGCTCGACCGCCGGCTGGTCCGCGCGGCCGGCGTCCTGCGCGCGAACTCGCTTTCGGCCGGCCACTCGGGGATCGCGCCCGCGACGCTCGATCTCATCGTTGAACTGCTCAATCGCGGCGTAACGCCGGTCGTGCCGTCGCAGGGCTCGGTCGGCGCGAGCGGCGACTTGGCGCCGCTAGCGCACATGACGCTCACCCTGATCGGCGAGGGGGAGGCCTATCTCGGCGAAGCGCGGATGCCTAGCGCCGAGGCGCTCGCGCGCGTCGGGCTCGCCCCGGTGACGCTCGCCGCCAAGGAAGGCCTCGCGCTCATCAACGGCACCCAGGTGATGACCGCAATCGCTGCGCTCGGCGTGCTGCGTGCCGAGCGTTTAGCGTGCGCCGCCGACGTGATCGCCGGGATGTCGCTGGAGGCGTTCTTAGGCACCGAGCGCGTCTTCGACCGGCGCCTGAACGCGCTTCGTCCGCATCCGGGTCAGGCACGCGTCGCCGACAACTTGCGCGCGCTGCTGCGCGACTCGCAGATCGTGCAGTCGCACGCCGAGTGCGGACGCGTTCAGGACCCCTACTCGTTTCGCTGCATCCCGGTCGTCCACGGCGCGGTGCGCGACGCCGTGCGCCACGTGCGCGCGGTCACCCATACCGAAGCGAACTCGGTGACCGACAATCCGTTGGTCTTCCCGGACGATGGCGAGTTTCTCTCGGGCGGAAACTTTCACGGCGAGCCGATCGCGCTCGCCATCGATTACCTCAAGTTTGCGATCGGCGAGTTGGCCTCGATCGGCGAACGCCGGCTCTACCTGCTGCTCAACGCCGAGGATCGCGGCCTGCCGCTGTTTTTGACCGGCCGCTCCGGACTGCAGTCGGGGCTGATGATCGTGCAGTATGCCGCCGCCGCGCTGGTCAACGACAACAAGGGATTGGCCTGGCCGTCGAGCGTCGACTCGATCCCGACGTCGGCCGGTCAGGAAGATCACGTGAGCATGGGGATGACCTCAGCGAACAATCTCGTGCGCGTGCTCGACAACGTCGAGGGCGCGCTGGCGTGCGAACTGCTCGGGGCGCTGGCCGCGACCGAGTTCCGCCGGCCGTTGCGCTCGGGGCTGGGAACGCAGGCGGCGTTCGACTGCGCGCGCACGCGCATCGCGCCGTGGCGCGAGGATCGCGTGCCGGCGCCCGACATCGCCACGGCCCGCGAACTGATCGCCTCGGGCGCGTTGGTTGCGGCCGCCGAAGCCGCCGTCGGAGCGCGGCTGATCGAGACCCCCTAGCGAGCGCGCGCGCCGGGGGCCGGTCCAGGCATCCGGCACGGCCGCGCCTAAGTCGGTGGGATGACCACGATCGCACGTCCGCGTGCCGTGCGCGCTCCGCGCGGCACCGAGTTGAGTTGTTTGGGCTGGCCGCAAGAAGCGGCGTTGCGCATGCTGATGAACAATCTGGATCCCGAAGTCGCCGAACGTCCCGACGATTTGGTCGTCTACGGTGGGAACGGCCGCGCGGCGCGTTCGTGGGAAGCCTTCGATGCGATCGTGCGCGCTTTGCGCCGGCTGAAGCACGACGAGACGCTGATCGTGCAAAGCGGTAAGCCGGTGGCGGTCTGGACGACGCACGCCCGCGCGCCGCGGGTGTTGATCGCGAACTCCAACCTGGTTCCGAAGTGGGCCGATTGGAGCGTCTTTCGCGAGTTGGAGGCGCAAGGTCTGACGATGTACGGTCAGATGACCGCCGGATCGTGGATCTATATCGGCACGCAGGGTATCGTGCAGGGGACCTACGAGACCTTTGCCGAGCTGGCGCGCCAGCGCTACGGCGGAAGTCTGCGCGGTCGCGTCGCGCTGACCGCGGGGGTCGGCGGAATGGGCGGCGCGCAGCCGCTCGCGGTCACGATGAATGAGGGAATCTGTCTGATCGTCGACGTCGATCGCGCGCGACTCGAACGTCGTCGCGACCTGCGCTATCTCGACGAGGTGGTCGGTTCGCGCGACGAGGCACTGCAGCGCGTCGCGCGCGCCAAGGCCGCAGGCGAGGCGGTTTCGATCGGCTACGAAGGCAATGCCGCGCTTGAGTTTCCGGCGCTTTTCGATCTTGGCTTCCGGCCCGATGCCGTGACCGATCAAACCTCGGCGCACGACCTGCTCAACGGTTACGTACCGGCCGGCCTGACGCTCGAGGAGGCGGCGGAGTTGCGCCGGAGCGATCCCGCCGAGTACGAGCGTCGCGCCGTTGCAAGCTGCGCCGCTCACGTTGCCGCGATGGTGCGCTTCATGGATGCCGGCGCGGTCGTCTTCGACTACGGCAACAACCTGCGCGCGCAGGCGCAGCGCGGCGGCTTCGCGCGCGCTTTCGACTTTCCCGGCTTCGTGCCGGCCTTTATCCGGCCGCTCTTCTGCCGCGGATCGGGCCCATTCCGCTTTGCCGCGCTCTCGGGCGACCCCGACGACATCGCCCGCTGCGATGCCGAGCTGTTGAAGCTCTTTCCGCACGACGCATCGCTGGCGCGCTGGCTGCGTCTCGCACGGGAGCGCGTCGCCTATCAAGGATTGCCGGCGCGCATTTGCTGGCTCGGCTTCGGCGATCGGGCGCGCGCCGGGCTCGCCTTCAATCGCTTGGTGCGCGAGGGCGCGCTGAAGGCCCCGATCGTCATCGGGCGCGATCACCTCGATACCGGCAGCGTCGCGTCGCCCTACCGCGAGACCGAAGCGATGAAGGACGGCAGCGATGCGATCGCCGACTGGCCGATCCTCAACGCGCTGTTGAATACCGCCGCCGGTGCCAGTTGGGTCAGCTTCCATCACGGCGGCGGCGTCGGCATCGGGTACAGCCTGCATGCCGGGATGGTCGTGGTCGCCGACGGGACGGCCGAGGCCGACGAGCGGCTGGGATGCGTGCTGACGACCGACTGCGGCATGGGCGTCGTGCGGCACGCCGACGCCGGCTACGAGCTTGCGATCGAGACGGCCGACGCGAAGGGCATCGATTGGCGGCTGTAGTGCCGCTCCTGGTGCGCGCCGGAACGATCGTCACCTGCGCCACCGACGCGCCCCAGTGCGGCATCGACTTCGAACGGCTCGGTACCATCGCCGACGGTGCGTTGCTCGTCGACGACGGACGGATCGCCGCGATCGGCGCGCGCGCGGTTGTCGAGACGCACGCGCGCGAACGGCGTTATCCCGAGTTGCGCGAACTCGACCTGCGCGACTGCACGCTCGTGCCGGGTTTTGTCGACGCGCACGCGCATCCGCTCTATGCCGGCGACCGCGAACCGGATTTTCGCGCCCGCCAAGAGGGTGTACCGCCACCGCTAGGGATGCTCTCCACCGTCGCGGCGACGCGCGACGCGCTGTTGGATCCGCCGGCGTTCTACGCACGCACGGTGCAGCCGCGGCTGCACGCGATGCTGGCGCACGGTACCACCACGCTCGAAACCAAGACCGGCTACGCGCTCCATAAGCCCGGCGAGGCCGCGCTGCTCGACCTGATCGCGCTCCATCGCAAAGATGCCGACGTCCCGCGCCTGATGGCCACCTTTCTGGGGGCGCATGCGCTGGCGCCCGAGTTCCAGAGCCACGACCGCTTTATCGACTATTTGATCGACCAAGTCGTCCCGACCGCGGCGGCGCACGGAGCCGTCTACGCCGACGCCTTCTGCGAGCCGGGCTTCTTTACGCCCGAACAGACGCGACGCTACCTCGATGCGGCGCGGCTGCACGGTATGCGGTTGCGGGTGCACTGCGACGAGATGGCGTATGGCGGCGCGGCCGCGATGGCGGTTGCCGCGGAGGTCGATGCCGTCGATCACTGCAACTGCATCACCGAGGACGACGTGCGTGCGATCGCGCAGGCGCAGATCGTCACGGTCGCGTGCCCGTCGACGATTGCATATCTTGGGTTGGCAGCGCGTGCACCGGTCCGAGCGCTGCTCGAAGCCGGCGGTTCGGTCGCGCTGGCGAGCGACTACAACCCCGGCACGTCACCCTGCTTCAACCTGCAGACGGTCGCGTACTTCGGTCGTACGCTCTTTGGGATGAGCGCCGCCGAAGCGCTGGATGCCGTCACGCGCGTGGCGGCGCATTCGCTGCGGGTTCCTGCGGGCCGCTTGGCGGTCGGCGCGCCGGCGGATTTCGTGGCGCTGCACATTGCGGCGCCGCACGAGTTCGGGTGGCAGTTCGGTGGGAATCTCGCCGCGTGCGTCGTCCGCGGCGGAGACGTCGTTGCCTGACGAGCTGATCCGTTGCGCGCGCGCCGTCGTGGGTGGCGAACTGCGCGAGAACTATGCCTTCGCCGTGCGCGGCGGGACGATCGCGCAGGCCGGCGACTACCGCACGGTACGCGAATCTGCGGCCGATTTGGGCGAACGGAGCTTTCCGTACGACCGCGTGGTGGTGCCGGGATTCGTCAACGGACATAGCCACGCATATCAGATCCTGTTGCGTGGCTGGGCCGACGATCGCACCTTCGCCGACTGGCGTGCCAACGCGCTCTATCGCGTGGTGCCGCAGCTCACCCCCGACGACGTCTATTGGACGTTCGTGGCGGCGTTCTCCGAGATGCTGGCCGCCGGCATCACCACGGTCGCCGAGTTCTTCTATCTAAACGGCGCGGGCAACGCCCATGCCGAGGCCGCCATCCGGGCTGCGCGCGAGACCGGGATTCGGCTGGTGATGGCGCGGACCTGGATGGACGCCGATTACGCGCCGCTGGCGTTTCGCGAGTCGATCGATCGGGCGGCGGCGCGCACCGCGGAGCTGATGGCGGCCTACCCCGATGCCAACGTCTGCGTCGCACCGCACTCGCTGCACGCCGCCTCGCACGACATGATTCGGGCTGCGGCCGCGTTCGCGCGCGAGCGCGACGCGATGCTGCACGTTCACGTTGCCGAGGCGCAGTACGAGGGAGCCGAAACGCAGGCGCGCTTCGGCGTGACGCCGATCGCGTTGCTCGACCGGCTCGACGCGTTGAATGAGCGCACCGTCTGCGTGCACGCGATCTACGTGACGCCCGACGAGCGTGCGGCGATCGCCGAGCGTGGTGCGCGCGTCGTGCACAACCCGATGACCAACCTCTACCTGGGCGACGGCATCTGCGACGTGGTGGCGTTGCAGGCGCTCGGCATCCCGGTCGGCCTGGGAACCGACGCCGACGTCAAGCCGTCACCGATCGACGAGATGCGCGCGGCGGCCCTGCTGCAGAAGGTTGCGCGGCTCGACGGCAGCGCGCTGGGCGCCCGCACCGCCTTCGATCTCGCGACCGCGCAAGGCGGCCGCGCGCTGCGCCTGCCGGTTGGCGATCTGGTTGCGGGGATGGCGGCCGACTTCGTGGTCGTCGACGCCGGCAAGCTCGATCCGTGGAGCCCGGTCGTCGCCGGGCTGGTCTATCGCGGCGAGGATGCGTGGGTGCAGGCCGCCTTCGTCGGCGGCCGCCGGGTGTACGTCGGGGAACTTTCGCCGCTGGCGCGGAAGGCGCGCGAAGCGGTCGCGCAGGTGGCGCGCCGGCTGCTCTAGCGGCGCGATGCGCGCGCTCGTGCACGAGAGGAGAAGACCATGCGGAAGCTTTCAACGGTAGTGACGTTCCTGACCCTCGGCGCCGCGCTGGCGCTGGCCGGCTGCGGCGGCAAGGCCGGCCGCTCGGCGAGCGCGAGTCCGAGTGCGCCGGCTGCGGCGCAGAGCATGTCGCCGATGACGGCCGCCTCGGGGGCGTCGACGGCGATGGCGCACGGCGGATCGATGCAGGCGGCCGCGGGTCGTGCGATGGCCGCCGCTACGATTCCACCCGGGCTCGACTGCGGCGCCGTCAAACCGGTTTGGGTCAATCTTGCCAGCAAGGTCTATCACGAACCAGGCGATCCCTACTACGGAAAGACCCGTCGCGGCAAGTACCTCTGTCCGGGACAAGCCAAAGCGCAGGGATATCATCCGGCCGGCGGCGGTGCGATGATGACGACGCATCGCCACCATGCTCGCAACGGCGGCGGCTAACGGCTGCAGTGGGCGCGATGCGCGTCAGCGCATCCGCCAATCCTGCACTGCTCCGAAGTTGTAGAGCATGTTCGGGTGAAAGCCGCGTAGCGCCGGATTGACGCCCTCGAACTCGGTTCGGTACACAAGCGGAATCACCGGGAGCGCTGCGTGCACGCGCCGTTGCATGACCGCGAACTCGCGCGTGCGAGCGGCGACGTTCAAGGTGCGCTGCTGCGCGGCAAACGCGGCATCGTAACGCCGATCGCACCAGCGCGCGGCGTTGGGGCCGCGCGGCGCCCGGTTGGCGCACGTCCACTCCTCGGAGGCTTCGGGGTCGAGTCCGCCGTACCAGCCGCCGACGTCGATCTCGAAGCGTCCGTCGTAGAGGATGCCGCCGTTCGCGGGCGGCGCGTAGTAGAGGCTCGGGTTTGCGCCGCGCTGCACCGCGCGAAAGCCGACGGCGCGCAGATTTGCCTGGACGAGTGCGGCAATCTTGGCGTAGGTGCGCTCCGAGAGATCGAAGGCGATGCGCACGAACGGATGCCGGCCCGCGAGCAGCCGGCGCGCGCGTTCCGGATCGAATGTGCGCGCGTGAATCGCACCGTCGTGCTCGGCAAAGAGCGGCGGGATCTCGGTGCTCGCCAGCGGACTCGAACCCAGGTAGACGTCGCGCGCGATCGCCACGCGGTCGACGGCATAAGCGATGGCACGGCGCACGCGGCGCGCACGGAGCACCGGGGCCTGCGTCTGCAGTTCCAGAAAGTCGGTCGCGTTGCGTGGGATCGCGACCACCGCGATGCCCGGCATCGAGCGAGCGCGCCGGGCTTGCTGGTCGGTGATGTCGGTGAAATCGATGGCGTGGGCCTGCAAATCGACGAAGGCGGTGTTCTCGTCGGCGACCATGTCGATGACGACCTTGCGTAGCTTCGGTGCCGGTCGCGCGTAGGGATTGGGTTCGAGCAGCACGCTTTGGCCGCGCGTCCAGGCGACCACGCGGAACGGTCCGGTGCCGAAGGGCGCGTCGTTCCAGGCGGCGTGCGTCACGTCGGTCGAGGAGAACGCGTGGGCGGGCAGGATGCCGTAGATGTAGTCGCTCGCCGCAAAGAGCTCGTCGACGGCTCCGGCCCAGCGGTGCTTGAGGCGGATGACGACGGTGTGCGCGTCGGGCGTGGCGAGCGCCGCGATGCGCCGGTACGGTTCGGCCTCGGTGACCGGATTGCGTGGGTTGAGGATGGCACGATAGGTGAAGGCCACGTCGCGCGACGTCAACGGCACGCCGTCGGCAAAGCGTACGTTGCGGCGTAGGTGATAGGTGATCGTCAAGCCGTCGCGCGAGATGCCGCCGTTGGCGCGGCTGGGGACCTCGGTACAGAGGACCGGGATCGGACGATTGCGGGCGCTGATGCCGATCAGCGGCTGTACGAAGAGCTGGGTGAGATCGATCTCGCGCTGGCCGAAGGCGATCAGCGGATTGAGCGTCGTGAGCGTCCCTAAAAATCCGATCCGCACCTCGCCCGGAACGCCCCAGCGTGCGCCGGAACGCGTGCACCCGGCGAGCAGCGCGATCGCGAAGAGTGCGCCGAGCGTGCGCGCCCGGGTGCGCGCTTCAGTCTGCGCCGGCATCCAGTGCGTCGCCGAGCGCGGCCAGCGCTGCGGGCACGTTGGTGCGCCCGTATCCGATCCGAACGCGGTCGGTTCCCGCGTCGAACAGCGAACTCGGAACCAGCAGCACGCCCGCGCGTGCGAGCAGATCGGCGCAGAGCGCGTCGGTGTCGCCGCCGCGGTAGCGCGGAAACGCGGTCGTCCCGGCGCGCGGCCGCAGCCACTCCCACTGCGCAACGCGCGCGGCGAAAAACTCATCGAGGCGATCGAGATTAGCGCTCAGAATCGCGCGCACGCGATCCTGGAGCGCAACCCGGTGGCGCAGCGCAATCGTCGCCAGCAACTCGCTGGGGGCGCTGTTGCAGATCGTCAGGTAATCCTTGAAGGCCGCGAGGCGCGCAAAGAGGTCGCGCTCGCGCGTCGCGATCCAACCGATGCGCAGACCGGCCAGCCCATACGACTTTGCCAACCCGCCGAGCGAGACGGCACGCTCGTAGACGTCGACCAGCGCCGGCGCACGATCGGCGGCGGCGCGCTCGGTTCCGCGGTACATCTCGTCGGCGAAGAGCAGCAGGCCGTGCCGCCGCGCGAATGCGACGGTCGCCTCGAGCCGGGTGCGATCGAAGGCGTATCCGGTCGGATTGGCGGGATTGGTGAGCAGCAGCACCTTGGTGTTCGCACGGATCAAGTGCGGCAGATCGTCGGGATCCGGAGCCCCTCCCACCTCGAGATCGGCGCGCCAGAACGCGACCTCGGCGCCGATCGCGCGTGCGATTGCGTAGTGCGACTGGTACGAGGGAACCTGCACGATGATGCCGTCGCCGCGTTCGAGCGCGACGTTGAGAAAGCTAAAGATCGGTTCCTGCGCACCGGCGTGCACCAAGACGTCATCGGCCGTGACGCTTGCGTACTCGGCCGCGATCGCAGCACGCAGCGCGGGGGAACCCAGCGACTCGGTGTACCCGAGCCAGAGATCGCGCAGGTGCTCCTCGGCGGCGGGTTCGAGTGCGAGGAGCGCGCGCACCGGCATCGCTTCGGGATCGCTCGACCCGAGCAGATAGCGCGCGCTGAACTCATGGCGCGCGAAGTAGCGTTCGAGCCCAAAGGCCTCGGGTTTCACAGCTGCGCTCGCAGGTCGTGCATGAAGCGCGCCAAGTGCGCGTTGGCGACCTCGCCGCTCGGCAATCCGGTGTGCACCACCAGCACGTAACGATTGCCCTCATGCGTCTCCAAGATGCCGCCGTCGTGCGAGACTTCGTCGGTGTCGCCGGTCTTGTGCCAGAGCCGGTCGCCGGATCGTAGGCCGGCCGCCAGCTTTTCGTTCCACACCTGGGCGCCGAGCATAGCGAGTAGCGCGCCGGCCCGCGGCACGCGATCCCGGGCGATCGCCGTGTAGAGCCGGGCGGCGTCGGCCGCCGGGTGCGTGTTGCGGCTACGGCCGTCCCAACCGGGGTCGTCGATCAACGGCGTGGCCCCCGAGAGCTTGCGGTGGAAGGCGGTGGCGCGCAGTCCGAAGCGGTCGCGCGCGATCGCCGTCGCTCGCTCGCGCCCGACGATATCGAAGAGCAGGTTGGTCGCGACGTTATCGGAGCGTGCGATCGCCCGGTGCATCAGCTCGGCCAGCGGTGCCTGGTAGCCCGGAACCAGGGGTGAGGCATCGTCGTTGGCGGTCATGTTCGCGGCGTCGACGCTGACGACCGCCGCGTCGTCCAGCCGCCCGGTCTCGACCTCGGCGAGAGCCGCCGCCACCAGCGGCACCTTGATCGTGCTGGCGGGGTAGAGCGGCAGCTCGGGATCGAGGCTCGCCTGCTCGTCGGTTGCGAGGTCGAGCAGCACGATGGCGGCCGGCAGGATGCCTGCGGCCCGCGCGAACTGGGCGAGGTCGAGGTCGGCGACCGGCATCGACGCGCCTTCGGGTCGAGGTCCGAAAAGCCATGCGTGTAAGTACTTGCATTCAGGCACGGGCCATGCTACCATCTGGCGGTGCAAGTATGTACTTGCACGCATCACTACGAGAGGATGCCTCGGTTCATGGATTCCGTCGTCATCGAATATCGCCCGGCCGCGCTGCCGTCGCTCGAAGCCGCCGTACTGGCGGCGCTCGACGCGGGCGCGAACGTGGTGCTCAGCCTGGATACCCTCGATACGCTCGACACCGAGGCGATTCGTGGCCTGATCACGCTCTTGCGCCGTAGCCGCTCGATCGGCGGCGAGGTGGCGCTGCGCGCCGGGAAGGCGAACGTCCGGCATACCCTCCAAGTGACGGCGCTCGACCGCCTCTTTCCGCTGGTCGGGCCGGAGGCTGCGTGATGCGCGGCGTCGTGGCGCTGGCGTGCGCCGCTGCGTTGCTTGGGGCGGCTCCGCTGCCCTCGGCGGTGCCGAGTGCGCCGAGTCCGCTCGCCGCGGCGACGCCGCTCGACGCCGGTGCAATCCTGGCGAAGATGCTCGAGCGCAATCCGACGCTGCGCTCCTACCGGTCGCGCGTCCACGTCGACGTGCGGATGCTGAACTTTCCGTTTCTGGCCCCCAAGTTGGACGGCACGTCGTACTACCGCCGCCCCGACACCTACGAAGTCGTCTTCGATCGCGTTCCGCCGTACGCCAAGGGGTTTTCGCGGCTCTTCGACGACGTTGGCGATCCGGCCGCATGGAAGAAGGACGAGCGCATCGCCTATCAGGGCACGCAGCGACTCAACGGCCGTCGCGTCTTCGTGCTGCGGCTAACGAAGCAACCGCATAGCGACGTGCTCGATCACAGTCTCGCGTACGTCGACTCGCAGACTTACGCACTGGCCCAGATGGAGTGGGATTACAGCAACGGCGGCAAGATCGTGATGCAGCAGACCTACGGCCTGAAAGACGGCTACTCGGTGCTCACCGCGCAGCACGCCACGATCGACATCCCGCACATCCACGCGATCGCCGACGCTACCTACAGCCGGTATCGGACGAACGTGGCCGTGACCATGCCGGCGACGCCATGATCGAAAGCGAGAAGGCAGCCGAGACCTCCAAACCGACCTCGCCGGAAGAGACGCGCGAACGCATTTTGGCGGCGACGCGCGAACTCATCGGCCGCAAGGGTAAGCGCGGCACCACGACCCGCGAGATCGCCGAAATTGCCGGCGTCAACGAAGCCACGCTATTTCGGCACTTCGGGAGTAAGAGCGGCGTGATCGCGGAGTGCGTTCAGCACTATTGCTATGCGACCGAGCTGGCGGCGCGCGTCGCGGCGCTGAACGGTCCGATCGAGGACGATCTGCTGGTGGTCGCGCGGATCATGAACGATCGCATCCTTGCCGTGATCGACATCATCCGCTGGTCGCTGGTCGAGGGCGAGTACGAAGAGGACGTCTTTGCCGAGACGGCCTGGCGGCCCCAGCAGGCAACGCACGAAGCGGTCGAGGCTTTCTTTCGCGCGCGGGTTGCGGCCGGTGAAGTGCGAGGCGACCCCGCGAAACTCGCCCTGACCTTTATGGGTTTGGTCTTCATGCGCATTCTCGCACGCCACAAGTTCCCCAACTCGGAGCTACATCACGGCGATACCGACGTCGCCCTTCGTTTCTTCATCGACGTCTTTCTCAACGGTGTAAGGAGCCCTCAGCATGAGCACGCGTGAAACCGCAAAGCCGGCGTCGTCGCCGGTCAACGGATCCGGTTCGATCGGAGTCGACGAGCCGGTCGAAGAGCAGACCGGACCGCGCAAACGAGTCTTCATCATCGCCGGCGGCGCGATCGTTCTGGTCCTGCTGTTGATCTTCGGTATCCCGTGGCTGTCGTATATGCTTTCCCACGAGGGCACCGACGATGCCGCCATCGACGCGGATGCGGTTGCGGTGACCAGCAAGATCCCCGAACGGATCGATCGCATCCTGGTCGCCACCAATCAAGAGGTCAAGCGCGGTCAGTTGCTGATCGTGCTCGACGACAAGGATGAACTGGCGAAGCTCAAGGCTGCGCAGGCGCAGTACGACCTCGCGGTTGCGAACCAACGCACGACCGTCGAGCAGGGACGCGGCGGCGTCACGCAGGCGGCGGCCGAGGTGACCAGCGCCCAAGCAGGGGTCCCGGAAGCGCAAGCCGGCGTCGCGCAAGCCGCCGCCGCGCTCAAGTCGGCGCAAGCGGCGCTGCCGGCGGCGCAGGCCGAGTACGCCAAGGCGCAAGCCGATTTTCAGCGCACGCAGTCGCTGGTCACGACCGGCGACGAAGCCGTGCAACAGCTCGACGCTGCGCGCGCCGAGGAGGCCGGCGCGACCTCGCAGTTGCGCGCGGCGCGCAATCAGATCGCGCAGGCGCAAGCCAATTACTCCGCTGCGCTCGAGCGCGTCGGTGCGTCGCAGGCCGGCATCGGCTCGGCGCAAGGCATGCTGACGGTGGCGCGCGGTCGGCTCGCGCAGGCGGCCGATCCGAGCCAGGTCGAAGCCGCCAAGGCGCAACTCGATCTCGCCCGGCAGAACCTCGCGTACACCCGCATCTATGCCTCGACCAACGGTTACGTTGGGGAGAAGAGCGTCGAGTTGGGGCAAACCGTGAGCGCCGGAATGACCCTGATGACGATCATCCCGCATAAGGTGTACATCACCGCCAACTACAAAGAGACGCAGGTCGGCGGCATGAAGGTCGGCCAGCCGGTCGACATCCACGTAGATGCGTACGGCGGCGTCACCTTCCATGGACACGTGGCGTCGATCAATCCCGCCTCGCAGAACACCTACGCGCTCGTGCCGGCGCAGAACGCTACCGGCAACTTCGTGAAGGTTACGCAACGCATTCCGGTTCGCATCGACATCGACGACCAACGAGCCAGCATGCCGCTGCGCCCGGGGATGTCAGTCGAAACATACGTGAAGATCAAGTAACGCCGATGCTCAACGCCCAGAGAAGCGTGGTCGAGCACGGCCGGCGCAGGGCTATCGTGAGCCTTGCGGTGATCGCCGCCACGCTGTTGGAGATCGTCGACACCACCATCGTCAACGTTTCGCTGCCGAACATTCAGGGAAACTTCGGCGTGACCGTCAACGAAGGTGCCTGGATCGTCACCGGCTATATCATCGCCAACGTCGTCGTCATTCCGATTACGCCCTGGCTGGCGGCGCGCTTCGGGCGGCGTCAATACTTCTTCGCATCGATCGTCATCTTCACGATCGCCTCGCTGATGTGCGGGATGGCGCCTTCGTTCGGTGCGTTGGTGTTCTGGCGGCTGGTGCAGGGAATGGGCGGCGGCGGTCTGATCTCGACGTCGCAGGCAATCTTGCGCGACACCTATCCGCTCGAAGAGCAGGGTACCGCGCAGGGCATCTTTGCGATGGGCGTGATCGTCGGCCCGGCGCTCGGTCCGGTGCTGGGCGGGTGGATCACCGATAATCTCACGTGGCGCTGGATTTTCTTCATCAACCTTCCGATCGGGATTCTCGCGGCGACCCTAATCTGGCTGTACCTGCGCAATCCTTCGGAGCCGCAGCACGATCGTCGCCTCGACTGGATTGGCTTGGGGCTGCTCGCCGTCGGCCTGGGTGCGATGCAGTACGTGCTCGATCAAGGTCAGCAGTACGACTGGTTCAGCGACGGCAACATCCTTGCGATGGCGATCGTCGCGGTCGTCGGCATCGGCTCGTTTATCGTATGGACGCTTCGTTCGGCGATTCCGGTCGTCGACTTACACGTCTTGCGCTTGCGTCAGGTGGCGGCGGGCAGCGTTCTGGGCGCGGTGCTGGGCATCAGTCTCTATGGAACGATCCTGGTGCTGCCGCAGTATCTCGAGAACTCGCTTGGCTTTACGGCGACGCTCTCGGGCGAGACCATGCTGGTGCGCGCCCTGGCGGTCATGCTCTTCACGCCGATCACCGCGATGATCGCCAGTCGCGGCCTGATCGACGTGCGAATGAACGTGGCGATCGGCTTCGTGCTGTTGGCCGTGTCGAACTGGATGCTGGCAGGCGTCACGACGCCGCAGTCGCAGTTCGGTTCGTTCGTCGTCGCCCTGATCGTGAGTGGGATCGGACTTTCGCAGATATTCGTGCCGCTTTCGATGGCGGTGCTCGGGGGCGTTCCCAATAAGGACGTACCCGCTACCTCGGCCTTTTTCAATCTGTCGCGCCAGGTCGGCGGCAGCATCGCAACCGCGGTCCTCGTCACGTTACTGGTGCGCGGCGTGACGATTCACAAATCCGAGCTGGCGGGCGCGGTCGACCTGCAACGTTTGCCGACCGCTACGTACCTTCGCGAGAACGGCGGATTGAGTTCGCAGATGGCGCTCGTTCGCCTCGATGGTCTGATCGGCGCGCAGGCGCAGATTCAGTCGTACGCCGACACATCGCGCGTGACCGCGATCATCACGATCCTGCTCGCACCGCTCGTTCTGCTGCTGAAGCGGCCGCGGCCCCGAACGGCCGTCGTTGAATAAATAGGAGACGCTCGTGAACCTCCCACTTCGTTCCATTGCAGCGCTGGTCGCCGTGCTCGGCGCGGTTCCCGCCTTGGCCGTTGCGGCACCGCGCCCGACGGCGGCGCCACACGGTGCGCTGCCGGTGCGCGCGACCGTTCCGCCGCCGGCGCCGACGCCGCTGTTGCCGGCGGTGCCGAAGGTGGCGCCGGGGTATCAGGCGCCGAGCGTTGCACCGACCTCCGCCGACATCGTCGGCGTAACCGCGCAGCCGTTCGTGGCGCTGACGCTCCCCGACGCGATCGGGATGGCCTTGCTGAAGAATCCCAATCTTGCGGTCTCCTCGGCGAATCGCCGCGTGGCGAGCTATCAAGTCGTGCAGGTCAAAGGTGCGTTCGACGTGCGCTTCGAGATCGAACCGTCGGTCAGCCATGCGATCGCACCACCGCAGAATCCGTTCTTCGCCGGGCCAGGGTACGGCAACATCGTCACCAACACGCAGAGCCTTTCAGGCGGCCTCAGCGGCGTCACCGTCAACGGCTCGACGTACGACGTGACGCTGTCGCAGAGCCGTCAGGACAACAACGAGGTCTTCAACGGCTTCAATCCGGCCTATCCGACCGCCCTTTCGGTATCGCTCACGCAGCCGCTGCTCAAGGATGCCGGGATGAACGACCTCAAGCGACAGTACAAGCTTGCCATCGTCGGCGCCGATACCAGCACGCAAGCGACCTTGGTCGACGCCTCGAACACCATCGCGCAGGTGGAAGACACCTATTGGGATTTGGTCGCTGCGTGGCGCAACGTCGCGATCCAAGAGGACGCGCTACGACAGGCCATCGCGCAGCAGCAGAGCAACGTGCGCCTCGCCAAGCGAGGCGCGGCGGCACCGATCGATGCGGTTGAATCCTCAACCCAGGTCGCGAACTTTCAGGACGATGTGTTTTCGGCGCTGCAGTCCGTCGCCACGCTGCAGAACACGCTCAAGAGCGAGATCGTCGATAACCCCGGCGATCCGATTTGGCGCGCCAATATCGTTCCGACGTCGCCGGTGCTGCAACTGCCCAAAGCACCGTCGCTGCCGACGCTCGTCGCCGATGCAATGCGGTCGCGCCCGGAAGTGCGCGAGGCCGAGGATGCCGTCGCGCAGGCCCAGATCGCGGCAGCCTACGCCAAAAACCAGTCGCTGCCGCAGGTCGACCTGCAGGCCAACTACACGACGAACGGCTTCGCCGGTTACCCAAACGTGTTCGGCCCGCCGTTTAACGCGCTCACCGGCGGCCTCACGCCACCCGCGTACACCCAAGGCGGCATGGCGCAGTCGTACAACACGCTGTGGAACTTCAAGTTCCCGGCCTACTCGGTCGGGCTGGTGTTGACGCAGCCGATCGGCGCGCATACTGCCAAGGGGTTGCGCGGTCAAGCGCGCCAGGAGGCGCGGATTGCGGCCGTCGAGATGCGGGGAACGCGCCAGCGGATCGTCTTCGAAGCGCGCAATGCGCTGCAGAGTTACCAATCGGCCTTGGCGCGGCTGTATGCCGCGCGACAGGCGCGCATCGCCGCCGAAGCCGTCTACGCCAGCGAACTGCGTAAGTTCCACGACGGCGCCTCGACCACGTTCTTGGTGCTGCAACGCCAAGTCGAACTCGATCAGGATCGCGGGCGCGAGCTGCAAGCGCAGACCGACTTGAATAAGGCGGTGGTGGAGCTGGAGCGGACCAGTGGCGCGATCCTCAAGGACAACGGCGTCGATCTCCAGCACCTCGGCGCGCAGGCCCTCGGCCGACCGGCCGGAGCGTCGAAGGAGTAATCGCCCCCGCCTATCGAACAGGCGTTCGTCATGTCACGATGGGAGCCGGCGTTCCATCCCGTGATGGAGCGGTGGTTCGCCCAGCGGTACGGTGTGCCGACCGAGCCGCAGGCCTTGGGCTGGCCGAAGATCCGCTCCGGCCAGGACGTACTGATCTGCGCCCCAACCGGCTCGGGAAAGACGCTCGCGGCGTTCTCGATCTGCCTCGACGCGTTGCTGCGTCGCGCGGAGCGCGGAGCGCTCGGCGACGGCGTCTTGGCGGTGTACGTTTCGCCGCTGAAAGCCCTCACCAACGATATTCATAAGAATCTCGAGGTGCCGCTCGCGGAGCTTGCCGAGACGGCCGCGGAATCGGGAATCGACGTCGCCGCGATTCGCACGGCGGTGCGAACCGGCGACACCGAAGCCGCTGCGCGACGCGCGATGCTCCGAACGCCGCCGCACGTGCTGGTGACCACTCCCGAATCGCTCTACATTCTGCTGACCGCCGAGCGCACGCGCGCGCTGTTCGAACGCGTCGAAACCGTCATCGTCGATGAGATCCATGCGGTCGCGGCCGACAAACGCGGCGCGCACTTGGCACTCACCCTGGCACGGCTCGACGACGTGGTGCACGGCGCGGGCGGAAGCAAGCCGCAGCGGATCGGGCTCTCGGCGACCCTTCAGCCGATCGATGCGATCGCCGGATTTTTGAGCCCGACCAGCGCGATCGTCGAAGTCGGTCGTCGGCGTCACATGGACCTCGCGGTCGCGATTCCCAACGACGAACTCGGCCCGGTCGCCAGCGGCGAGATGTGGGCCGACGTCTACGACCAGATTACCGAGATCGTGCGCGCGCATCGCACCACGCTGATCTTCGTCGCCACGCGACGCATGAGCGAGCGCGTCGCATTCGCCCTCGCCGAGCGCTTGGGTGAGGACGCGGTTCTGCCGCATCACGGCAGCCTTTCGCGCGAGCTGCGGTTTACGGCCGAGACGCGACTGAAGTCCGGGACGCTCAAAGCCGTGGTCGCGACTGCGTCGCTCGAACTCGGGATCGACATCGGGTCGGTCGATGTAGTCGTGCAAATCGGCTCGCCGCGCTCGATCGCGATCGCCCTGCAGCGCATCGGCCGCTCGGGGCATTGGGTCGGCGCGCATCCGAAGGGGATACTGGTTGCGACGACGCGCGACGAACTGCTGGAGTGCGCAGCGGTCGTTCGGGCGCTGCGGGCCGGCCGCATGGACGCGATCGCGATTCCACGCTATCCGCTCGACATTTTGGCGCAGCAGATCGTCGCCACGGTCGCCCAGCGCGAGTGGGGGCTCGACGAACTCTACGATTTGGCGCGCGATGCCGCGCCGTATCGCAGCCTGAGCCGATCGGATTTCGACGATGCGATCGCGATGCTCAGCGAGGGCGTTGCGACCTCGCGCGGGCGCAGCGGTACGTTTTTACACGTTGACCGCGTCAACGGCCGCGTTCGCGCGCGCCGCGGCGCGCGGCTCGCTGCGATCACCTGCGGCGGTGCCATTCCCGACGTCGCGGCGTATAACGTGGTACTCGAGCCGGAGGGGCAGATCGTCGGGACGCTGGACGAAGATTTTGCGATCGAAAGCATGGCCGGCGACGTCTTTCTGCTCGGCACCAACTCGTGGCGGATTCGCCGTGTCGAAAGCGGCGTAGTGCGGGTCGAAGACGCCCACGGCGCACCGCCGACGATTCCGTTTTGGAACGGCGAAGGTCCGGGGCGAACGCTCGAACTCTCGGAGGACGTCTGCGCGGTGCGCGTCGCGATCGACGCGCGCGACGATATCGCTGCGCGTGCGTGGCTGGCGCAGGAGTGCGCGCTCGATGCCGGCGCCGCCGATCAGCTCATCGACTACGTTCGGACGGGGAAGGCCGTGCTCGGCGTAGTCCCGACACAGCAGACGATCGTCGCCGAGCGCTTCTTCGACGAGGCCGGCGGCATGCAACTGATCCTGCACACGCCGTTCGGTGCGCGCATTAACCGGGCGTGGGGCCTGGCGCTGCGCAAGCGATTCTGCCGTTCGTTCAATCTCGAACTGCAGGCTGCCGCGACCGACAACGGCGTGCTGCTCTCGCTCAGCGACCAGCACGCCTTCCCGCTCGATAGCGTCTTTGAGTTCGTCAAGTCGGCCAGCGCCGAGTACGTTCTAACGCAGGCGTTGCTTCCGGCTCCGATGTTCGGCGCGCGGTGGCGCTGGAACGCGACCCGGGCGCTGGCGATCCTGCGGATGCGCGGCGGCAAGAAGGTGCCGCCACAGATCATGCGGATGCGCGCCGACGATCTGCTCGCCTCGGTCTTCCCCGATCAGGCGGCCTGCCCCGAAAACCTCACCGGTCCGATTCGCATTCCCGATCATCTGCTGGTGCGCGAGACGATTGCCAACTGTCTCTACGAAGCGATGGATTTCGACGGATTCCTGCGCGTGCTCACCGCACTCGAGGCCGGTGAGATTCGCACCGTCGCGATCGACACGCCCGAACCGTCGGCCTTCGCACACGAGATTTTGAACTCGAATCCCTATGCGTATCTCGACGACGCGCCGCTCGAAGAGCGCCGGGCCCGCGCCGTTCAACTGCGCCGGACCGCGCGCCCGGACGCCGACGGAACGAGTATTCTCGATGCCGAGGCGATCGCGACGGTGGCCGCGCAATCCTGGCCGGTCGTACGCGACGCCGACGAGCTGCACGACGCCCTCTGCACCCTAGGCGTGGCGAATCCGAGCGTCGCCTGGCAGGCGTGGTTCGAGGAACTGGCCGCGCAACGCCGCGCGGCCGTCGCGCGAATCGGCGCGGCGCGCGTGTGGGTGTGCGCGGAGCGCTGGGCGCTTGCGCGGGTCGCGTACCCGGATATCGCGCTCGAAACTCCGCTCGCCGAACTCAGCGGCGGATCGTTCGGCGATGACGCGGCGGTCGCGCTGGCCGAAATCGTGCGCGGCTGGATGGAGTCGAGCGGTCCGCTCACCGTTGCGCAACTGAGCGCGACGATTCACGTCGACGATGCGCGTGCGGAAGCGGCGTTGCTGCGCTTGGAGAGCGAAGGCCAAGTGCTGCGCGGAACCTTCGGTGGCGGCGATGCCGGTCAGTGGTGCAACCGGCGCGTGCTCGCACGCATCCATCGGATGACCCTCGGGCAACTCCGCCGTGACATCGAGGCGGTCAGTAGTGCCGACTACGCACGCTTTCTGCAGCGCTGGCAGCACGTTCTGCCGACGGCGCGGCTGCACGGTCTGGATGGAACCCTGCTGGTGATTCGGCAACTCGAAGGCTACGAGATTCCGGCCGCCGCGTGGGAGTCGCAGATTCTCCCCGCGCGCGTGGCCGGCTATCGCCCCGACTTTCTCGACCGGCTTTGCTACTCGGGCGAGGTGATGTGGGGACGGCTCTGCCCGCATCCGGCGCTCGAAGCCGACGCGGGTGAGTCGTCGCGCCGGGTGCGCCCGACCAAGCTCGCGCCGATCGCGCTGTTCGCGCGGTCCAGCGCCGACGAGTTGCTCGTTCGCCGCACCGACGATCCGGCCGGGCTCTCGCATGTCGCGCGCGAGGTGCTCGCGGAGATCGCGGCGCGCGGTGCGCCGTTCTTCGCAGAGATTGCGCGCGCATCCAAACGTCTTCCCAGCGAAATCGAAGAGGCGCTCTGGCAACTGGTCGCCGCCGGTTTGGTGACGGCCGATGGCTTCGATGCGTTGCGTTCGCTCATCGACGCGAAGCGCCGCCTCGGCGCGCAGGGTCAGCGTGCCCGCCCGCGCGCATCGAGTGGACGCTGGACGCTGCTCACCGGCAACCGCGATGCGATCGACGCCGACGCATTCGCGCGACGGCTGCTGGCGCGTTGGGGCGTCGTCTTTCGCGACGTGGTACTGCGCGAAACGCTGGCGCCGCGTTGGCGCGACCTCTTGGTCGCGCTGCGCCGCATGGAAGCGCGCGGCGAGATTCGCGGTGGCCGGTTCGTGGCCGGGTTCGTCGGCGAGCAGTTCGCGCTGCCCGAAGCGGTCGACTCGCTGCGCGCGGTGCGCCGCGCGGGGGGCGATGCCGAGAGCGTGCGCGTCGGCGCCTTCGATCCGCTCAATCTCGGCGGCGCGATCGCCGAGGCGCTAGCCCCAGTCGCATCGGCGTAGCTCGTTAGACTTGCGATGCAACTGGCTTACAAATGGATCGACAATAACCCAATCGCGAACGTCGACCCCACCGGCTACAGCACGCATGCGGCCGACTGCACAGCCTCGACCAAGACGAACCTTGAGACGTCGCCAATGACTGCATGTTGAACCGCGACGCGGCGCAAGCCCGATCCTATATCGCTCCCGGCCAGATCGGTGGCGGCACGTTCTTCGCCGGACTACGCTTCGATTTGCCGTAGGCCCCTAGGTCTTGAGAGACCGTAAAGGAGCGGGGCCGATACGCGTGCGCGCGAGCACCGGATCGACGCGTGCCACCTCGGCGCTAACTGTCGAACCAGGTACGCACGATTTTTAGTTGTTCGGTGTCGACAACGAACGACGAAAAATTTGGACTCGTCGGTTTCCAGGGAGTACCAAAACACACGGAGTACTCGTGTCCCTTGACTGCGGCGAGGTCCCAGTACCACGGATCGACGAATCCCTCTCCAGCGAGGTAGAACACGCGCGTCGAGGGCCGGCAAAACATGGTGTTCACCATGGCAGCACCTGCGACGCCGACGACGATTTCCGCGTTTGAAAAGAGCTGCACTTGCTGTGCGAACGTCAGCGAGTCAAACCCCATCGCAACGGCCGAGAAGGAGCATTCCGTGAAGAAGTCCGCGACTTCCTCGGCGTTGATCAGGTTTCGCCAAAGCGCATTGCGGCCAATGAAGAGGCGTTTTGGCGCGGCACTGGGCGAATCGCCGCGCAGACCCTTCAGGCGATCGTAAAGGAATTGGATGCCGGCCGGGGCCTTAAGCAATGGCGGATACGAGCTGGGCGATACGTAATACAAACGATCGAAAAAGTGCGGGACCTTTTTATCGATGAACGATATCGCCACGTCGGCAGACTCGCCGATCACCGCCTTGAGTGAGTCGCTGCGAACCGCATCGATCTGAGGGAAGTATGCATCCAGCACGATGACTGCGGCGCGCTCCCGGCCAAGGTGATTGCCCAGCGCTTTCGCGCGCGTTAAATCGTCGACCAGCCAATGGGCGTAGTTTTCAGATCCAACCGACCCAAAGTAGATGTAGTCGACATCCCGTCGATTCGGCCGCCGCGCGTGCTGCAGGAGGGCGGGATCGAGCTCGCCCTTCCACGGGCGGTCGACCGCGCGATTCGTTTCATAGACTCCGACGAGTTCACCCGGCGGTACCACGACAGAGAGCGCCCGATCGTACAGGATCGCATTATCGAGTTCGAACACGCCAGAGGCCGCACCGGTG
Organism: Vulcanimicrobiota bacterium; assembly: GCA_027459845.1. Lineage (GTDB taxonomy): Bacteria > Vulcanimicrobiota > Vulcanimicrobiia > Vulcanimicrobiales > Vulcanimicrobiaceae > DAIDGS01. The sequence goes on along the minus strand of DAIDGS010000062.1, from coordinate 443 downwards.
CCGAAGTTCGCGTCCATCGCGTGGTAATATTCCACGAGTGTGGAAGCGGTCTCCGGGTTCTTGCTCAGTATGTGCGCGGGCAGCGGCCGCGCGTACGAATAGGGCTCGTACAGGTTAGCGATCCAGCGCCCAAGGCCAGCCTCGTCGTCGGGCGCCGCATCCGGGGCGTCTTCATGTAAGCCGCCGCGAGCGTAAAGTCGCGCACGGGCGCAAGACAACGTTCTCACATGCTCGCGTTTCGCCCCGTCTTACGCTAGTACCCCGCAGCGGTGGCGAGTTGGTCGACCTGCGCTTGCGTGAGGGCTGTTAGCGGACTTCCAAAACTGACCCACCCCGGACGTTGAAAATTGACCCATCTGACCCGATCGCGAACATCTGTTTGCGATGCTTACGAAAGAGAGTCAGGTGGAAGTACACGTCCTGCACAAGCAGGGAAAGGGCGT
>DAIDGS010000061.1 GCA_027459845.1 Vulcanimicrobiota bacterium | reverse complement strand
TTCAGGTGCCGCCCGACGGAAAACCACGATGCGACGGCGCCGATCAGCCCGCCCACCAACAGCAGCTCGCCGGCCATCGTCAGCGGATCGATCGGCGAGGTGCCGAGTTGGAGAAAGGGAAGCGCGTGCACGAGCTTGGGCCAGAGCGCGGCCCGTCCGACGTCGAGCAAAAGGATGGCAACCAGCGCCCCCAGCAAGCCGTCCAACAATCCCTCGCAGATGAACGGCATGCGGATGTAGGTGTTGGTTGCGCCGACCAGCTGCATGATGGCGATCTCGCGGCGCCGAGCGAAAACCGTGAGGCGAATCGTGTTCGAAATGATGATGCCCGCGATCAACAGGAAGGCCACGATCACGACGATGCCGACGCGCCGCAACACCGCCCCGAGCTGCAAGAGCTTCTGCACGACGCTCTGCCCGTAGACGACGTTCGCAACGCCCCGCAGGCGCCGAATTTCGGCGGCGACCGCCGGTACGTCGCTGGGCTCGCGCACGCGTACGCGAAACTTGTCGGGTAGCGGATTGGACGTAAGCAGCGCCACGTCGATCGAACCGTGCGTACGCGCGCGCAGCTCCTTGAGGCCTTCGGCCTTGGGGATGAACTCGACCGTCGCGATTCGGGGATCGGCCTTGAGCAGCGCGTCGACTGCGGCAACCCCCTTGGACGTGACGTCGTTATCCAGGTAGACCGAGATCTCGATCTGGTCGAGCAGCTGGTGCCCGAGCGACGTCATCGCTGCGCGCGTAAAAAGAAAGCCGCCTAAGATCACGATCGTAAACGCGACCGTACCGATGGCGGTAATCTGCATGCCGGCATTGCGCGTGAAGTTGCGCAACACCTCACCCAGAAAGAATTTGACCTTGCCCCAGTCCAAGATAGTAATATCCCCGTTCTTCGTCGGTGACGATGCGACCGTCTTCCAAGCGCACGACGCGGCGGCGCATGCGGTCGACGACCGCTTGGTTATGGGTAGCGACGACGATGGTCGTGCCTTTGAGGTTGATCCGCAGCAGCAACTCCATCACTTCGGTGGTATTGGCCGGGTCGAGATTGCCGGTGGGCTCGTCGCACAGGAGGATTTTGGGATTGTTGACGAGCGCGCGCGCAATCGCGCTGCGCTGTTGCTCGCCGCCCGAGAGTTCGCCGGGATACATGCGGCTCTTGTGCGCCAGCCCGACCAGATCGAGGATGCGCGGCACCTGGCGCATGACGTCGCGCGTGTGCGCGCCGGTCACCTGCATCGCAAAGGCCACGTTCTCCCAGACGGTTTTCTCCGAGAGCAGCTTGAAGTCTTGAAAGACGACGCCGAGATGGCGGCGAAGGGCCGGCACCCGGCCCGGCCGCAGCCGGTCGACGCGGATTCCGTCGACGGTAATCTCCCCGTTCGAGGGCTTGGCCTCGCGGTACAGCAAACGTAGCAGGCTCGACTTTCCGGTTCCCGAGTGTCCGACCAGGAAGACGAAGTCGCCTTTGGCGATGTCCAGGCTCACGTGATCGAGAGCGCGCACGCCGTTGGGGTAGACCAGAGAGACGCCACGCAGCGAAATCATTACTGCAAGAGGGGTTTTCCGAAGCCCGCGACCTATACCTTCGGGCTATGAACTTCGACCTGACCGACGAGCAGAAAGCCATCCAGGGCCTCGCACGCGATTTCGCACAAAACGAGGTGAAGCCGCGCGCCGAGGTCATGGATCGCGAGGAGGCGTTTCCGTACGACCTGGTCGCGAAGATGGCCGAACTCGGCTTTATGGGGCTGCCGTTTCCGGAGGAGTTCGGAGGTGCGGGCGCCGACACGGTCAGCTACGCGCTCGCGGTGATGGAGATCGCGCGTGCCGACGCCTCGACCGCGATCACGATGGCGGCGCACGTATCGCTGGGCGCCTCGCCGTTCTATCGGTTCGGGACGCAGGAACAAAAGGAGCGCTATCTCGTTCCGCTGGCGCAAGGCAAGCAACTGTGGGGATTCGGTCTCACCGAGCCCAACGCGGGCAGCGACGCGGGAAACTGCCAAACGAAAGCCGTCTTGCGCGACGGAACCTGGATCGTCAACGGCACCAAAGCGTTCATCACGAACTCGGGTACCGACATCAGCGGCGGGACGACCATCACCGCCGTGACCGGTACGCGCCCCGACGGCAAGCCGGAGATCTCGAATTTGATCGTGCCGCAGGCGACGCCCGGCTTCACGCGCAGCAAGAAATATAAAAAGATGGGCTGGCGAGCTTCCGACACCCGCGAGCTGGCGTTCGTCGATGCGCGGGTGCCCGAAGCCAACCTGCTCGGCAAGCGCGGGGAAGGCTATAGCCAGTTTCTGCAAATCCTCGACGGTGGGCGCATTTCGGTGGCGGCGCTCTCGGTCGGCTTGGCGATGGGAGCCTACGACGAAGCGCTCGCCTACGCCAAGGAGCGCCACGCCTTCGGCCGGCCGATCAGCAAGTTCCAAGCGATTGCCTTCAAACTCGTCGACATGCTCTGCGAGATCGAGCACGCCAAGCTCATGACGCTTCGCGCCGCGTGGGAGAAGGACGCCGGCCGCGAGTTCGAGCAGACGGCGTCGCTGGCCAAACTTTACGCCGCAGAGGTCTCGCACCGGGTGGTCAACGAGGCGCTGCAGATCCACGGCGGCTATGGATTCATGGACGAATATCCGATTTCGCGCATGTACCGCGATCAGAAGATCAACGAAATCGGTGAAGGAACGAACGAGGTGCAGCGTCTCGTTCTCGCACGGATGATGGGCCTATAGAAAGGGGAACTCCATGAAGCTTCGCACGTTTGCGATGATCACCGCGCTGGGCGTGCTCGCGTCGACGGCGCCCGCATTTGCGGCGCTGGCCGTCGGCAGCAAGGCGCCCAACTTCACGCTCTCCGCCACCAAGGGCGGAAAAGTCTTTACCTTTGCGCTGGCCAGCGCCCTCAAGAAGGGTCCGGTGGTGCTGTACTTCTATCCCGCCGCGTTTACCCCGGGCTGCACCATCGAGGCCCACGATTTCGCCGCAGCCATCGGCAAGTATCGTGCGCTCGGAGCAACCGTCATCGGCGTATCCCACGATAAGCTCTCGGTCTTGAAAAAGTTCTCGGTGAGCGAGTGCCGCAGCAAGTTCGCGGTGGCGGCCGATACCAATCAAGCCGTGATGAAAGCATACGACGCCGTACTCACCAAGGCACCGCAGTACGCCAATCGTACCTCGTACGTCATCGCTCCCGACGGTACGATTATTTACACCTACACCAATCTCGATCCGAGCCAGCACGTCGCAAACACGTTGGCGGCGCTCAAGACCTGGGAGAAGACGCACCCGACCAAGTGATCGACCTTACCCGCAGCCGCGGGGCACCGGCTACGCGTCCTCGCGTTCATCGAGCGGCGCGAGCAGCGAGGGCTGCGGATCGTCGAACGCCGGCACCGGCCGCACGCGCAGATCGATCGGCGTGTTTTCGGGCAGATCGTCGGCGGTGAGCGCGGCGCGCTCCTTGATGCGTTTCCCGCGCACGAGCAACCGCTTTTCGTACGATCCGACGGCGTCGTTATACGACGCCGTCGCCTGGCTCAGTTGCTTGCCCAGGCGCGCAAAGTGCTCGCCAAAGACGGCCAAGCTCTCGTAGAGTTCGCGCCCCAACTTGGCGATTTCGCGTGCGTTGTCGTTTTGCGCGACGCGCTGCCACCCGAGCGCAAAGGCTTGTAAGAGCAGAATCAAGCTGAGCGGACTGGCCAGGCAAACGCCCTTGGCAAACGCATCCTCGATGAGATTCGGCATCGCCGTGCAGGCCGCGGCGAGCGCCCCCTCGCCGGGAACGAACATCACGACGAAGTCGACCGATCCCCGAGCGGTGTGATACTTCTTGCGCGCGAGTCCGTCGACCGCGGTTTTGATGGCCTGCGCGTGGAGCAGCATCCGCGTGCTCCGCTCGGCCTCGTCGCGTGCGGCCGCGATCTCGATCATGCCGCCGATCGGCGCCTTGGCGTCCACGAACACCACGTGCCCGCCAGGGAGGCGAACGGTGACGTCGGGGCGAGCGCGCGCGTCGTCGATGGCGATGCTCGACTGCTCGGCGAAGTCGGCGAAGGCGCTCATCCCGGCGAGTTCGATCACGCGCCGAAGTTGAAGCTCGCCCCACTCGCCCTGCATGCGTGGGTTGCGCAACGCGCCGGCCAGCGCGGCCGTCTGCGCCCCGAGATCGGTTGCGGCTCGGCTCCACGCCTGCGCGTGCTCGCCGAGTACGCGGAGCTGCCCGGAAACCTCGCCTTGGGCTTGCGCGCGCGAAGCTTCGATGCGTCCGATCAAGGCGTCCATCTCAGCCAACTTTTTGGCGACCGGATCGACGGTCACCGCGAGCCGCTCGTCGGCCCGTGCCAGCAACTCGCCGCTGGCGCGCGTCGCCAACTCGTCGCTGGTTCGGGCCAGCTCGTTCTTCAAACTCTCGGCGATGATCCGCAGCTCGGCACTACGCGCGTGGCTACCGTGCTCGCGCTCGGCGTCGAGGCGAGCCCGTAGCGCGCTGATCGCGCTCGCGCGCAGCAACCATGCGACTGCGAACCCGAGCGCTGCCGCGAGCGCTGCGAGCGCGATCGGCGTCAGCGCCGCGGGCGTCATCGATGCACGCCGAGATGCTCGCGAAGGAAGGTGACCGAGCGCTTCCACGCGTCTTCGGCCGCCGACGGCACGAAGCGCTCCCGCGTGTCGTCGCAGAAGGCATGACCTGCGGTGTTGTAGATGCGCACGTCGTTGGGAACGCGCAACTCGTTGCGGAACGCGCGCACGTCGTCGGCCGGAATGCTCTGGTCCTGCGCGCCGTAACTGCCGCACACCGGGATCGTGATCTTCTCGGGGTCGATGCCCTTGATCGATCCGTAAAACGGCACGACCGCGCTGAAGATATCGGCGTCGTCGATCGCTTCGACCAACGCGATTCGTCCGCCGAGGCAGAAGCCGAGAATGCCGATTTTGGTTTGCGGGAACTTCGAGCGCAGCCACAGCGCGCCGGCCCGCAGATCGCCGCCGTACTGCTTGCGATCGAGGCGGTCGGCGATCGCGCGAAAAGGCGTGTAGTCGCTGGCGCCGTCGCCGTTGGGAGCGTCGAAGCGCGCAAAAAGATCCGGCGCGATCGCCGCGAAGCCGGACTTTGCCAGCCGCAGGACGGCATCGCGAATGGGCGCGTCGACGCCCCAGATGTGCATGACGACGACCACCGACGGGGTGTTTGCAAGCGCGCGTACCGGCCAGGCCGCGTAGGCGGGAATCTGCGCGTCGGGTCGCCGCAACGACACGCGCTCGACCGAAATCGTGGGATCGTCTTCCGAAATCATAGGCGTTTCTTCTTCCAGGCGCGCGCGCGCTCTCCCGGTGGCGGTGGTTCCTGCGCGCGGCCTTCGACAAACGCTGCAAACGCGCGGATGAGCGGGGCGCCCGCGTCACCGCGGCGTTGGACGATCGAGAGCGGGCGCTCGAGCGGCAAACCCTCGACGTCGAGTGCGTGCAGGGCGCCGAGCCGCTGCGCGCGCTCCACGACGCACTGCGAGAGCACGGCCAGGCCGAGTCCGGCCTCGACGCTGCGCACGATCGCCTCGCCACCCTGCAGGGTGAGCGCGAGCCGCGGGCGGATCCCGTGCGCGATCAGCACGTCGAAGCCGAAATCGCGCGTTCCCGAACCGACTTCGCGGCTCACGAACGGTTCGTCGTCGAGTTCGTCGGGTCGAACGCTGGTGCGATGCGAGAAGCGATGCCCGACGCTCGGCACGACCAGCAGGAGCCGGTCGCGGGCGAACTCACGCACCGTCAGCTCGGGATCGTCGATGCGTCCCTCGACCAGGCCGAGATGTACCTCGGCATTGCGGACCAGCTCCGCGACCGCCGACGTGTTTGCGATGGTGACGCGCGGCGCGACGTTCGGGCGTCCGCCCAAGAAGCGCGCGAGCAACTCGGGCAGGAGGTAGTTTCCGATCGTCAAGGTTGCGGCTACGTCGAGCCTCCCGCGCTCGGCCTCCAGAAAGGCGCGCGTGTCGGCCAGCAACAGCGCGACGTCGCGGGCGACCGCGTCGGCGCGCTCGAGCACGAAGCGGCCGGCGTCGGTGAGTCGCGGCTTGTTGTGCGCGATTTCGATCAGGCGCAGGCCCAACGTGCGTTGCAGCGCTGCGATCTGCTGGCTGACCGCCGGCTGCGAAACGGCGAGCGCGCGCGCGGCCTTGCTGAAGCTGCCGAAGCGGGCCACCGCCGTGAGGGCGGCAAGCTGAGCGAGCGTTGGCTTCATAAGTCTATATTATCGATTCCAAGCATTAGTGTTATTTGACTTATCATTGGGATTCGCCTAGGGTAGGGGCACGGCACGGGTGCGGGAAGCACCCGGTTCGAGCGCCGTCGTTACGTTGCGTCGCCGGCGCCGCCGTCGTCAACACAGAGGAGATGAGGATGAATCGCACGGGATTTTTAGCCGCCTCGGCGTCGCTGGTGGCGGCCGGTACCGCGCCCGCTCAGGCGCTCGGCGTGCCGGGCGGAACGCACCTGGTCGAACGCAAGGCCGACTTCGATGCGCGCGCCTGGAACGCGGCGGTCGGCCGCCCGGCGAAAATCCGTCAACTCTGGGATGCGGTCGCCTTCAAGCCGGTCATCTGGGGTAACGTGAAGAACGCGATGAACGGTCTGCAGTTCGGCTTTGGGTATGCACCCGACGAGATTGCGGTCGCATGGTGCGGCCACGGACCGTCGGCGGCCTACGTGTACTCGGATTACATCTGGTCGAAGTACCGGATCGGCGCCTTCTTCGGCATCCACGGCGCCGACGGCGCGATCTTGGAGAAGAACGTCTTTTACCCCGCCAAGAGCAGCTACGATCGCACCGCCGACCCCGACGACGAACGGGGGATGTATCAAGACACCTCGCTGGCGATGCTGCAACGGCGCGGAATGGTCGTCAACGCCTGTCACACCGCGGTCGAAGAACAGTCGCGCGCGCTGGTCGCCAAGAAGTTCGCGCCGGCCGGGATGACGGCCGACGACGTCGCAGCGGATATCCTCACGCACCTGGTTCCGGGTGCGATGGTCGTACCGTCGATGGTCGCCGCCATCACCGTGCTGCAGCACGTGTACCACTACACGTACACGACCTTTGCGTAGCCGGTCGAACGCATGAACGTGCGCGCAGGCGTCGCGGCGCTGGGAGTTTCGGCCGTGCTGCTCGTGGGGTGCGCCGCACGCACACCGGCGCCGCGCGCGCGTACCGGCGCCGCGGCGCAGCCCTACGATGCCGCCGCCCTCCCGAGCGGTCCGCTCGGCGCGGCCATCCGCGAGGGCCGTGCGCTGATCATGCAGACCCCATCGTTGATGAAGCCGTACGTGCGCGCGCAGATGAGCTGCGCCGCCTGCCACATTGCCGGCGGAACGGTCGCGCGCGGCGGCACCCTGGTAGGAACCTACGCGCGCTTTCCGGCGTACAATAAACGCGCACACCGCGTCATCACGCTGCAAGACCGTATTGCGGAATGCTTTCTCTATAGCATGAACGGAAAGGTGCCACCGTACGAGGGACGTGCGATGACCGCCATGGTGGCGTACATCGCGTGGCTGTCGCGCGGCGTCGCCACGCGGGCGCCGCGGGCGCCGGATGCGTCCTTCAAAGTACGGCTGCCGGCGCGTGCGCCCGACATCGCCGCCGGCAAAGCGTTGTACGCACAGCGCTGCGCGCTCTGCCATCAGGCCGGCGGCGAGGGCGTCGCCGGAACGTTCCCGCCGCTGTGGGGTCCGACATCGTTCAACACCGGCGCGGGTATGGCACACCTCTCCAAGATGACCGGTTTCGTGCGCTACAACATGCCGAAAAACGCGCCCGGATCGCTTACGGTCGCGCAAGCCTACGACGTCGCCGCCTTCGTGCTCGCGCATGCGCGTCCGGTCTTTGCGGGCGGCGCGTTGCAACATTCCGGCGCTACCCATCCGGCCAAGTTCTACTAGGCGGCGCGGGCATGAAGCTTCTCCCCGGGATCGCGCTTGCGGTCGCGCTGGCGCTGGCTGCGAGCGCGCTCGGCACGATGTTCCCGATCGTCGGCGCACCGGTGTTGGCGATCATCGGCGGCCTCATCGTCGCCACCGTGCGCCGGCCGTCGACCACCTTTGCTCCGGGCGTCGCGTTTGCTGCCAAGCAGCTTCTGCAGTGGTCGATCGTGCTGCTCGGTTTCAACCTGAGCGTGCATCAGATCGAGCAAGGCGGGCTGCGGTCGCTGCCGGTGATGCTCGGCACCTTGACGGTCGTGTTGGTGGTCGCGTTCGTCGCCGGACGGCTGCTCGGGATCGATCGCGAGTTGCGCCGGCTGCTGGCCGTCGGCACCGCAATCTGCGGCGGATCGGCGATTGCGGCGCTCTCGAGCGTGATCGAGGTCGATCGTTCCGACGTCGCCTATGCCTTGGGCACGATCTTCGCTTTTAACGTGGCATCGGTGCTCACGTTCCCGGCGCTGGGTCACGTGATGGCGCTCTCGCAAAGCGGCTTCGGGCTCTGGGCGGGCACGGCGATCAACGACACGTCGTCGGTCGTCGCCGCGGCATTTGCCTACGGGCACGCCGCCGGGGCGGCGTCGGTCGTCGTGAAGTTGACCCGGACGCTGCTGATCGTACCGCTGGTCGGCTTCTACGCGTGGAAGCGCGTGCGCGAACGCGGTGCCGAGGGTATCGACTGGAAGGCCATTTTCCCGTGGTTCATCGTCTGGTTTTTGGCCGCCGCCGTCGTGAACTCGCTAGGCTGGATTCCGCCGGCGTGGAGCGGACCGCTGCAACACCTGGCGCTCTTTGCGATCGTGGTGGCGTTGGCAGGGGTCGGGCTCTCGTCCGATCTCGCGCGGATTCGGGCGGCCGGGCTGCGTCCGCTGACGCTGGGAGCGCTGCTCTGGGCCTCGATCGCGCTGAGCAGCTTGGCGATCGCGCGCTTCGCGCATCTGGGCTGACCGCCAAGTCGTAGGCGTTGCCGCCCGCGAACGATAAGATGAGGGTTCGATGCCCGAGGCGGATCAGGAGTAGCGACGAGAGTGGCGGACACGTTGGTCAAGGTGACGCTCCCCGAGATGGGAGAGTCGGTCACCGAAGGTGCGATCGTCGAGTGGCGCAAGCAGGTCGGCGACGTCGTCGCCGAGGGCGATCCGCTGGTCGACGTGACCACCGACAAGGTCGACGTGGAGGTCCCGGCAACCGCCTCCGGCCGGCTGGCGCAAATTCTCGCGGCGGCCGGAGCCACCGTTGCGGTCGGTGCCGTGCTGGCCGAGATCGACACCGCCGCCGCGCCGACCAACGGCGCCGCGGGCAACGGAAGCGCGCCGAAAGCCGCAGCGTCGCCGCCGGCCGGCCCCGCGACAATCGTGGCCGTGACGCTCCCCGAGATGGGCGAGTCGGTGACCGAGGGGGCGATCGTCGAGGTCCGCGTCAAGGTCGGCGACTGGGTCGGCGAAGGCGACCCGCTGGTCGACGTGACCACCGACAAGGTCGACGTCGAGGTTCCGGCACCCAGCGCGGGGGCCGTGAGCGCGGTGCACGTCAAGGCCGGTGATACCGTCGCCGTCGGGGCCGGGCTGCTCGATCTCGACGTCAGCGCCGCCGCGCCGCGCGCCGGAGCGCCGACGCCGGCCGCGGCGAAGCCGCCGGCCGAAGCCGCGGCGCCGGTCGCATCGGCGGTACCCTCCGGCGGTCCGAGCGTCGCCTCGCAGCCGGCTCGGCGCATGGCGCGCAAGCTGGATGTCGACTTAGCGCTGGTGCGCGGGTCGGGACCGAACGGGCTGATCCTGCGTCAGGACGTCACTGCGCAGGCCGGGACGGCCAAGCGGCGCGAGGGCGCTCCGGCCGCGACGCAGCCGGCCGTGCCGGCCGGCGCGACCGTCGTACCGCTGCGCGGTCCGGCGGCGGCGCTGACCGGCTACATGGAGGCCAGCCTTGCGATTCCAACGGCCACCAGTTTCCGGACGCTGGCCGTCGACGTGCTGGACGCGCGACGCAGAGAGCTCAACGGTGCGCTCAAGGCCGCGGGGCGCAGCGAAAAAGTCTCCTTCACGCACCTGATCGCGTTTGCGATGGTGCGCGCGGCCGCCGAGATGCCGTTCATTACCGCGTCGTTCCGGCGCGGCGCGGGCGGCGTACCGGAGCGCGTCGAGCCCGGCATCCACCTCGGTCTAGCGGTCGATGCCGAGCGCAAGGACGGCTCGCGATTTTTGGTCGTGCCGGTGATCAAGGGTGCCGCGGCGCTCGACTTCGCGCAGTTTCGCGCCGCCTACGAAGCGCTCGTGGCCAAGGCGCGCGAGAACAAGCTCGGGGCCGACGATCTGCAAGGCGCCTCGTTCACCCTGACCAACCCCGGGGGCATCGGGACCGTGGCGTCGGTGCCGCGCCTGATGGCCGGCCAGGGCGCGATCCTCGCAACCGGGGCGATCGGCTATCCGCCCGGTTTTGCGCACGTCAACGAGCGTTCGCTGGAGTCGCTCGGCATCGGCAAGATCATGCAGGTGACCAGCACCTACGATCATCGCGTGATCCAGGGCGCACAGTCGGGTGAATACCTGCGTCGGGTCGATGACCTGCTCCAGGGCAAAGACGGTTTTTACGAGACCGCGTTTGCGTCGCTCGGACTGGAGGCCGGCGCGGTGGTATCGACCTCGCACCGTCCAGCGCCGGTTCCGAGCACCAGCGGCACGGTGCAGGCATCCGATGAGATGCTGCGGGCGGTGGCGTCGGGCATGGCGATCGTCTCGGCGTATCGGCGTTTCGGCCATCTCGCCGCGCACCTCGATCCGCTCGGCGCGGAGCCGGTCGGCGATCCGTCGCTCGAGCCGCAGACTTACGGGTTGACGCCGGCGTTGCAGGCCGCGATCCCATCGAGCGTGCTGCGTGTCAAGGTTCCGGGCAACAGCCTCGCCGACGTGTTGCCGCGGCTGAAGGAAACCTACAGCTCGACGATTGCCTACGAGATCGAGCACATCTCGAATGCCACCCAGCGCGTCTGGCTGCGCGATTACATCGAGTCGGGACGCAATAAGGTCAAGCTCGCCCCCGAGCGTCAACTGGAGTTTTTGGCGCGTTTGACGCGCGTTGATGCGTTCGACCGCTACGTGCGAAAGACGTTCTTGGGGCAGAAGACGTTTTCGGGCGAGGGCCTCGACGTGATGGTTCCGATGCTCGAGGAGATGCTCGACATGCTGGCCGACGACGGCGTGCCCGACACGGTTCTCGGCATGGCTCACCGCGGGCGGCTCAACGTGATCGCGCACTTGACGAACATGCCCTACGAAGAGGTGATGACCGAGTTCGAGGCGGCCCAGTATCGCGGTGAACTGGGCGACGACGACGTGATGGGCGACGTGAAATACCATCACGGTGCGACCGGCGTCTTTACCACCTCGAAGGGCAAGACGATTCGCGTCACGCTGGCGCACAATCCCAGCCACCTCGAGGCCGTCGACCCGGTCGTGGAGGGGAGCGCGCGAGCGCTGCAGACCGACCATACGCACGGCGTTCCGCGCCACAACGTGAAGCGCGCGGTGCCGGTACTCATTCATGGCGATGCCGCGTTTAGCGGCCAAGGCATCGTGGCCGAGGTTTTCAACCTGCAGTCGTTGCCCGGTTACGATACCGGCGGCACGATTCATATCATCGCCAACAACCAGATCGGCTTTACCACCGATCCCGAGCAGTCGCGTTCGACGCGCTACGCCTCCGATCTCGCCAAGGGATACGACGTTCCGATCGTCCACGTCAACGCAGACGACGTCGACGCCTGCATCGCCGCCGTGCACTTGGCCGTCGACTATCGCCGCGAGTTCGATCGCGACGTGCTGATCGACGTCATCGGTTACCGACGCTTGGGGCACAACGAGCAGGACGAACCCGCCTACACGCAGCCGCACATGGCCGAGCGCATCAAGGCGCATCCGACCGTGCGCGAGCTCTTTGCGAGCAAGCTGGTGGCGCAGGGCGTGCTCACGGCCGAGCAGGCCAAGACGATGGAAGACGATACGCTGGCCCGGCTGCAAGAGGCACGAAAGGCCGTGCGCGGAGCACTCGCGTCGCACGTGCACGGACGCAAGATGTCTGGAAGCAACACCTTCGACGGCACCAAACTCGAGCCGGTCGACCGCGCGACGCTGGTCGCGTGGAGCGAGCTACTGGCGCGCGTTCCCGATGGATTCGCGCTCAACAAAAAACTGCAGACGCAGTTCGAGCGGCGGCGCAAGACGATTGCCGAAAAGGGCACCGTCGACTGGGGTACCGCCGAGGCGCTGGCGTTTGCGTCCCTCCTCACGACCCACACGCCGGTCCGCATCACGGGTCAGGATACCGAACGCGGCACCTTTAGCCATCGTCACGCGGTCTTCCACGATCCGTCGACCGGCGCGACTTGGGTCCCCTTGCAGCACCTTGCCGAAACACAAGCCTCCTTCGAGATTCGCAACAGCCCGCTCTCCGAGTACGCGTGCGTCGGGTTCGAATACGGTTACTCGACGCGGGAGGCGGGCGCGCTGGTGCTCTGGGAAGCGCAGTACGGCGATTTCTTCAACGGCGCGCAGATCGTCGTCGATCAGTTCATCGCCGCCGGTCAAGCCAAATGGGGGCAAACCTCGCGCCTCACGCTGCTGCTCCCGCACGGCTACGAGGGCGGTGGTCCCGAGCACTCCAGCGCGCGCTTGGAGCGCTTCCTCCAACTCGTGGCCGAGGGGAACCTGCGCGTGGCCTATCCCTCGATCGCCAGCAACTACTATCACCTGCTGCGCATGCAGGCGCGCTCGCCGCTGGCGGTGCCGCTGGTGGTGATGACCCCCAAGTCGCTGCTCCGCGCCGAGAGTGCCGCCGGCACGCTCGACGAGATGGCCGGCGGCGCGTTCGAAACCGTCATCGACGATCCGCGCACGCTGGATCGCAGCACGATCGAGCGGCTGATTTTGTGCAGCGGCAAGATCTACCACGACCTCATCGCCCACGAGTTGTACGGAAAGTTGAAGCGCACCGCGATCGCGCGCATCGAGTTGCTCGCGCCGCTTCCGGTCGGAGACATCAATCGCCTCATTGCCCGTTATCCGAACGTGAAAAAGCTGGTATGGGTGCAAGAGGAGCCCAAGAACATGGGAGCTCGCGCGTTCGTGCGGCGCCGCCTGCTGGAAGGCAAGCGCGACGGCTTCGACATCGAGTACATCGGCCGCGGCTACCGCGCCAGCCCGAGCGAAGGGTATGCCGGTCAGCACGCCGTCGAGCAGGAGCGCATCGTCACCACCGCGCTGGCGGAATGAGCCGCGCGGCGCGGTGAGCGACTCGGAGCGCCGCGCCCGCGGCGAACGGCTGCTGCGGTTGGTCGACGGCGACAAGGTCGCCGACAACCTCCTGCGTGCCTATGCGAGCGTCGCGCCCGACTTCACGCGCTATCTCGTGGAGTTCGCATTCGGTGAGATCTACGCGCGCGACGGCGATCTGCGGCAGCGCGAGCTGGTGGCGATCGCATCGCTCGCGACGATGGGAGGAGCCGACGCGCAGTTGGAAACGCACGTCCACGGCGCCCTCAACGTTGGATTGAGCGAGGCCGAAATCGTCGAAGCCGTCATGACGCTCATCCCCTACGCCGGCTTTCCGCGCGCGCTCAATGCGATGGCAATCGTCAAGCGCGTCGTCGACAAGCGGCGCAACGCGCAGCCTTAGAGGCTGCTGCCGCGGCTCCGACCGGCGGCCTTCGGTGCAGCCTGCCTGGCAAACGAGTCGGACGTCAGGCGTAGATCGAGCGTCGTGCGCACGAGCGACCCTCCCAGCTGTTCGCGCGCGACCTCGTGGATGGCGTCGGGTACCGACATGGCGCGATCGTAGGTGATGCGCGCGTGGGCGCTGGTGTTGCCGACGTTGGGTACGGCCGAGACGATCTTCGAGCGCATGACGATCGTCACAGGCAAACCGTTCTTCGGATCGGTCATGGCGTAGGTGGTACGAACCGAAACGTCCTTGCCATGGTAGGCGCGCTGCCAACTGAAGCTGGGCGCGGTGACGCTCGGGTCCACGAACCCGCGCCCCAGCAGACTGAGCAAAAGGTTCTCGGCGTCACTGAGCGCGCCGACCGAGTCGGGGCAGTAGGTTTGACCGCTGCCGTAGACGAGGCAGGTGAAGCGCTGGCGCGGTCGGGCCGCTTCGTAAAGCATTTCGTCGACGGCGACGATCAGGCCGTCGTGCGGTGCGAGCGCCAAGACGTCGGCTTCGATGGTGCCGCGTCGTCCGCCCGATCCGAGAATCGCCTGCACGCCGGAGCCGTTACCCCCGGTGCCGCCGGGCGTCATACCGCTGTCGTGCCCCTCACCGCTGGCGAAGTAGTCGACCTGCATGGCATAGACGAGCCGACGCAACGGCGCGGCCGTGGCCGCCGGGCTGGGCGGCCGCACCTGCGAAAGCGCGCGCGCGGTCGATGAAACCAGCATCGCCGCGCCCAGAAAGAGTATCGCTCCAACCCGCATGGCGGCCGCTTCGCCGCGGCAACCGTGCGCCCTCTCGGCTTACGAGGGCGTGACCGTGATGACGGTGTTCACCGAGTTGGCGATGAAGCACGCCGCGTGCGCTTCGTGGTGCAGGCGCGCGAGCGTCGCGGAATCCGGGGTCGGTGCGCCGACGAATGCCGCGTGCGGCTGCAAGTCGACCCGCAGCATGGCGACGTCACCGGCCGCGTTCTTTCCCATCGTGCCGACCGGCGCGTCGCGATACTCGTCGACCACGTAACCGGCCTTCGCGGCGAGCGAGAGAAACCAAAGCATGTGGCAGCTTGCGATGGCGGCGATGAAGGCTTCCTCGGGATCGACGCCGCTGGGATCCGAAAACGGCACGCGTACGACCTCGGGCGAACTCGACGCCGGGACGATCGCTCCACCGTCGAACTGCCAAATGTGGGCTCGGCTATATCGATTGTCGCGAAAGACGGCGTCGTTGCGGTTCCAGCGCAGAAGCATTCCGTGCGAGCCCATGGCGCGGCGCTTTTCGTAGGCCCATACCGCACCCCTGCCGAAGTTTCGGCCCGGTGCCCTTCGACGACACATTCGCGCGCCATATGCAGCGTGCGGTCGGGACTCGTTCGACCGCGGATTCGTCGGGCAACCTAACCGAACGTGCGCCCGCTCTCGGCGCTCCGACGTGAACGCGCTCGCCGCCGACCCGCGTAGGCACGTGCTCTGGCTATGGACGGCGCTGGCATTCGTCGTGCTCGCCGTGCTGGCGGTCGTTCGCACCGATCTCTGGACGTACGGTTCCGACACCGGCACGTTTGCGCAGATCGTGGCTTCCGCGCTGCACGGCATGCGCGACGGCGTCGAAGGCGGGACGCACTTTCGTTATCATTGGTCGCCGTCGCTCGCGCTGCTCTGGCCGCTGCTCGCGCTGACGCACAGCGCGCTGGCGCTGCAACTGGTCCAGGCCGCGGCCACCGTGCTGTGCGCGCCGCTCCTGGCCGCGATCGCGCGCCCGTACGTTGGCGAAACGTACGCGCGCCGGATCGGCGTCCTCGCGCTGCTCTATCCGCCGCTGCTCGCGCTGGGATTCGATGAGTTTCACGAACTCGGGCTATATAGCCCACTGGTCCTGGCGATGTTTTTGGCCGCCGACCGTGGGCGATGGGGCTGGTTTGTTCTGGTCGCGTTGGTGAGCGTCGGCGTGCGCGAGGACGCCTGCATCGAGCTGGCGGTCTTTGGAGTCGTGCTGGTGGCGCTCGCACGCTGGGGCCGGCGTGGCGAGAGCGGGTTACTGCACGGCGACGTCGCGCAACCGCGCGCGCTGGAATGGGCCGGCTTCGGACTCTTCGCGGCCGCGGCCGGCGCGCTCGCGCTGTACTATCTCGTGATCATTCCGCGCGTCGGCGCCTGGGTGCCGAGTCACTTCTACGACTATCCGTTCGCGCACGGACCGATCGCGCTGCTGGCGGCGCCGTTCGTCCATCCGACGGCGTTCTTCCCGGCAACGGTGACGCTGGGGCGCTTCACCTACGTGTGCGAAGCGCTCGTGCCGCTGGTGCTCCTGCCGCTGTTTTCACGCTGGTCGTTGCTGGCGCTGCCGGGTGCGGCGATCGTCTTGCTCGCCAACAGCGGCTACGTCTGGCGCATGGGCGATCACTACGCGGCACTCTGGATTCCGTGGCTGTTGATCGGGTCCGTCGCGGCGGTCGCACGGCTACTGCACCGTCACTCGCAACTTGCGATGCGCTGGTGGACGTCGCCGGTGCTGTGCGTGCTCTTTTTGATCGCCTTCGATCCGATGCATCCGTTCCACTACCTCCATCCGTATTATCCAAGCTTGAGTGACGCGCGGCGCGCCCTCGCCTGCGTTCCCAAAGATGCCTCGGTAGCAACCTATGACGAGTGGTTTTCGGCCGAAGCGGCGGTACGCCCGCGGGCGACCATCGACCGCGCCGACGGCGTGCAGTATCTCGTCTACACAGACGATACGATGAACGGCGTCGATCGGCGCGTGCGTCCGGAAATTCAGCGCGAGGTCGCCCGCGGCGAATACCGGCTGATCTGTCAGTTCGGCGACGCGGTGACCTATCGCCGGGTATCCCACTAAGACTCGCGCGTGGTGCGGCAAGGGCCGACGCTGGCGAAACGAGCGAACCGGCGTCGTGCATGACGTTCGCGGCGGCCGACGAAGCTAGCGGTCATGTTGTTCACCGCGGCCGAATCCTATCAACGCGTTCCGTGGCGTAACGGGCGTGGCGTGAGTTACGTGATGGCCTCCGACGACCGCGATCCGGCGCGCTGGCGCCTCTCGCACACCACCATCGATGCGGACGGCCCGTTTTCGGATTACGCCGGGTTCGACCGCACGATCGTCGCGCTCGGCGGTTCCGGCGACGTCGCCGAGCTGACCGTCGACGGCGTGCCGCACCGTTTACGGCCGCTCGAGCCGTTCGCGTTCTCCGGCGACGCGACCACCTCGTGCCGGCTACTGGCCGGTCCGACGCGCGACTTCAACGTTGCAACGCTTCGGTCGGCGTTCGCCCATTCGGTTGAGATCGTGCACGGATTGCGCGGCGGGACGCTCGATCTGGGTCCGGGAGTGACCGGCGTGCGCAGCTTCGTCGTCGTGCTCGACGACGGAACGACCGCGATCGTGGTGAAGGTGATCGATCGAGGCTAGCGTCGTGCTGCGCCCGCGGTCAGTCGCAGCCTGGCGCCGATGCCGAAAGATCGGGAAACATCCGAGCCAGCAGCGCCGGCATTTCGGACGCACTCACGACCAGCGCGCGGTTGGCGGACGAGATGAATCCGGCCTCCAGCATGTCGTCGAAGAGGCGCAGCAGTGGCGTGAAGAAGCCGGCCGCATCGAGCAACCCGACCGGTTTGTCGTGAAGGCCGAGTTGGCGCCAGGTCAGTGCCTCGAAAAACTCGTCCATGGTGCCGAAGCCGCCGGGAAGCGCGATGAACCCGTCGCTGAGTTCGGTCATGCGCGCTTTGCGTTCGTGCATCGACGCCACGACGACGAGCTCGGTGATGCCCGGGTGCGCCAGCTCGGCGCGGGCAAGCGACTGCGGAATCACTCCGGTGACGCGACCACCGGCGGCCAGGACGGCGTCGGCGAGTACGCCCATCAGCCCGATCCTTCCGCCGCCGTAGACCAGATCGCATCCGCCGGCGACCAGCGCCGCTCCGGCGCGCGCCGCCATCCCCGCACGCTCCGGGTCGTTACCCGCGGACGCGCCGCAGAAGACCGCCAATCGTCGTCGCATGGCGCAGGCTGCGGCAGTCGGCTCGCGGGTGCCTGCCGAAGAAGGCTGCGATGCAAGCGCAGCGCCGCCTCAATCGCGTACCCGACGACGGCGTCATTCGCGTCGCGCGCGAGCGTCGGCGCGGTGGGACGATGAGCGTCGTCACCGGCCTGCGCGACGATGAGCTGCTCGCCGTTGCGGCCGCGCTCAAACGCTGCTGTGGCACCGGGGGAACCGCCAAGAACGGCGTGGTGGAGATCCAGGGCGATCACCGCACGGCGATCGTCGCGTGGTTCGCGCAGGCCGGGCGCAAGGCCAAACTGGCCGGTGGCTGAGATCGCCCGCACGCGCCTTCCCGGTCCCGGACGCTGGGAAGCGTTTCGCCGCCTCTTCCCGGTGCCGTTTCGTCACTTTGCCGACTTCATCACCGATCTCTCGGCGCGCTACGGGCCGGTCTTCGGTTTCGATCTTCCGTGGCGCCACTTCGCCTGCATCAACGAACCGGCGCTGATCAAAGACGTGCTCGTCACGCAGCAACACGCATTTCAGAAGTCGCTCGGTGCGCATACGCTGCGTCTCATCCTCGGCGAGGGGCTGCTGACGAGCGAGGAACCGCTGCACCGCAAGATGCGCCGGATCGTTCAACCCGCCTTTCATCGCGCGCGCATCGATGGTTACGCCCGGTCGATTCGCGATTTTGCCGACCGATTCGCCCAGGGTCTGGTCGACGGCGCAACGATCGACGTGCACGCGGCGATGAGCGAGTTGACCCTGCGGATCGCCTCGCATACGCTGCTGGGCAGCGACACCGGCGACGTAGCCGAGGCGGTGTCGCACGCCCTGCACGCGCTGATGCACGAGTATCCCTACATCCTCGCTCCCTTCGGTGCGTTGCGCCAAAAGCTGCCGCTGCCGGCCACGCGGCGTCTGTCGGACGCGATCGCAACCCTCGATGCGATCGTGCTCGCGCTGATCGAACGCCGGCGTCGCGAAGGGGGCGATCGCGGCGACGCCCTCTCGATGCTGCTCGAAGCGAGTCAAGCCGAACGCGACGACCGCCCCGACGACGTGCAACTGCGCGACGAGGTCATGACGCTGTTCTTGGCGGGGCACGAAACCACCGCCAACGCGTTGAGCTGGGCCTTCTATCTCATCGCGCGGCATCCCGACGTCGAGGAACGGCTCCATCGCGCCGTCGATGTCGGCGATCGCACGTACGTCAACTGGGTCGTGCGCGAGGTGATGCGCCTCTACCCGCCGGCCTGGATCATCGGGCGGGAAACGCTGCGCACCGTCGTGCTCGCCAACGGCGTCGTGCTGGCACCGCAAACCACCGTCTTCGTCGCGCCGCTGTTGCTGCACCGCGATCCGCGCGAGTACGCCGATCCCGAAGCCTTTGCACCCGAGCGCTGGCGCGATCGCGAGCCGACGCCGTTTGCCTACCTGCCGTTCGGGGCTGGCGCGCGGCGCTGCATCGGCGAGGAGTTCGCCTGGCTGGAAGCCGCGCTCGTGCTGGAAGCGATTGCCGGGCGCGTCCGGCTCGTGCGCGACGACCCGCGTCCGGTCGGCATCAAGACGCTGGTCACGCTGCGTCCGGACGGCCCGGTGACGCTACGGGTCGTGGCGCGCACGAGCGCGCGCGAGCCGCTCGCCACCCGGTAACGCCAAACGCGCGGGCGGCCGCGCGCCGGCTAGGCCAGCACCAACTGCTCGTCGCCGACGCCGGCCTTGCGGACGGCTTCGGCGATCATCTGATCCTGAATCTCGCGCACCGCCCAGCGCGCCTGCGCGTCGGCCGAGAGCCGGTCGATCGGATCGAAGTACAGGAACGCCTTACCGGGCTTGACGCTCGGTGCCGCATAGACGGCTATGCCGTTCTCGCGATCGTAGTACTCGTACGAATGCACGTCGCGTTTGCCGCCGCCGCCGGGTGCGTCGCACACGAAGGTCGGCGTGTTGAAGCCGGCGGTACTCCCGCGCACGAACTTCTCGGTGTCGGTGGCCGTCCAGATGGTGGTACGCAGCTCCTCGACGCCTTTGACCATGTCGTGCATGTAGACGTAGTAGGCGTGGACGTTAAGCATCCCCAAACGCTTGACCAGCAACTGCATCCGCTCGCGCGTGTCGTTCACGCCACGGATCAGCACCGACTGGTTACGCGTGAAAATACCGCGTTCGAAGAGCATCCGCATCGCCCTTTCGGTGATCCACGTTATCTCTTCGGGTGCGTTGAAGTGGGTGTGCAGGACCACATCTTTGCCGAGCTTGCGGCCGCGTTCGACGACCGCGGTGATGGCGTCGAGCCACTCGGTATGCGTGATGATCTTCATCGGCATGATGGCCGGACCTTTGGTCGCAAAGCGCATCCGGCGCACGTGCGGAATGTCGAGCAGCGCGTTGCCGATCAGTTCGATGTTCTTGGGCGGCAGTTGATAGGTGTCGCCGCCGGAAATGACGATGTCTTCGAGCTCGGGCCGCTCGGCGATGTACTTGAAGGCATCTTCCCACTGTTTAGGCGTCTTGGCGAGCGAGACTTTATCGACGTTCTCGGTGTCGGGTCCGATCGCGTAGCTGCGCGTGCAAAAGCGGCAGTAGACCGGGCAGGTGTTCAGCGGAAGGAACAGCGCCTTGTCGACGTAGCGGTGGACGAGACCCGGTACCGGCGAGTCGTCTTGTTCGTGCAGCGAGTCGAGCGTCAGCCGCGGATGGTCCGGCAGCGCGGTCGACGCCAGCGGCACGAACTGACGCCGAATCGGATCGGCAATCGGATCGTTCCAGTCGATCAACGCGATCGCATACGGCGAGACTCGCACGGCCATCGGCGCGCGCGCGAAGCCGGCTTTGGCGTCGTCGTAGAATGCCGGCGAGCAGACCTCTTTGATGGTGGCGAGCAACTCGTCGGCGGTCTTTACCGCGTGCTTTTGCTGCCATAGGTGGTCGAGGAAGGTTGCTTCGTCGACGTCTCTGTAGGCCGGAATGTGACGCCAGAACTCGCCCGTCTTGAGGTTCTTGTAGGCAAACTGCTCGGATGGCGCCGGCGGTTTGAGATGGTGAATCGCGGATTCGCTCATGGATCTATCCTTTGCTAGGGGCGTATTTGGCGCTGAAGTAGGCGTAAATGTCGGGATGGTCGCGAAGCGTTTGGAGCGCGGTGTCGGCGTGCCCTTTGGCATAGCCGTTACCGACGATCATCGTCACGTCTTTGCCGACACCCTCGGCACCGAGCGCGGCGGCCGTGAACGACGTGGACATCGAAAAGAAATAAACGGTGCCATCGTCTTTGGTGATCAAGATCGAGCCGAGTTCGGTGTTGGGAACGTTGACGCAGTTGATCGTGACGTCGGCCAACGCGGGAACGATCGCCGCGACCCGATCGGCGAGGGCGAGGGTATCGCGTGCATCGCACTCGACCAGGTCGTCGACCAAACCGGTACGGACGAGCAACCCCGCCGCCGGCGTCGCGGCGTCGGGCACGATGCCGATCACGCGTCCACGCGAACCGACGCGCGCGCGCGCTTGCGCGCACGACAGCAACCCGCTCTTGCCATCGGCGCCGACGATCGCGACGGTCTGGCCCGGCCGGCAGAGCCGTCGGACCTGCGCCGGCGCACCCGCGACGTCGAGCACCGCGAGCGCAACGTTCTCGTCGATGTCGGCCGGAAGCTTCGCCCATAGGCCGCTGGCGAAGAGAATCGCGCGGCCGCGCACCCAAACGCGGCCGGTCGCGACGTCGACGCGCTCGACCGCGTCGATTGCCAGCGGCGTCAGCGTGAGCGAGACCAACGACGCGATGCGCTCACCCGGCCGCAGATCGATCGTGTCGCGCAGCGCGGGGCCGACTTCGAGCACCGAGCCGATGAACATTCCGCCGCTGCCGGTGACCGGGTTGTGCTGCTTTCCGCGCTCGCGCACGGTCGCCAGGATGTGCTCGCCGATGCGCGCCGCATCGTGCTCGCAGGCATCGGCGATCTGCTTGAAGGACGCCGAGTCGACGTTAAGCGTTTCGACTGCACAGAGAATTTCGTTGTCGTACGGTACCGGGTCGCCATCGATGCGCCACGCGCTCTGCGGCATCGCACCCGGTGGGTCGATCACGCGGTGCGTGCCGAGCGGATGGCCGCGACGGGCAGTTGCCGGCGTCATGACTTCACCGTGATGCCGCCGCGATCGTACGGCGTGGTCAGCACGATGGTGGTGCGCGTGCGTGCCATTCCCGGCATTCCCTTCAGGCGAGCCAGGAGGTCGTCGAGGTGTTGCGTCGATCGCGTGACGACCTTGCAGACGAAGGTCTCCTCGCCGGCGACGGAATGGACCTCGCAGACTTCGGGCATCTCGCCGAGCGCGCGCGTAAACTCGTCGTAGTTGCAGTCCGGCGAGGTATAGCAGCTCACGAACGCCGTCAGGTGGAGTCCGAGGCGCTTGCCGTCGAGCTGGGCCGAGTAGTTTTGGATGTAGCCGCGCTGCTCGAGGCGTTTGACGCGGTCGTGGACGGCCGGAGCCTTGAGGCCCACGAGCGAACCGAGTTCGGCAAAGGTCGAGCGCGCGTTGCGTTGCAAGGCGTCGAGGAGTTGAAGGTCGAGTTCGTCGATTTCGTCGCTGGTAAAGATCATATTCGCCATTTTCAGGAGTTTGCCGAACAATCCGTGGCTCGCAAACAGTACCACCAATGATCTATTCGGCGCAAGGGGGAAAGGCATTTCGCTGGCTTGCGGGGCCGGCGCTGGCGTTGCTGGCCCTGGGCGCATGTACGCGCCAGGCCGCGGCACCGGCCGCGCCGGCCGGGGTCGTGCGCTTTTCGATCGCGGCCGACCCCACCACGCTCGATCCCCTCTTCATCCATCCCGATGCCGCGTCGGTCGAGGCGCAGCTGGCGCGCCTGAGCTTCGAGCCCTTCGTCGAGTTCGACCGGCGCGGGCACGCCTTCCCGGAGCTGTTGCAGGTGATTCCGAGCCGGGCTAACGGCGGAATCTCGGCCGACGGCCGCACCATTGTCTACCACCTACGGACCGGAGTGCGCTGGAGCGACGGGGTGCCGGTTACCTCGGCCGACGTGCTCTTCACCCTGCACGCGATTTTGAATCCGGCCAACCCGGTACGCTCGCGGGCGGGTTACGATCTGATCGCGCACGCGAGCGCGCCGAATGCGACGACCGTGATCTTGCGCCTGCGCCGGCCGTGGGCGCCGGCCGTCACCACCTACTTCTCCGATGCAGCCGAACCGCAGTACGTTCTCCCGGCGCACGTGCTGCGGCGCGAAGAGCCGCTCGCGAAGGCACCGTTTAACGCGATGCCCAGCGTCGTCGACGGGCCGTTTCGACCTTTGCGCTGGCGGCGCGGCGAGTCGTTACGGTACGTGGCCAATCCGCGCTACTGGCGCGGTGCGCCGCGCGCCGCTGCACTCGACGTGCGGATCGTCGCCGATCCTTCGACGAACTTGATCCTGCTGCAGTCGGGTGCGCTCGACTGGAACTTGATCGCGCCGGCGCAGGTGGCGCCGATCCGGCATTCGCGGGCGCGCCGCGACCTGCGCTTTATCCGTGAACCGACGGCGGTGGTTGCCGGCATCGCCTTCAACACGCGTCGTCCGCCGCTCGACGACGTGCGCGTCCGCCGCGCAATTGCCATGTCGATCGACCGGACGGCGATTTCAAAGAAGATTACCCTGGGCGCGTATCCGCCCACCGCGATGATGCAGCCGTCCTTTTCCTGGGCGTACGATCCCAAGATCGCGCAGCCACGGTACGATCCTCAAGCAGCCGACGCGCTGTTCGATGCGGCTGGATGGCGCCGCGGTCCGAGTGGGATGCGCCGGAAAAACGGCCGTGCACTGCGTTTGGTGTACGTGCAGTTTCCGGAATCGACCACCGGGGTGCGGGTGGCGACCGCCGTTCAGGCCGCGTTACGCGCGCGCGGCATCGATCTCGTGGTCAAGAGCGTGAGCAACGCGCAACTGTTCTTGCCGGTGACCGGAACGCTGGCGAGCGGGGCCTTCGACATGGCATACGTGCCGTGGACGCTGGGGGGCGATCCGGACGACTCGTTCGTCCTCACGTGCGGCGCGCCGTCCAACGTGATGGGATGGTGCGATCGACGCGTCGATGCGCTGGAGCGCGCCGCGCTTCGTAGGAGCAATCGTGCCGCGCGCACGCGGCTCTACGCCGCGATCGCACGGCGCGTGGCCTCCCAGGTCCCGATCCTCTACCTCTTCGACGCCCGCTACATCTATGCATATCGCACGCGCTTGCACGGCTTTGCGCCGAACCCATTTCTGCCGACGTGGAACGCGTACGCGTGGTCGGTGGGAGACCGCTAGAGGAGCTGGAGGAACGACTTCATGTGGATTGCCGCCGCAACCGCCGCGATCTTGAGCCACTGGTACGTGC
>DAIDGS010000060.1 GCA_027459845.1 Vulcanimicrobiota bacterium | reverse complement strand
TGCCGCGAACCCACGGGCGCGCAGCGCCAAGCTGCGTGCCGCGCAGCGCAAGGCCAGCTGATGGTCGCGCCCAAGCCGCAACCGCCGCGCATCCGCAATCCCCGCACCGCGCGCACCGCAACCGCAGCGCGGATCGCGCATAACTCGCGCTCGCGCTACGGCGCGATCGTGCGCGTCTCGCTCGGGCTCGGCGGGGTGCTCGCGATGCTGCTGTGTTACGTAACGCTCACCTCCAATCTCACCGGTCTCACCTACGCGGTCGCCAAAGCCGAGAGCCAGCGCGAGCACCTGCAGGAAGGCAACCTGCGCTTGGAAGACCGTATCGCCGCGCTGACCTCCGACGATCGCTTGGCCGCGATCGCGGCGCGCTACGGCATGGTGCCGCCGAAACACTTTGCGATGGTGACCATCGCGGCCCCGGCGGCGGTCGCCCCGCCCGCACACTTTGCCTTCCTCTCGTCGCTCGCAGGGCTGTTGATGCCGGCCGCCGCGCGGGGGAGGTAGCGATCGCGCGCGGGACGCTCGGCATGCACCAACGGGCCTTTGCACGCATCACTCCGATGCGTGCAAGAGTCTTTTTTTATGCGTGCGCCGCGGTCGCCGCGTTTCTGACCTGGCGCCTGATCGACGTTCAGATCGTCAATGGCGCACGCTACGCGCGCTACGCGCTCGAACAGCGCTCCGACACCGTCGAAGTCTACGCGCGCCGCGGCAGCATCCTCGATCGCAACGGCGCGGTGCTGGTGCGGTCGCTGCCGTCGCAGAGCGTCTATGCGGTCCCACACGACATCAGCGACCCCGATCGCGTGGTCAAGCAGTTGGAGACGATCTTCGGCAAGCTCGATCCTTCGACCATCGCCGATCTGCACGACCGGCGGCTGTGGTTCGTGTGGATCGCGCGGAAGATTCCGCACGACCAAGCCGAACGGGTGCGCGCGCTGCATCTGCTCGGCATCCAACTCAAAGAGGAGCAGACCGGGCTACGGGTCGATACCGTCGGCACCCTGGCATCCACCGTGCTCGGCTTCGTCGGTACCGACGAAAACGGGCTCGACGGACTGGAATACGCCGACGACGCGTTGCTGCGCGGACGCTCCGGGAAGGTCAGCCTGGAAACCGATGAGTTCGGCCGGCCGATTCCGCTCGGCCACGAAAAGGTGATTACACCGGCGCTGCCCGGAGCCAGCATCGAACTCACCATCGATTCGTACCTGCAGTTCGTCGCGGAGCGCGCGCTCGCGACCCAAATGCGCGCCTTCCACGCTGCCGACGGCAGCGCGGTGGTGATGAACCCGTGGACGGGGGCCATTCTGGCGCTCGCCAACCTCCCCGATTTCGATCCCAATCACTTCTGGCGCTACCCGCCCAACGCGTTGCGCGATCGGGCCGTCATGGATGCCTACGAGCCCGGCTCCACCTATAAGCTGATCACCGCGGCGGCCGCCCTGACGTCGGGCAAGGTGACGCTGCAGTCGCGCTTTCCGGCTCGCGACGAGATCGTGGTCGGCGGCCACACCATTCATAACGCGGAAGACGGCTTCATGGCCGGGACCGGCGGCAGCGAGACGATGGAGCAAATCATCGAGTACTCGCACAACGTCGGCGCGGCCGAGATCGGAATGCGCATCGGCGCGCGCGCGTTTTGGCGCATGGAGCAGCGCGCCGGGCTTGGGCAGCCGACCGGCGTCGGTCTGCCGGGCGAAAACCCGGGGATCGTTCCCCCACCCTCGCAGTGGAGCGCGTCGTCGCTGGCGACGATGTCGTTCGGCCAGGGCGTTTCGATCACGCCGCTGGCGCTGGTGCGCTACTACTGCGCGATCGCCAACGGCGGCTTGCTGATGCAGCCGCGCATCGTGCACGCGATCGCCGCACCCGGCACCGACACCTTCAAGGTGGAGCGGCCCAAAGTGGTGCGGCGCATCTTCAGCCCGAAGATCGCCGCCGAGCTGCGGCGGTTTTTGCGAGCGGTGGTGGTGCGGGGAACCGGCGATCCGACCGCCCAAGTACCCGGGTATCAAACCGCCGGCAAGACCGGAACGGCGCAGATTGCGGTCGACGGTCGCTACCAGCCCGGCGCCTATACCGCCTCGTTCATCGGCATGATTCCCTATCAGCATCCGCGCTTCGTCATCCTCGTGAAAGTCACGCGTCCGATCGGCTCGTACTACGGCTCGGCGGTTGCCGCGCCGGCGTTTGCCGCGATCGCGCGTGCGGCGATGCTGCATGCCGGCGTCCTGCCGAACATGAAGACCGGCGATCGTGGTTGACCTCGGCACGCTGCTCGCGCGGCTCCCCGCGGCCACGCAGGTGAGCGGGCCGGTCGAGCGCCCCATCGAGCGCATCGAAATCGACTCGCGTGCGGTCGGGCCGGGTGCGCTCTTCGTCGCGTTGCGCGGTCAGCACCGCGACGCGCATGCGTACGTCGGCGCGGCGATCGCGGCGGGTGCGAGTGCGGTCGTCGTCGAGGAAGCGCTCGCCGCGGCGAGCGACGGCGGCGTCACCGTCGTGCACGTTCCTGACACGCGGCGCGCGCTCTCGGCACTCGCAGCGGCCTTCTACGGCGATCCGTCGCGGGCGCTCGACGTCGTCGGCGTCACCGGAACCAACGGAAAGACGACCACGACGCGGATGATCGCGGCGATCGCGGCGGATGCCGGCCTTCCCTGCGGCGTGATCGGTACCGTTGGCGCCGAGTTCGGCGACCATCGCTGGGAACTCGACAATACCACGCCGCAACCGCCCGAACTGCACCGGCTGCTGGCCGCGATGCGGGATGCCGGCGCGCACGTCGTCGCGATGGAAGTCAGCTCGCACGCGCTGGAACTCGGGCGGGTCGACGACGTCGCCTTTCACACCGCCGTCCTGACCAACGTCACGCGCGATCACCTCGATTTTCACGGCTCGCTGGAGGCCTATGCCGCGGCCAAGCATCGGCTCTTTACGATGGCCCATCGCGCCGTCTTGAACCTCGACGACGCGCACGGCCGGGCGTGGCGCACCGGAATTGCCGCGCGCGTTCGAGTCCTGACGTACGCGCTGCGCGGCGGCGCCGACGTCGTTCCGCACGGCGTCGTGCTGACGAGCGCCGGCAGCCGGTTCGAACTCGGCGGAGTCGATTTTCGCGTGAATCTGCCGGGTGAGTTCAACGTCGAAAACGCGCTTGCTGCGGTCGGCGCGGCCCGTCAGCTCGGGATCGACGATGCGGGTAGCGCGCGCGGGTTGGCGCACCTCGCGCGCGTACCGGGGCGCATGGAGCACGTCGCCGGCGGTGAGGTGGACGTGATCGTCGACTACGCGCATACGCCCGACGCGCTCGAGCGCGCGCTGACTGCGCTGCGGTCCGGCACGCGCGGCGCGGTCGCGGTGGTGTTCGGCTGCGGCGGCGACCGGGATCGCGGCAAGCGCGCCGAAATGGGATCGATCGCGGCGGCGTTCGCCGATCGCATCTATGTCACCAACGACAATCCGCGCACCGAAGATCCGCACGCCATTGCCGACGCCATCGCGGCCGGCATCGGGCATCATCCCTACGTCGTCGAACTCGATCGCCGGCGCGCCATCGAGCGCGCCATCGCGGAGGCGACGCGCGGCGACGTGGTGCTGATCGCGGGCAAAGGCCACGAGAACTATCAGATCGTCGGCGATCGGCGCGAACCGTTCGACGACGCCGAAGTGGCCCGGCGGCTGCTCGGCTGCGAGGATGCACCGTGAAGATCCCGATACACCTCGCGCTAGACGCGACCCACGCCACGCTGTTCGATGCCGATGCAGCGCCCGATACGATCTCGGTCGCGACCGACACCCGCACGCTGCAGCCGGGCGATGCGTTCCTGGCGTTGCGCGGCGAACGCTTCAACGGGCACGACTACACCGCCGAGGCGGTGCGCAAGGGGGCCGCGGTGATCGTCATCGACGAACCGCAAGCGCGCATCGACGGAACCGCAACGATGTTGGTCGACCGCACGCTGCCGGCCTACATGGCCCTCGCGCGGGTTGCGCGCGAGCGGTTCACCGGTCGCGTCGTCGCCATCACCGGCAGCGCCGGCAAGACCACCACCAAGGCGCTGCTGCTCCAACTGTTGGCGGGCACCTACGGCGATCGCGCGATTGCGGCCCCCGCCAACGAGAACAACGAAATCGGCGTCAGCGCGCTCCTGCTGCGCGCCGATGCCGACGCGCACGACGTGATCGTCGTCGAGATGGGGGCGCGGCGTCCCGGCGACATCGCGACGCTGGTCGACGTAGCGCAGCCGCACCTCGGCATCTTAACGAATATCGGCGACGCCCACGTGGAGATCATGGGCTCGCGCGCGGTCCTCGAAACCACCAAGTGGGCGCTCTTCGGCCGCGGCGCGCGGGCGGTGCTCAATGCCTGCGATGCCGCCTCGACGGCGCGCTTTCCGTCGCTCGCGGAGCCACCGCACTGGTTCTACGCGCGCGACGGCGCGCTCGAGCCACCGGCCGTCGGCCGGACCACGGCGCTGCTGGGCAGCGCAACGCTCCTGCTCGACGACGGCGCCGGTACGCAGCGCTACGACGTCGACGTGCGTCTGCCGGGCGAACACAACCGCGCCAACCTTGCGGCGGCGCTGGCGGCGGCGCGCGAACTCGGCGTGTCGCTCGACGACTTACGCGCGGTGCTG
The DNA here is from genome assembly GCA_027459845.1 of Vulcanimicrobiota bacterium. Lineage (GTDB taxonomy): Bacteria > Vulcanimicrobiota > Vulcanimicrobiia > Vulcanimicrobiales > Vulcanimicrobiaceae > DAIDGS01. The sequence continues at coordinate 2,216 of DAIDGS010000060.1, read as the reverse complement.
CCGGGCCTGCACCTGCCTGCCGGTCGGTTCGAAACGATTCGGCTGGATGGTCGCCCGCGCATCATCTACGATGCGTATAACGCCAATGCGGCCGGGACGATTGCCGCACTCGATGCGTTCGCGCAGGAGGCCGGAGCGCGTCGGATCGCGCTGCTCGGCAGCATGGCCGAGTTGGGCGACGAGGCACCGGCGCTGCACGAGCGCGTCGGCGCACATGCCTTTGGGCGCGCCGACGTCCTGTTGGTCGGGGGCGAGTTTGCCGAGGCGCTGGCGCGCGGCGCCGAACGCGCCGGATTTCGCTCCAGCGCGGTGGTGCGCGTGCGCGACAACCACGAGGCCGCCGGATGGCTGCGCACGCACGCGAGTGCGGCCGACGTGGTGCTGCTCAAGGCGTCGCGCAAGTACCGCCTGGAAGAGATCGTCGAGGAGTTGCGCACGTGAGCGTCGCGACGCGCGGATGGGCGGTTACGCGACCCGAGGTTCCGGCCGGCATCGTGGCCGTTCCGGTGCGCACCCGCCTGATTTCACCGAACGACGATCTGGTGACCTTGATCGCCGACGCCGTTGCCGGCATCGCGCGCGCCGGTGACGCGGTTGCCGTTTCGGAGACCGCCGTGGCCATCGCGCAAGGTGAGTTCGTGCCGGCTGAATACGTGCGTCCGTCGCGGCTGGCGTATCTGCTGGCGCGGCGGGCGGGTGCGCTGGCGACGGTCAATCAGCCGGAGTCGTTGCAACTGGTGATCGATGCGGTCGGCGTTCCAACCGTGCTGCGTGCGGTGGTCGCGCAACTGCTGGGCCGGCTGCGCGGCCGGCGCGGCGGCTTCTACGAAGTGCTGGGTGAGGCGATCGCGGCGATCGACGGCTACACCGGCACGATGCCTCCGTTCGAGCGCGCGATCGTCTTTGCACCGCGCGAACCCGACCGCTTCGCCCAGGACGTGTGCGATCGCACCGGCGCGGCGTGCGCCGTGGTCGACGCCAACGATCTGCAGAAGGCCAAGGTGTTGGGTGCGTCGCGCGATGCCAACCGTGCGACGATTGCCGCCGCTTTGCTCGACAACCCACACGGCAATGGCGACGAACAGACGCCGCTGGTCGTTTTGAAGTGGCGCGGACAGGGGCCCAACCCGCTGCTGGTGCAGGCACCGTGCTGATCGTTCCGGTCGCACTCGGCTTCGCGATCGTCGCGGTCGGCGGCGCGGTGCTATTGCCGATGCTGCGCCGCCTGCGGCTACACCAGCGCGCCTACGAAGATGCACCGCAGACGCATCAAGTAAAGTCCGGAACGCCGACGATGGGCGGCGTCCTCTTCGTGCTCGCGCTGGTTCCCGTGCTGATCGGGCACCGGTCGCCGTTTGCGTGGGAACTCTTCGGCGTCGTGGCTGCCTGCGCGGGCGTCGGAGCGATCGACGATCTGCTCGGGGTGCTGCGCGGCAAAAACGCCGGGCTACGCGCACGCACGAAGTTTCTGGCGACCGCACTGATCGCGGTGATCTTTCTGCGCGCGCTCGCCGGGTCGTACGATTTCTATCCGCGCGAGGTGCTCTTCCATGCCGGCGCGTTTGTGGTGAGCGCACCGTACTGGGCGTGGCTGGTGCTGGGAATCTTGGCGATCACCGGGACGATTCACGCCGTCAACCTCACCGACGGGCTCGACGGGCTGGCCACCGGAACGATCGTCCCGCCGCTACTCGTGCTGGCGGGAGTGGGCGTGCAGACGCTGGTCCCGGGCGCGACCCAAGCCGCGCTCCTGACGGTCGGCGCGGCGCTCGCGTTTTTGATCTACAACCGGCATCCCGCCAAGCTGATGATGGGCGACACCGGCTCGCTCGCGCTGGGCGCTCTGTTGGCCGCGGTGGCGATTCTCACCGGCGAGATGCTCTTGCTGCTGCTGATCGGCGGCGTCTTCGTTGCCGAAGCGCTCTCGGTCATGCTCCAAGTGAGCTATTTCAAGCTGACCCAAGGCAAACGCATCTTTCGCATGAGCCCGTTGCACCACCACTTCGAGTTGACGGGGTTGCCCGAAACCGCCGTCACGCAGCGCTTTTGGCTGGCATCGATCGTGCTCGCGGCGGTCGGCGCGCTGGTGGTGCGCTAGCGATGTTCGCCTTCGATGCGCGCGAGCGCGCGCTGGTGATTGGGCTCGGCAAGAGCGGGATGGCCTGCGTGCGGGTTCTGCGCGCGCGCGGCGTCGGCGTCGTCGCGACCGACGATAA
>DAIDGS010000059.1 GCA_027459845.1 Vulcanimicrobiota bacterium | reverse complement strand
TGGAAGGTGCTCTTGCCGGTTGCCACGCTGAACTTGATCGTCACGGCCGTGGTCGTGGCTCTGCGAGGATGACCATGCGAAAGAGACTCTACAACGTCGGTGCCATCCTCAAGGGACTCTCGATTACCTTCGGGTTCATGTTCCGCAAGCGACCCACCATCGAGTATCCGTCGGTCAAGAAGCAACACGCACCGCGCTTTCACGGGCTGCACGAACTGCGCCGCTACGGCGACGGAAAGGAGCGCTGTATCGGCTGCGAGCTGTGTTCCAGCGCCTGTCCCGCCAATGCGATCACCGTCATCGGCGCCGAGAACGCGCCCGACGACCGTAAGTCGCCCGGCGAGCGGCATGCCGCGCGCTACGAGATCGATGAGTTGCGCTGCATCTTCTGCGGGATGTGCGAGGAAGCGTGCCCGACCGACGCGATCGTCTTGACGCCGCGCTTCGAGATGGCCGACTATCGGCGCGGCTCGTTCATCTACGCGAAGGACCGGCTGCTGGTGCCGCCCGACGCCGGTGTGGGCGAGGCGCCCGACGAACGGCCGGGCGGAATTCCGGGCGATCTCGGCCGGGTTGCCGAGATCAAGTCGACCACCGACGTGGCGCGCGGATTCTCCGCAACGCATCGCGGCGAGATCCTCAAGACGCAGCGGCGAGGGCTGGCCGGATGATTGCGTTTTGGATCGTCGGGGCGATCGTCGTCGCGAGTGCGGTGTGGACGGTCACCGCGCGCAAGCCGGTCTACAGCGTCGTCGGTCTCTTGATCAACTTCGCAGCTCTGGCGGCGCTCTATCTCTCGCTCTCGGCCGAGTTCCTGGCAGTGATTCAGATCATCGTCTACTCGGGCGCGATCCTGATCCTGTTCCTGTTCGTGATCGCCCTGCTCTCCAGCGGCGTCGCGCCCTTCGCGCAGGGCCCGAACCGGCTGCCGCGCATCGTGGTGCCGGCGGTGGCGATCGTCGCCGTCGCCCTGGTCGGCCTGGTCGCCGGCATCAATGGTGCCGCCATCCTGACCCCGTCGGTGAGCCCGAGCGGTTCGCCGCTCGGACCGGTCGGGAGCGCCGGCGTCTTCGGGAGCGTCGCCGACTTCGGCAAGGCGCTCTTCACGACGCACCTCTTGCCGTTCGAGGTGACGGCCCTGATCCTCATGGTGGCCGTCATCGGCGTCGTCATGCTGGCCGGCGACCAGACGCCCTACGTGGGATCGTCGAAGCAGGCCGCGCGCGTCGAGCGCCAGGCGCGCGAAGCGATCCTGCGCGGAGGCGACCGATGACGGGCGCCCTGCCGGTTGCACTGGGAAACTACGTCGCGCTCGCCTCGGTGATGTTCTTCATCGGCGTCGTGGGGGTGCTCGTGCGCCGCAATCCGCTCGTCATGCTGATGAGCATCGAGCTGATGTTCAACGCCGCCAACGTCCTCTTCATGGCCTTTGCGCGGGCGTGGCTGCAGAATGCGGGCCAAATTTTCGCATTCTTGGTCATCACCGTCGCGGCCGCCGAGGCCGCGATCGGTCTCGCGATCGTGGTCGCGGTCTTCCGCTCGGCCGCGACCGTCGACGTCGATGAAGTCAGGAGCCTGCACGGATGATCCATCACGTCATGGGAAACGACGGCACCTATCCGCTGCTGATCGCGCTCTGGCTGCTTCCCCTGCTGGGTGCGATCCTGTGCTGGGGGTTTGGGCCGTGGCTGAAGGCGCGTGCCGGCTGGCTCGCGTCCGCGTTGGTCGGTGCGTCGTTCGTGCTGGCGGTCCTCTCGTGGGGTGCCGGAACCCAGAGCGTCGGCGGCACGCTGGGGGCGCATCAGAGTTTGCTCAGTTGGATTCCGGGATTCGACTTCGGCCTACTGCTCGATCCGCTCGCGCTGCTATGGGTATTCGTGATCACCGGCGTCGGTGCGCTCATCCACCTGTACTCGATCGGGTACATGGACGGCGATGCCGCGTTCGCGCGCTTCTTTGCGTACATGAACTTTTTCGTGTTCGCGATGCTGACGCTGGTGCTCTCGGACAACTTCGTCGGCCTGCTGATCGGTTGGGGCCTGGTCGGCTTGGCGTCGTACTTCCTGATCGGGTTCTGGTTCTTCAAACCATCGGCGGTCGCGGCGGCGCGCAAAGCGTTCGTCCTCAACGTCGTCGGCGACGTCGGGATCATGTTCGCGATCTTCCTGATCGTCGCCAACGTGCACTCGATCGGGTTCGGCGATGCATTCGCGGCGGCCGGAAGCTACGCGACGCCGACGCTGTTCCTGATCTGCCTCGGGCTGTTCGTCGGAGCGGCCGCGAAGTCGGCGCAAGTCCCCTTACACACCTGGCTGCCCGACGCGATGGAGGGGCCGACGCCGGTCTCGGCGCTGATCCACGCCGCGACGATGGTAACCGCGGGCGTTTACCTGATCGCGCGTTGCGCGCCGCTCTGGAGCGTCAACGCCGACGCCCAAATGTTGGTTGGGACGATCGGCGGTCTCACGGCCCTGCTCGGCGCGATCTTGGGGTGCGCGCAGTGGGACATCAAGCGAATCCTCGCCTATTCGACGATGTCGCAGATCGGCTACATGATCATGGGCGTCGGCGTCGGTGCTTACGAAGGCGGCGTCGCTCACTTCTTCACGCATGCCTTCTTTAAGGCGCAGCTCTTTCTCGGTTCGGGTTTGATCATCCACGCGCTCGCCAACGAACAGGATATTCGACGCATGGGCGGGCTCGCGAAGAAACTGCCGTATGCCTTCGTCGTCATGCTGGTCGGCGTGCTGGCGATCTGCGGAACGCCCGGCTTCAGCGCGTTCTTCTCCAAGGACATGATCATCTACGGAACGCTGCAGCACGGGCATCCGTGGCTCTATGCCGTCGGCATTCTGACGGCCGGACTGACGGCGTACTACATGTTGCGGTTGCTCTTCGTGACGTTTCTGGGCAGCTACCGCGGTGCGGTCGATCCCTCCGACCTTGGAATCCGTCATCCCGAACTGGCCGGGCTCCCATCCGACGGCGATCCGGCACCCCAGGATGCGACCGCCCATCATCACGCGCCGGCGTGGATCATGAACCTGCCGGTCGGGATCCTGATCGTGCCGTCCATCTTTGCGGGCTGGTTGATGTTCGGCGGCGCGAACTCGCCGTGGGCGCACTTTTTCGCCGGGCAGTTCCCGGTGCCGAACGTGGTGGTTCCACCGATCTCCGAAGGCGCGACCTCGGCGATCGTCTTCGCCTGCGTGCTCGTCGGCGCAGCGGTTGCCGCAGCGCGCTATGCCAGCAAAGGCGCGCTGGCGGACGCGGTCGCGCGCTTGCGCAGCGAGAGCGTTCGCATGCCGGCGCTGCTGAGCAATCGCTTTTACTTCGATGCAGCCATCGACGCGCTCTGCGTGCGCAGCGCGCAGCTCGCGGGGACGTTCTTCGGGCGCGTCGCCGATCCGCACGTCATCGATGGGACGGTGCGCGAGGCGGCCATCTCGGCGCGCTGGATGGGAACGCTGATGCGTTCGCTGCAGACCGGACTGCTGCGCGCGTACGCGCTGATCCTGGTCTTCGGCGCGGCGTGCTTCATCGTCTACTATGCGCTTGCGGGGGGACGTTAACGTGCTGGCGCCGATCGCCATTTTGCTGCCGCTGGTTGCCGGGGCGCTGCTCTTCGTTCTCCCCGACGATCCGCGCCTGGGAAAGATTTACGGAACGCTGGTCGCGTTCGCAACCCTGGTCGTCGTGCTGCTCGCGCGCCACGCCGACTGGAGCGTGCGCTGGCTGGCGCGACCGTTTACCGCGGCGTTTCACGTCGGGCCGACGCCGATCGGCTGGTGGCTCGCCCTGCTGCTGGGGCTGTGTACGCTGTGTGCGGTCGCCGCGACCAACCTCCCCCGCCAGCGCAGCTTCGTCGCGCAGTTGCTGTTGCTCGAAGGTACGATGATCGGGTTGTTCTTTGCGCGCGATCTGCTGCTCTTCGCGTTCTTTTGGGACGCCATGCTGATTCCGGTGTTCTTCGTGCTGCTCGGCTGGGGAAGCCATCCGGCCACTGCGTGGCGATACTTCATCTACAACTTTGCCGGCGGGCTGTTGTTGCTCTTTGCAACCGCGGCCTTCGGCGTCATCTACGGCTCGACCGACGTGATCGGCCAGTCCGGTGCGCCGCTGATCGGCGCTTGGGCGCCGTGGATCTTCGCGGGGTTTGCGCTCGCATTCTTGGTGAAGACCCCGGTTTGGCCGCTCCACACCTGGATGCCCGCAACCTATGCCGACGCACCGTCGCCGCTCGTCGCCGTCGTGAGCGCCGTGCAGTCGAAGGCCGGTCTCTACGGATTTCTGGTCATCGGCCTCGCCTATCTGCCCACTTACGTGGCCCGCTTTGCCCCCGAACTCGTCGTGCTCGGTGCCATTTCGCTGCTCTACGGTGCAACCGTCGCGCTGGTGCAACCCGATACCAAGCGGGTCGTTGCCTATTCGTCGCTCTCGCATCTCGGCCTGATCGCAATCGCCATCGCGACGCGCAACCCGTTAGCGTTGCAGGGCGCGCTCGTCTACATCGTCGCGCACGGGCTCTTCTCGACCGCGCTGTTCTTGATTCTGGGTTACGTCGAGGAACGCGAAGGCACGCGCTCGCTGATTCGTTTGGGTGGCCTAGGGCATGCCAATCCGCGCTTGACCGGCGCATTCACGATCGCCGCGTTGGCCGCGCTCGGCCTGCCGGGACTCGCCGGGTTCGTGGGTGAGATCGTGATCCTGAGCGGCGTCTATCAGGCCGGTTGGACCTGGGCGGTGATCGTGGCGTTAATCGCCATCGTGCTCGCCTCGGCGTACATGCTGCGGTTGCTCCAGGACGCGATGAACGGTCCGGTGGTCGACGATCTTCCGGTCCGCCGCGACCTCACCTGGATCGAAGGCTTGGCCGTAGCACCGCTGCTGATCGCGCTGCTGGCGATCGGCATCCAACCACACGCCATCATGGCTGCCATCGCCGGAGCGGTACGATGATTCTCAATCCATTCGGCACTGCTGACTGGATGGCGATCGCGCCGATCGTGGCGCTTGCGATCGCGTCGCTGCTCGTCTTGCTGGCCGACTTAGTAGCGCGGCCGGCGATCTCGCGCTACGGTGCGGTTGCGATCGGCTTGCTTGGAACGGCCGCTGCCGCGGTGCTCGCGGCGATGCAGTACGGTCACGTGTATGCAGCCTTCTTCGGAGGCTTCGTCACCGGCGGCTTCACCACGGTCTTCGAAGAGATCGTGGCGATCGCGCTGGCCGGATCGCTGGCGCTCTACGCGACGCTCGGCGACCCCAAGCGCATCGGCGGGACCGTCGCGTTGATGCTGTGGGGAAGCTGCGGCGCGATGCTGATGGCCGGCGCCGCAAACCTGATGACGATCTTTTTGGGGCTCGAGTTGCTCTCGCTCGCCCTCTACTGCCTCTGCGGTATGGTCGATCGCCGCGGCGCGCGCGAGTCGGCGCTCAAGTATCTGATCCTCAGCTCGACGGCCTCCGGGTTTCTGCTCTTTGGAATGGCGCTGCTCTTCGGGGCGTCCGGCAGCGTGCTCTTGGCCGATCTCGCACGCCCGCAGTTGGCGGCGAACCCGCTCTTCTGGATGGGTTCGGGCCTGTTCTTGATCGGGCTCGCCTTCAAGATGTCCTTGGTGCCCTTTCACGCCTGGGCGCCCGACGTGTACGAGGGTGCACCGTTGCCCGTCACCGCGTACATGAGCGTCGCCACCAAGGCGGCAACGCTGGCCGTCTTTGCGCGCGTGCTCTACGCAGCGCTGCCGGCCGGGACCGCGAGCCACGTCATGCTGCCGGTCTGGATCGTCGCCGGGATCTCGATGATCGCCGGGAACGTCGGGATGCTGGCGCAGCACGACCTCAAGCGGCTGCTGGCGTATTCCGGTATCGCGCAAGTCGGCTACATCCTCACCGCCATGGCCGGTGGTTCGGCGCTTGGCCTGCGCTATGCGATCTACTACCTGGTCGCCTACACGTTTATGAACCTGGGCGCTTTTGCGGTCGCGACGGCGATTTCGGGCGAGCACGAGGAAGGTGCGCGCCTGGTCAGTTACGCCGGGTTGGCACGGCGGCGCCCGTGGCTGGCCGCAGCGATGACGTTCTTCATGCTCGCCCTGGCCGGCATGCCCCCGACCGCCGGATTCCTCGGAAAGATCTTGATCTTGGCCACCAGTGCGGACAGCGGCTACGCGTGGCTCGGCGGGCTGCTGGTCGCCGGCACGGCGATCTCGCTCTACGCGTACGCCAAAGTCGTTCGCGCCATGTACCTCCCGCAGAGCGGCGACCACCACGTCGCCGACCTGCGGCCGATCGCGCCGCTGGCCTGGATCTCGGTCACCCTCTGCCTGATCGGCGTCATCGCCATGACCTTCTATCCGCTGACGCCGAGTAACGTACTCCCGCTGCTGCGGTGAGCGACGTTCTGCCGGCCTTCGGGTCGGCCGTGAAGGCGCTCCGCGTGCGCATGGATCGCCTCCTTCGCGAGCACGGGCTGCGGCTCGGTCAGTTCCAGGTGCTCCGCGAGCTGTGGGTACGCGACGGTCAGACGCCGCGCGAGCTCGCCGCCGCCGGCGGCGTCGAAATGCCGACCGTCACCCGGACCGTGCAGCGGATGGTCCGCGACGGGCTGGTGGTGCGGGAATCGAACCCCGACGATGCGCGCTCGGTGCGCATTCGCCTGACCGACCGCGGGCGTGCCATGGAGACGGTCGCGACCGCGGTGCGCGACCGCGTCACGGAGCTCGCGTTGCTGGGCTTCTCGGCCGAACGGGAGGCAGCGTTCCGCAGGGCTCTGGAGCAAATTACGGCAAACCTGCGGGAATAGGCGTCACACCGCGCGCCATCGGCGCGCTATGAGAGCGAGTCGCTCTCAGCGAGGTATCAAACCATGCTCGTGCGCATCGCTACCGCTCTCACCGCGTCGCTGCTGGTGGTGTTGGGCGTTGGATGGGCGTCGACCGCCCCGGCTTCCGCGCAGGTCAAGGTCGTCAACGGCCCCTCGATCTTCGATCCGGTCTTCGAATCCGATCCGCTGGGTGCGATCCATCAGGCCCGCGAGCGCATCGCCGCGGGCGACCTGCGCGGCGCCGTTCGCGAACTCGAACTCTACGTGGCCTCGCACGAGGACGAAATCGCCCCCAAGCGTTTCCTCGCCGACCTGTACTACCGCGAGGGGAAACTCAACAAGGCCGCCTTCATCTACGAGATGATCCTCGTGAAGCATCCGCACGACAAGCAGACGCACAACCGATTGGGCGTGGTGTACGCGACCGAAAACCGCGTCGATGACGCGATCCGTCAGTTCAACGACGCGCTTCCCGGCACCGACTCCGTCGCCGACTTGGTGCAGATGCACCTGCGCAAGGGCGACCTGCCGGCCTACCAGCACGAGATGGAGAACCTGGCGGCATCGCAACCGACCGACAGCGACATTCAATCCGAGTTGGCGCAGGTCTACGAGGCGCTCCATCAGACGCAGAAGTCGATCCTGTACTTCAAGCGCGCGCTCGATGCCAATCCGACCTCACTCACCGCCATCAACGGGTTGGGGTTAGGCTATCTCAACGAACACGACTACGCCAAGGCCGCGCGCGAGTTTCATGCCTGCCTGGCGATCGATCCGAACAGCTACTCCTGCAACGACAACCTCGGTGCGACCGACCTCGAGGCCGGGCGCAATAGTGCGGCCAAGCGCGTGCTCGACTTCGCGTACAAGCTCGCTCCGGAGCGGCCCGAGGTGCTGGTGAACTATGGCTACCTGGCCGATGCCAAGGGCGACTGGAAACGCGCGGTGTCGTATTACGTGCGCGCGATCCAGGTGGGGCCCTACGAGCCGGAGGCCTACATCGACCTCGGCATCGACTACGAGAGCAAGCTGCTCTATCCGCTGGCGCAGTCGGCGCTGCTACGCGGCGTCGCCGCCGCACCGCAGGACGGGCGCATTCGCTTTCTCTTAGGCCGTGCGTACGCCGAGCAAGGCCAAACCACGCTGGCGCTCGCCCAGTTCAGCGCCGCCGAGAAGTCGTACGACCCGAACATCGTGCGCATCGCGCGCGAAGCCGAGGCCGGGCTGAAGCCGACCCCCGCGCCGACCAACTAGCCGGAGCGTCGTCGGGCGCGCCCGACGACGGTTACGCGCGCTGTGCGACGCAGTCGATCTCGACGCGTGCGCCGCGCGGCAATCCCGCCACCGCGACGGTCGAGCGCGCCGGCTTTGCGGGGCCGAAACAGCGCTCGTACACCGCGTTCACGGCGCTAAAGTCGTCCATGTCGATCAGGTAGATGGTCGTCTTGACGACGTCGCCGTAGCCGTAGCCGGCGGCGGCGAGGACGGCGCCCAGATTTGCCAGCACGCGTTCGGTCTGGCGGGCGGCGTCGTCGCCGACGAGCGTGCCGTCCACCGGGTCGAGCGCGATCTGCCCGCTGCAGTAGAGCGTCGCGCCGACGCGCACCGCTTGGCTGTACGGCCCGATCGGTGCCGGCGCGTCGTGCGAGAGAACCGCCTCGCTCACGCGGGAACGCCGTCGGCCGGCGTGCGCGCCATCGTCCCCTTGAAGGCCATCGGGGGCTCTTCGATCCCGAAGTTCTCCGCGTAGAGTGCGGCGATTCGAGCCATTTCGTCGGCGTTCAGCGCCGGAGTCTCGGGTGCCGCCGCAAACTCGCGCAGTTGTGCGTCGTCGTAGATGTTCGGCAGCACCGTCATCACGCGTGGCTCGGCCAGGAGCCATTGAATGGCGGCCTGTCCGAGAGTGCGATCGGGGCGTTCGAGGAAGCGCAACTGCTCGATCTTCTGCACGCCGTTGAGCAGCCACGCACGCGGTCGATGGCGCCGGTGATCGTTCTCGGCGAAGGTGGTTTCGGCGGTATAGTGACCTTCCAGCATCCCGCTCGAGTGCGGAACGCGAATCATGTAGCCGGTCGCGGCGTCGCGCGCGTCGGCGGCCTGGATCTGCTGCGTTCCGGGATGCTGTTCGAGGATGTTCCAAATGATCTGCAAGCTCGCAACGTTGCGGCGCTCGACCGCGTCGACGCCCTCGTAGAGCCAACCGATCGCCGGCCCCAGCGCGACCCCGTACATCCGGATCTTCCCTTCGGCTTTGAAGCTTTCGAGGAGTTCCCACAGCGTATCGTCGTCGATCTGCGCCATGCGTGCGTTGTGCATTTGATAGATGTCGATGTAGTCGGTATCGAGCCGACGCAGCGAATCTTCCAGCGCGCGCCGCACGAAGGCCGGCGAGAAGTCGTGCGGGAGCTCGAACTGGCCGCGGCGCTTGGCCTGATTCTCCGGATTGGCAAAGTCGTACCCGAACTTGGTGGCATAGACGACGCGGTCGCGCCGGCCGCGGAAGGCACTCGCCAACTGTTCTTCGCTGCGCCCGTTGCCATAGGTGTCGGCGGCGTCGAAGAGGGTGATGCCGAGGTCGTGCGCGCGGCGCAGCATCGCGATCGCGTCGGCGTCGCTGGTCTCGCCCCACCAGCCGGTCGAGGTCGTCCAGAGGCCAAAGCCGACGGCGCTGACGGTCACGTCGCTATGCGGATAGGTGCGGTATTGCATGATCTCCTCGGTCGGCGCGGGGCCAGCGGGCTTCGCGTGGCGCGCCGCCAACTCTTCCTATTGTGAAGCAGACGGCGCCCGCTGAAGTCGACTTTGCCCTCATCACGCGCTGGATCGAGGCGTATTTCGCCGACCCGAGCGCCTATCCGGTCCGCTCGGCGGTCGAGCCGGGTGCGGTGGCCGCGGCCCTGCCGGCGACCGCCCCCGAGGCCGGCGAGCCTTTCGAGCGCATCCTCGCGGATTTCGAGCGCATCGTGGTTCCCGGGATCACCCACTGGAACCACCCGCGTTTCTTTGCGTATTTCGCCACCAGCGCAGCGCCGGCGGCGGTCGCGGCCGAGGCGCTCGCGGCCACCCTCGACGTGAAGGCGATGCTGTGGCGTACCTCGCCGGCGGCAACCGAGCTCGAAGAGGTGACCATGCGCTGGCTCGCGACGCTCCTGGGTCTCTCGTCGGGCTGGACCGGCATCATCTACGACACCGCCTCGATCGCCGGCTTCACGGCGCTCGCCGCGGCGCGCGAAGCGCTCGATCTCAACATTCGCGAACTCGGCGCCAGCGGGCGCGAGCTCCCGCGACTGCGCGTCTACGTCACCGAGCACACCCACTCGCACATCGAAAAGGCGGCGATTGCGCTGGGCATCGGCCGGCAGAACGTCGTGCAGGTGCCGACCGACGCGGCCTTCCGCATGCGGCCGGACGCGCTGCGTGATGCGGTGCGCGGCGATCGCGCCGCCGGATACCGCCCGTGCGCGATCGTCGCGACCGTCGGCACGACCTCCACCACCTCGATCGATCCGGTGCCGGCGATTGCGGAGGTTGCGCGCGCGGAACGGGTGTGGCTGCACGTTGACGCCGCGTATGCCGGGATGGCGGCAATGGTACCCGAGTTTCGCGATCTCCTGGCCGGGATCGAGGGTGCCGATTCGCTCGTCGTCAATCCGCACAAATGGATGTTCGTCCCGATGGATCTCTCGGTGCTGTTCGTGCGCGATCCGGCAGTGCTGCGCCGAACCTTCGCCCTGGTGCCGGAGTACTTGAGCACCACCGACGGTGCGGTCACCAACTTCATGGATTACGGCCTCCAGCTCGGGCGCCGCTTTCGCGCCCTCAAGCTATGGTTCGTCCTGCGTCACTTGGGTGCCGAAGGAATCCGCACGCGACTGCGCGCGCACGTCGCGCTGGCGCAGGAGTTCGCCGGATGGGTCGCTGCCGAGCGCGATTGGGAGATACTCGCACCGCACCCGCTCTCGGTCGTCTGCTTTCGCCACCGCGCCGCCGAAGCCGGCGACGAGGAGTTGGACGCGCTCAATGCCCGGCTTCTGGATGCCGCGAATGCAACCGGTGAGGTGTTCCTCTCGCATACCAAGATCGACGGACGCTATGCGCTGCGCCTCGCAATCGGCAACCTGCGCACGACGCGCGACGACGTCGCTGCCGCGTGGCATATCCTGCGCGAATGTGCCGGTGCGCGGATATGACCGACGAAACCGGCGAGATCCTGGCGCGCCTCGCGCACGACGTCAAGAGCCCGCTGACGGCCATCGTCGGCTTTGCCGAGCTCCTCGAAGAGGGAGTGCTGCAGGGTGCCGAGGCTTCGGACGCGGCGCACACCATCCGCAGCAACGCGCGGCGCATCGAGGCGATGCTCGAGGCGGCACGCGCGCGCGAGCGGCACGCGCGCGACGACACGTAAGCGGGTAGGCGGCGCGGCGTCAGTACAGGCGCAGGTAGGCGTCGCGCTCCCACTGATGGACCGCGCGCCGATAGCGTTCGTACTCGGCGAGTTTGGCGTCGCGAAAGGCATGGTAGAGGTGATCCCCGAGGATCGCACGCACGACCGGGTCGGCATCGAGTTCGCTAATCGCTTGGCGTAGCGACTTCGGCAGCATCCCGACCCCACGTTCGTGCCGCTCGCGCTCCGAGAGGTCGTAGGTCGAACCCGCGAGCGCGCTGCCGGGAAGGGTGCCGCGCGCGATGCCGTCGCCGGCCGCGCCGATCAAGACGGCCAGGGCGAGATACGGATTGCACGCGGGATCGGGGCTGCGCATTTCGACGCGGCGCGACGACGACGGCGGAGGAACGCGCACCAGCGCGTTGGCGCTGCGCTCCGACCACACGGTATAGATCGGCGCGTCCCAGGCCGCGACCAGTCGCTTGTACGAGTTGACCGTGGGATTGCAGATCGCGGTCGTCGCCGGTGCATGCGCGAGCAACCCGCCGACGGCGTAGAGTACGGTCGATTCGTCGTCGGCGGCATCGAGGCGGAGCTCGACGTGCAGCCCGCTGCCGGCGCGGTCTTCGAGCGGCTTGGGCATGAAGGTGGCGTCCATGCCGAAGTCGGCAGCGACGTGCTTGGCGATCGTGCGCAGGGTCAGGACGTGATCCGCGGCCGCCAGCGGATCGCAGGCGAGCAGATCGATTTCGTGCTGGCCGGGGGCGTGTTCGTGGTGGGCCGAGGCGATCGGGAGTTCCATCGCGCGGAGCGCGTCGACGATGGCGTTACGCGCGACTTCGCCGCGATCGTTGGCGGAGAAATCGAAGTACGAACCGACGTCGCTGGTTGCGGTGCCGCCGCCGGATTCGAAGAGAAAGAACTCGACTTCCAGCCCGATCCGTACGCCGCCCAGAGGGGCCGCGCTCTCGACCGCACGGCGCAGCGTGGTGCGCGGGCAGCCTTCGAACGGCGCACCGTCGGGCATGCCGATGTCGCAGATCAGGCGCGCCTCCTTGCCGCCGGCCGCGCTCCAGGGGTAGAGCGCGTAGGTCGCCGGATCGGGGCGCAGCACCATGTCGAGTTCTTCGCCGCGAACGAAGCCGTCGATCGAGCCGCCGTCGAAGGTGATGCGACCGTCGAGCGCCTCGCCCAACCGCTCGACCGGAATCGAGACGTTCTTGCTCACGCCGAAGATATCGGCGAAGACCAGCCGCACGAAGCGGACGTCACATTCGCGTGCCAGCTTTATCAGGTCGCGCTTGCCCGCCGGGCGTTTGGGTGTCTCAGGAGTGGAGTGCATCGATCGCTACCGCCGTTCGCAGGGTGAGTTGGTCCATCGGCGATTCCCACGAGATATTGCATATCTCGGCAATCTGCCGGAGCCGGTAGAAGACGGTGTGGCGGTGCACGTAGAGCGTGGCCGCGGCCGTCTTAACGTTCTGACCGACTTCAAAGTAAAGCCGCAACGTGCGCAGCAGTTCGGTTTGGTGCTTCTCGTCGTACGCGCGCAGCGGGGCGAGCGTGCGCTGCGCGAACGCGCGCAAGCGCTCGACGCCGCCGCCTTCGTAGAGCAGCGGGTAGGCGCCGAGCTCGTCGTACGCGCAGACTTTGCCGTTGCCGTGAATGCGCCGCCCGATGCTCAGTGCGGCGGACGCCTGTTCGAGGCTGCGCCGTACCTCGCTGGGCGGGACGACGGTGCCGATTCCGCCGGCCAGATGCAGCGGAGGCTGTCGTTTGGCGGCGGCCTTGGGGAGCAGCGCGGCAGCGGTGCGGCCGTTGCTCGCATCCAAGCTGCGCTCGACCGGGAGCAGCACGGCCAGACCGTTTCCGCGATCGAAGGCCCCGAAGCCGGCAGAAAACGCATCGGCGGCCAGCGCTCGCAGGCGCCGGATCGGCGCGCCACCCGGCTCGGGCTGCTCGAGTTCGAGGGCGATTGCGAGGTAGCCGCCGGCCAGCGTGACGCCGGCCGCGGCCGCCTCGTCGCGGGCGGCGTCGAGATCGCGGAAGGTGCCTTCCGCCAAGCGCTGCCAAAAGGCGTCGGAGGGCGGGGCGGCGCGCCCGTTTCGCGCAAGCTCCAGCGCGAGGGCGGCGGCCAGAAGCCGTAGGGCCGGCCGGTCGTGCGGCGATCCGTACGCGCGCACCACGGCCAGATCGCGTGCGCCGGCGCGGACCGGCAGCTCGACCGTCGCGGCGGCCGGTGGATCGGGCGGCTCGCCGGCAGCGGCCAATCGGCGTCCCTCGGGGTCCTCGAGCACGATCGCCGCAGCGGTCGCCGTGGCGGCGTGGCGCGTCAGGGCGGCAATGCCGCCGCCTTCGGCGGCGATCTGGGCCTGCGCTTCGGCAAAACGCACGACCTCCTCGGGAGTCATGGCGCGTCCTTCGGCGAAGTACGCGACGGTTCTTCGGAGCGCTATGACGACGATGGAAGACGACGACGAATCTCTACACGAGTCGCTCCACGAGCGCGCGCTCGCCAACGAGCTGTCCGCGCTGCGCTCGCTCTTCGAGTATCATCCCGACGGCATCGTCACGCTCAAGAGCAATGGAATCATCGCCCGCGCCAACGTTGCGCTCGAAGGCCTGACCGGCTTCTACGCGGAGCAAATCGTCGGAAAGGCCTGGATCGAGGTGATCGCGCCCGAGCGTCGCGCCGACGCGGTCGAGGCGCTGCACGTTGCGATGCGCGGCGAATCGGTCGAGCGCGAGTCGCTGCTGCTGGATCGGCTCGGTAACCGCCTCGACGTGACGCTGAAACTGGTGCCGCTGCGCGCCGAGGACGCCGTGCGTGGCGCCTATGCGATCTTTCGCGATATCGGCGCGCAGAAGCGAGCCGAGCGCGCCATCGAACTGCAGAGCGAGCGGCTGCGCAGGCTCTACGAGCTTGCCGCGCAACCGGGCGGCACGTTCGACGACAAGATCGATGCCACGCTCGCACTGGGCGTGGAGATCTTCGAGTTCGACTGCGCCTTTGCAACCCAGGTGGCCGACGGCAATGAAATCGTCCGCAACCTCGCCGGAGCCTGCGATGGCGCCGGCGTGCGCCGCGGCGCGCGGTTGCCGGATCCGCCACCGTGGGGCTCGATCGTCTCGGTACCGCTGCATCTGGGCGCGCAGGCGTACGGGACGCTCGCCTTCGTCGGGCGGGTGGCGCACCGTCATGCCTTGGCCGAGCGCGACCGCGAGATACTCCAACTTGTGGCGCTCTTCGTTACGTCGCTGATCGAGCGCTCGGTGCAGAGCGAGCGCATCGAGGCGCTGGCCTTCACCGACAGCGTCACCGGGCTCCCCAATCGGGTGCTCTTCGACCTGCGCATCGAGCACACGCTCGCGACCGCGCGGCGCTACGAGCGCGGCTTTGCGGTCATGTACCTCGACCTCGATCACTTCAAGACGATCAACGATCGCTTCGGACATCCGGTCGGCGACCGCGTCCTGGCGGCGTTCGGCCAGCGCCTTGCGGCGCAACTGCGCGAGAGCGATACGGTCGCGCGGTTGGGAGGCGACGAGTTCGCGTTGCTGCAGCCGATCGTCGACGGCCCTAGCGACGCCGCCGATCTGGCGCGCAAGGTGCATACCGCGCTGCAGGAACCGATCGACGTCGACGGTGTCGCGCACGACGCGCGCGCCTCGATTGGGATCGCGCTCTATCCCGGCGACGGCGCGACGGCCGAGGAACTGATCGTGCAGGCCGACCGGGCGCTGTACGCCGCCAAGCACCAAGGCCGCAACCGCTGGAGTTTCGCCAACGAGCCCGCGGTACGCAGCCGTCTCACGACCCGGCGCTTGCCGGAGCGTTGACGCCGCCGGCACGGAGCCGGCCGTGCGCGGTGAAGTGTGGGAGCTTTTTGGCGATGTCGTCGGGCATGATCGCATCGATCGCGTCGTCGACGGTCACGATGCCGAGCATTTGGCCGCGGTCGTCGACCACCGGAAGCGCGAGGAGATCGTACTTTGCGATCGTCGCGGCAACGTCGATCGCCGGCGCGTTGGGATGCACGGTGACCAGGTCGCGCTGCATGATGCGCTCGATGAAGGCCGTCGGGAGCGCCAGCAGGAGGGTGCGTAACGAGAGCGCCCCGAGCAGCCGGTCCTCTTTGTCGAGCACGTAGAGGTAGTAGATGAACTCGGAGGTCGGCGCGATTTCGCGAATTTTCCGAATCGTCGCCTCGGTGGTGCGGTGCGGGTAGATCCAGGTGTAGTCGGTCGTCATCAGGCCGCCGGCGGTATCCTCGGCGTACTTGACCAGTTCGCGAAGCTCGCCGGCGGTATAGTCGCTCATTTCGGCGAGGATTTCGGACTGCCGTTCCTCCGGTAGCTCGCCCAGCAGATCGGCGGCGTCGTCGGCATCCATCTCTTCGATGATGTCGGCGGCGCGTTCGGTGCCGATGTCTTCGATCAGCGACTTCTGGGTCTCGACGTCGAGATGTTCGAAGGCGTCGGCGGCGGTCTCGTCGTCGAGCGCACTGACGACGGCGACCGCCTCGCGGGCCGAGAGTTCGCCGATGATGTCGGCCAGCTCGGAGGGGTGCAGGCGCGCCAGCTTCGACTGTTTGACCGAAAGCCGTACCTGGGCCGGATTGCTCTCGCGAATCGGCGCGACCGAGTCCCACGCGATCATCGCGCGCGGGATGGCGCGGTAGATGCCGGGTCCAAGGCGCTTGCCCAGCGACTTGAGGCCGAGACGGCGCAGCAGCCCGGCCACGCCGACGTCGGCGGCGACCACCCGCAGCCGGCCGCCGGCGTTGGCGAGCTCGATGTCGTTGATGCGCACCACCTTGCGCCCGTCGACGTCGACGATCTGCTTATCGAGCAGGTCGGCGACGAGATAGAGTTCGCGTTCGTCGCTCGGTGCCGGCTCGCGCGGTGCCATCGTCAGCGCGACGGTGCCGTGGTGATCGACGTCGGTGACGGTATCGACCGGGGCAAAACGCAATCCTTGGGCGGTCTTGATGACCAGTCCGTCGATCGTCGGAAAGGTCGCGTCGGGCTGGCTGACCAGAAAATCGGTCACCTTGCCGATCGGCAGGTCGTCGATGGTAGCGCGCCGCCCAACCAGTTCCGAGATGAATCCCTCGGTGAACGCCACCTGCCGTCCCTCGCAAAGCCTCAATACTGAAGTGAGAAGTGCATGCCTCCCCCTTCAGTATAGCGGCGTGGGTCAAATCGGGTTGTCGCCTACCGCATCATGCCCCCGCCGCGGCCGTGGCCGATCCAAAGGCGCTCGCACCCTGGGTCGGCCCGGCCGAGATGGAATCGAGCAGCAGCGTACTCACTTGCAGCGCGTCGACCTGGATGTGCGACAGGACCGCCGTGCCGACACTGACGAGAATCTGCTGCTTGGTAAAGTCGGTGACCGTTTGACCGATGTTGGCGTCGCGGATGTTGCTGGCCGCAGTGGTTTCGTTGACGATCGCAACGCTATCGCCGGTCTGATCGAAGTTGAGCGCGACGGTCTGTGCGCCGAGCTGCGCCTGGATTTGGCCGAGCTGGCTGAGTGCCGAATCGACGCTCTGCTCGGCTGCGGTTGCGGAATACGAGTTGCTCGTCGACTGACCGACGACCTGATTCATGTAGTTGACGATCTGGGTAGCCTGTACCGAAAGGTTTGAAAGCCCGAGCGCCTGCGTGTTGATCGTGGGAATCGATATGCTGACCGTTTGACCTTCACCGCCACCGTCGTTGACGGTCAACGGTTGTGCGCTCGGGCTGGTTGCGGCCGGTTGCGTCGATACAAACGTCGCCGTAGCACCGACGTCGGCGGCCGTGAGGTTCGCGATGTTTACGGAGATCAGGTTGCCGCCCGGCTCGGTCGACGTCCACGTCGCCGGAACCGCGAATGTATAGTCGGTAATCGGACCGCTGTTGACGGCGATCGCCGACGTATCCTGGTAGAGCGGTGCGTTTCCAAATGCAGCGCCCGCGGTGCTGTAGGCGCTGATCTGGAAATAGACGCCCGGTCCGACGGGCGTACCGCTATCCGGATCGACGGCGTTATTGCTATAGCCGATGACTTGGAACGTGATGTACGCCGGCACGAAGGTGTTCGCACCCGGCTCGCCACTGGGCGTGCTCAGCGTGATCAACGGACCGGGGTTTCCCAAGCCGTCGGCGTTGACCACGGTGTTCGACGTCACGCCGCCGGTGACGGGATTGGTGAGCGTATTGGGAACCGCCTGTGCGCCGGTGAACTGCGACGCGGCAAACTGGCCGTTGTCGAAGCTGCCGTCGAAGAGCGTGAGCCCGTTGAACTGCACGTTGCTTGAGATCTTGTTGATTTCGAGCAACAGCTGGTTGATCTCGGCTTGGATGTTTGCGAGGTCGGACGAGGAGTTGACGTCGGAGTTCGACTCCACGATCAACGAGCGGATGCGCTGGAGAATGCTCGTGACCGCGTTGAGGGCTCCGTTGGCGACGTTGAGAAGATTGTTCGCCGTTTGAACGTTGCCGACGGCTTGCTGGAGGCCGGCGACTTTGGTTTGGATCGTCTGTCCGATCGCGTAACCGCTGGGGTCGTCTGCAGCAGAACGAACGCGTAGGCCGGTCGCCAGCGCGCTCGAATCATGCAACAATCGATTTTGAGTCAACGCTTCGTTCTGCAGAACGAAGGCGCTGCTCCCCAGCACATCCATGAGGTAGGTCGTTTCCTCCCTGAAACTTCCCCTATGGTCGGGGTATCGGCCCGGCCATAGGAAAAGTTTGGGCAAACCGTGTGAACCTCCCGTTAAGCCCCCCCGCCCCCGGGTCGAAACTTACGAGTGGAACGGATGCCGTACAGCGATGGTCGAGGACGCCGAGGCCGGGGGAACCGGGTTGTTCGCCTCGGCGGGCTGAGCGTTGCCCTGCTCGCCGCGACCCTGGTCGCGGCGCCGAGCGTGCTTGCCCTCGCCGCCCCCGCGATCGGTCCGCCTTCGACGCCCACCCCCAGCCCGGCGGCGACCGGCACGCCGACGGCGTCGCCCTCGCCGAGCCCGAATCCGAGTCCCAACGCAACGCCAAGCGCGCCGGCGCTGCAAACCGTCCGTGGCGGACCGCTCCACTTCAGCTTCACCGGCAGCCTGTCGCTCGGTTCGCAGCTGACCAACACCGCCTTCGGGGGCGGGCCGGTGGTCGGGCCGAGCCCCTCGCCCTCGGCATCGCCGCTCTTTCCATTCCAGCAAAACACCAGTCAGAATACCAGTCAAGCAACCGCTGGTATGCTGGCCGAGATCTCGCGGCGCACCGCGACGACGCTGACCGATCTGAAGGTCCCGCTCGGGTTCGGGACGCACGGCTGGCAGGGCGGCACGGCACAGGCGATCTACTCGACGCCGAAATACTCGATCGGCTACGGCGCGCAGCCGCTGCTGCTTTTCGGGCAGTTTCCGCTCGGCTCGACCTTGCGTGGCTTTTCCTTCATCCTGCCGTCGGCGCACGGCCAGGAGACCTTCTACGAGGGCCCGGCGCTCGGCGAGTACGGCGAGATCGTGCGACTGCAGGGGGTGCTGGCGCAAGAGTCGCTCGGGTCGAGCTACTACGAGGCCGGCGTGACGACCGGTTCGGGGCCGGCGACCGGCAACAGCCAGACGCTCGAGTTTGGCGCGGCGACCGGTCGCGGCACCTTCGGCATCGTCGGCGAGGGAGCGTTTCAGCAGCGCAGCGGCGGGGTCGATTCGCCGCACGGACTCGGCTTTCAACTGCGCTTGGATTTCGGTCCGAGCGACGACGCCTTCGAAGCGACGTTGCGGCACGTGCCGGATCACTTCGTCGCCTTCGGCTACGGCGGCGTCAACGGCGACGACTACCTCGATACCACCTGGCACGGCGGCACCGTCACCTCGATGCTGGCGGACGTGAACATGGAGCGTACCGGCGATGCGAGTAGCGGGGTCACGCAGCAGCGCGTCGAGACCTTCACGATTGCCGGACCGACCAAGATCGGCGGCTACACGCTGGGACTCCAGCAGCAGAACACCACCTTCAACGGCGAGGGTGAGTCGTTGGCCGCCGAATCGAGTTCGGTGCAGGGACAGTTTTCGACGCAGTTCGATGCGGTCGAGTCGATTCTCGGCGCGCAGTTTCAGCGCGCCATCCAGAGCGGTATTCCCAGCAGCACGCGCTCGCTGGCGCTCGAACTATCACGGCAGTTCGGCAGTTTCGGCGCGGCGCTCTCGCTGCAAGGGCAGAGCCAGACGAGCGCGAGTACCGCGCCGATCCGCCAGACCAGCGGAACCCTCAGTCTCTACCACCAGTTCGGAAAGACCACGCTGCAACTCAGCGGTTCGGTCACTCACACGCTCTCGTCGACCAGCAATGCGTTGCAGGAAACCCCGCTGATCTCGATCACGCGGCAGATCTCGCCGGCGATTTCGGTCAGCACGGCGCTCGGCTTCACCAAGCTCACCGATAAGCTCAATCCAGCCGCCAACGGGCACACGCGGCTCTTTTCGATTCAGCTCAACGCGCCGTTTACGATCGGAAATTTCGTGACGACCGGACGCGTCGACCCACGCTTGCCCGCGACCATCATCGGGCGCGTGCAAGTCGAGCCGAATCAAACCGGAAACTCGCTCATCGCCGGCTTTACCACGCTCAACGGCGGCGGGCTCGGCAACGTGCTCGTGGTGCTCGACAATCGCTACGTGCAGCGCACCGACTTGACCGGCTCCTT
>DAIDGS010000058.1 GCA_027459845.1 Vulcanimicrobiota bacterium | reverse complement strand
GAGATTAAACCCCGCACTTTCCATTTCTCGCACGAGCTCGACAGCTCCCGAACTTAGTTCTCTCAGGCTTTTCAATAACGTTGGAGGTTAACGCTAATATGGCTATCAGCGCAATAAATCACTTTGCGAGTCCGCTCGTGGCGCCGTCGCCGTCGCCGTCACCGTCGCCGCGACCAACTCCAAGTCCAACGCCGACTCCGGAACCCACGCTGCCACCGATTCCGACACCCTACAATCCGGAGCCGTGGCCGAATAATCCGGGCCCGGAGCCTTCGCCCGGTGCGAACTTCGACGTAACGCTTTGACGCGATTCGCTTCGTGGGGTGGCCTCCGTGGCCACCCCAACTGGCGATGCCCTTTAGCATTGCTCGCATCTTTCGTCTTCGTATTGGGTGCCGTGAAACCGTGCGCCGCTGCCGGTGCGAGGTGGCGGTACTTCGCCCTGGTTTCTTTGGATCACAGCGATTCGCCGATCGTTGTAAAGCTGGGCAAGGTGTCGCCTGCGACCGCTCCCGAGGTGTCAGAAGCTAGTCCGGCTCCGAGGGCGACACGAAACGCGGCGCTGACGTCGCCGCCGACACCGCCGTCCAAGCGCCGACCGGGGATCGGAATGCGGACGTTTTGGGTCCACGGAAAGAAGCTCGTGGCTCGGCGTCTTGTATCGACCCGGCACGCCGATGTTTGGATCGAGGATGTGCCAGCGCTCCATTCCATCGACGCCAGGCGCATCGCGCGCGGAGTGGACATCGCAGCCAAAGCTGTGATCCCTCGGTTCGGAACGATCGACTACACGGCTGCTTCGATTGTCAATAACACCGCAACCTACTGCTCAAAGAGCGGAAGGGCCATCGGGCGGGGTCCGCGCGTTGTCGATAGCCGAGGCGGTAGGTTTACCGTGCTCATCGTATCGCACGAAGCGGCACCGTATAACTACGCGAACATCAGCTCCTATGTTCCTCAGGCCGAGGCCAACTGCTATCCGCCGACGCATTCAAACGAGACTCCGGCTCTGCTCGTCACCACTTTCGATGCATCGGAGGCGCGCATCTCCTACAGGTTCTTTCCGCTAAATGTGGCTCACGAGCTGCAACACTTGGCAAATTTCGTGCGGCACGCAATCCTGCATGAGTTCGGTTCCGCAAACACGTTTGAGGAGTTTAGGCAGGAGGATCCATTCATTAACGAAGGTCTTTCGGAGCTGGCCATGGACTATGCGGCTCGAATCGCGCGGCCAGCTTCAGAATACGCGAGCGAGAACCTGGCAAGCGTTCGAGACTTCATGCGAAGCCCGAGTTCGGTGAGCCTCTTCGGGCTGAGTCCCTTGACCTTGACACACTTGCACGCGCCATATGGCGCCGCATATCTGTTTCAGCGATACCTGCTCGATCGCTTCGGCGATCGCTATTTGACGGCGATGGCGCATTCGAGCGGTTTTGGATTCTCGGAGATCGCCGCCGCGACGGGTGTGCCGTTCCCCGATCTTGCGTCGGGTTTCGCCAAGGCAATCGCGGCACGGCGGTGCGATGCAAACTCCGTGTTTTGCAAAATTCATCGATTGACGTTTCCTGCGGGCGGACCCGACTATAGGCGCGTACCGGCCGACGGCAGCGTCACGATTCTGGAAGGTTCGCTATCGTACTGGAAGGTTCGCGCCAACGCGTACCCGCACGCCTCGGCGCCGCTCGGCGTTCACGTACTGCTTGTGCCGCTCAGCGGCTCCTGACGTGTTGGCGCAGGGGCGCCGTCATACCGGCGGGCGGCGCGGAACCAACACGTTGGCGATCTGCGACATCACGACGCAATCATCTTGATTGAGCGTCTCCATTGCGACGCGCACGATGCCGCTGCGCGTACTGCCCGGCCAGTCGCGCAACTCGACGACCTTGCCGCGCACGCGTAGGGTGTCGCCGGGTTTGACGACCGCGTGCCAGCGCAGATCGTCGATGCCGGTGCCGACCAAGCTGCGCACCGTGCCCGATGTGACCAGGAGTCGCATGGACACGGCGGCCGTCAGCCAACCGCTCGCGACCAGCGTGCCGAAGACCGAACGAGCGCCGGCCGCGTCGTCGAGGTGAAAGGGTTGCGGGTCGTAGGCTTGCGCGAAGGCGACGCACTCGGCGCTATCGAGCGTGTGGCCGGCGGTTTCAAACGTCGCGCCGACCGGGAACTCATCGAAATACTGCAGCGGATGCTCCATCGTGGCGGGACGATTGCGCGTTCGCTCCGAACGCGACCTCCTCGACTTGCCCTATGTTGAGCCGCTGATGTTGCACGCCCTGATTTTCACGCTGGTCGCCCAGGTGACGCCGCCGCCGACGCCGCCGCCGCTGACGCCGGTCGCGACGCCGAGCGCCGCGGCGTCGCCCGCGGGTCAGATTCCCGGAATCATCCCGATCGTCGGGCCGAGCGTCGCCCCAGGTGCGACCCCCGCCGTAACCCCGTCGCCGAGCCCGACGCCCTCGGGCCCGCAACTGACGCTCTCGGTGCCGCAAGTGCAACTCAATCCGGCGCAGCAGGCGACGGTGCTGGTGAGCGGGGCGTCGCCGCCGCTGCAAGCGACCCTCGACAACAAACTCGTCAACGTCAGCGTGAATCCGGACGCAACCTCGGTGACCATTACCGCGACGCAGCAGACCGGAAGCGACGTGCTGCACCTGATCGATGCCAACGGCGCGCAGGCGACGCTGCCGATTCAAGTCGAGTTCAACGCCGGGACGATCGTGCCGACCGCGAGCCTGCAAGTCACGGGATCACCGGTTGACGGTTCATGGCTGGTCGCGCGCGTGATGCAACTCGTGGGCCACCTCACCCAAGCGATGCCGGGCGCGCAGACGACCTTCGGCGAACCGGTTCCGCCCGCGCCCACGCCGTTGCCGCCGGGTGCAGCGATGCAGTTCAACGTACCGGTGCAAATCGCGGGCAACGGGCAGTACTTCGATCAAAGCGGGTCGACGCTGGTCAACGTGCAGAACGTGCCGGTGACGCCGTTTGCACCGAGCCTGCTGTTCTACGACGACGATCCCGAATACGTGTCGGCCGACGGCGTGCTCTTTCGTGGTGCGGTTTCGGTCGCGCAGCCGGCGCGTCTGTACTACTATCACGACGACGTTGGGACGCCGCATCGCATCGTCGTGGTGCTGGATAGCCCGGGCGTTCCGGCGAGCGTGCAAGTCGTCGGCTCGTCGGCCGGTCCGAACGCCGACGTGATGAGCGTCGGGAGCGCGCTCACGCGCAAGTTTCTTGCCGTCCAGCCCCCCGGCGAGGGCACGATCGTGAACCTGCTCCCGGATACCCCCGAAGTGCTGGACGACGTGACGATGCAGCCGACGCAGGGCGTGGCCGGAACGCTCGACTTGCGCGTGCTCGACGGTGGACCGGTGACGGTGACGGTGCTCTCGGTTTCGCCCGGCGTGGCACCGTTGGGCCTGCTGGACGGCCCGCTGCTGCCGGGCGACGGACACCACCGCAAAGGCATCTTTTCGCTGGCCGGCACCGGCGTCGAGGCACTGGCGTACGCGGTCGGTGGTCCGAATGCGACCCTCACCATCGGCGGACGCTCGACGACGCTTGCGAACCTCGATCCGCAGTCGCCGAATCACGACTACGGCAGCTACGGCGTGCTCCAGTCGATCGCGCTCACGCTCACCAACCCGACCGCCCAGCCGGCGACGGCGTACCTGTACATCCGACCGTTGGCCGGAATCGCGCGCGGGACGTTTCTCATCGACGGCCGGCCGTTTCACGTAGGGTGCGTGCGCGAGCCGATTCCCTACGAGATTGCCGCCTACGCGCTCGCGCCCGGCGAAACCGAGCGTTCCAGCGTGCAGACGATGACCGACGGCGGATCGTTCTATCCGATCGAGATCGGCGTCACCGGCACCCCGCCGCAGCCCTTTGCGCCACCGATTTCCGCGCCCGACGGCTGCTTCCCGAAACCACTCGCCAGCCCCACGCCGAGCGGACTTCCCCCGCCCGCGCCGAGCGGTCCGCCGACGCCGGCTGCAAGCGGTCCGCCGGCGCCGGCCGCAAGCGGTCCGCCGGCGCCGGGCCCCAGCGGTCCGCCGCCTGCGCCGGGCATTGCCGCGCCGCCGACGGCGGCGCCGTCGGCCGCACCGACTCCCGATGGACCCGAACCGCC
>DAIDGS010000057.1 GCA_027459845.1 Vulcanimicrobiota bacterium | reverse complement strand
AGCGCGACCGACCGCTTCACCTGCTCGATGATCTGCAGGTAGATCGGAACGCCGCTGCGCGGGTCAACCGTCAAGACGGCCGGCATCGCCCTGGGCTCCTTAGAACTTCGGGCCCCAGCCGGGGAAGATCGCGCTGCCGGACTGCAGCGGCAGCCGGACCGGGGTACGGGCCTCGCGCGCCAACTCGGCGTCGGGGCGATCGGGTAGGTAACGGGTCATCGGGTTCACTCCTTCGGTTCGTACCAGCACAATGTCGTACTAGTACACTAGTACAATAACGTAACCGTGCGCGCCGGTCAACCCCCTTGCGACGTTTTTTTTCCGCGCCTCGGAGCCCTCGGCTGCGGCATCCCCCGTAATGACCCCGCGCGCCACGTAGGTGGCAAATTTAGGGGATTGCCCCGATTCGGCCGCGTTCCCCGGCACCTATCATGTGAGACACCAGAGACTCGCTCACGGGGGACGCGGAGGCAGACGATGTACGACCAGGCACTGGTCTGGATCACCGATACCGAACTCGAGGTCACGTCGTTCACGGCTCGGCTTCGCGATCTCAGCGGTCTCGGCACCGTCTACAGCCGCGTCCACGTGAGCGATCTCTGGTCTCCCGACGACGCCTTCGGGCTGATCGTTACCGCGCACCGCTGGGCGCTGGAAGGCGAGAGCGTCGCCTTCGAAGCCCCGGTCTGCGGCTCGACCTACGGCTTCACACTCGATCCACTCCAGGGTCCCGACGGCGCCGTCATCGGCGTGAGCGGGCGCGCGCTCGACCTCATCGCCGGCAGCCACCTCGTCGCGCCGCACGATCTCGCCGAAGTCGAGCACCAGGCCGGCATCGGCACGTGGCGCGAGGACATGCGCACCGGCTCGGTCGCGATTTCGAGCGGACTGGCCGCGATGCTCGGCCTCGACCGTCACGCGACCACGCTCGACCTGCGCGCCTACGATCACCCCGACGATCGCGATCTCATCGATCGCGCGCTCGAAGACGAACCCAACGGGTACACCTGCGATCACCGGATGATCTGCGCCGGCGGGCGCGTGCGCGCCGTTCGCGAGCGCGTGCGCTGGATCTGCGACGATCGCGGCCTAGCGGTCGCGCGCATCGGCACGCTGCTCGACATCACCGATCTGAAAGAACGCGAAGCCGAACTGGCCGATCTCGCGCTCTACGACGCGCTTACGCATCTTCCCAACCGCGCGCTGCTCTCGGAACGCTTG
Source organism: Vulcanimicrobiota bacterium (assembly GCA_027459845.1). Classification (GTDB taxonomy): domain Bacteria; phylum Vulcanimicrobiota; class Vulcanimicrobiia; order Vulcanimicrobiales; family Vulcanimicrobiaceae; genus DAIDGS01. The sequence goes on along the minus strand of DAIDGS010000057.1, from coordinate 3,816 downwards.
ACCGCGGCGATCGCACGCGCCCGCCGTCACGGCACGCACTGCGCCGTCCTGTTCGTCGACCTCGACGACTTCAAGCGGGTCAACGACACGTTCGGCCACAGCGTCGGCGATCGCGTCCTCGGCGCGATCGGCGACCGGCTTCAGGAGCACGTTCGCGTCACCGATACCGTGGCGCGGCTGGGCGGCGATGAGTTCGTGGTGTTGCTGGAGGATCTCTACAGCCACGAGGCTGCCATTTCGGCGGCACACAAGATTCTGAACAGCTTCGAGCGTCCGATCGCGACCGACGACGGCTCGGTGCCGGTGCGTGCCAGCATCGGCTTGGCGATCGTGCCTGCAATCGACGGTTCGCCCGAACATCTGCTCGCGATCGCCGATCGCGAGATGTACGCCGCCAAGCGATCCGGCGGAAATGCCGTGAGCGTCGCGCGCCCGGACGGGCAGGAATCGCGTGCGTCGAGCACCGAGAAGCGCACGTGCTCGTCTCGCTCTTCGACGGCCCGAATTCGCTCCGCGATCGCCGAGAGCGCCTAGCCTTCGTTCTCACCGCGATCTGCGCGCTGCCGGCGGCGCTGCTGATCGGTTATGCGCTGCACGAGTCGATCGGCGTTTCGACGGTCGCGCTCTTGATCGTCGTCGCGATGGTCTACGTCACGCTGGCGCGCGGGCGGCACCTCGGCTCCAGCGTGATGGTGCACGAGCTACAGTATCCGCGCGTCTTCGCGATCGTGAAGAGCGCCTGCGCGGCGCTTGAAATTCCGATGCCGCTGGTCTTCGTCCGCGAAGACAACTTCGTGCCGGTCGCCGCGCTCGGGTTCGGGCAACCCTACGCACTGGTTTTTTCGAGCCACTGGATCGAAACCTACGAGGACGACGAGCTGGCGTTCATGACCGGACGCGAACTCGGGCACATCGCCGCCGGACACACGCGCTTCCTCTCGCTGCTGAGCGTGAACGGCAACGAGAATCCGCTGATCTCGCTGATCTTCGGCGGATGGCTGCGGTCGTGCACCTACACCTGCGACAAGGTCGGGTTGCTGACGTGCGGCTCGATCGACGCGGCGATCCGCGCGATGCTCGTCTCGGCGTTTCACGAGTTCGGACGCAACGTCGATCCGCGTGCCTTTGCCGAACAGGATGCCGAAGCCAGCGCCGATTCGGTGGTGCGTTGGGGCGAATGGCTCGGCGCCGAGCCCTACGTCACGCGGCGCATCGCGGCGCTGCGCACATTCATGCAGACGCCGGCCTTCGCCATCGCGCGCGATTGGTTTGGGCGCGAAGTCGATCAAACGCCGCCGGCACTACCCACGCCGGGCCGGACGCACGTCGAGAAGGCCGACTGCGCCGGCTGGTGGCGACGCTTCACGGCGCTGGCGATCGATTTCATTCTGGTCGGCGCGATCCTGGGTTCGTTCGGACAGGCGCCGGTCAACGTCGGCGTCACGCCGGGTTCGAAAGGCGGGTCGAACGTCAATCTGGTGGTTGCGCCGATTGCGCTCGGGAGCAAAGCTGCGGCGAGTCCGGCGCCCAAAGACACCGCCGCGCTCGTCAAGTCGGGATTGGCGGCGCGGTTGGGTCCGTTCACGTTGACCCCCGGCAACGTCTTGGTGGATTTCGACGGCCAGGAGATGCCGATTCAGGACGTCGGCACCGCACTCTACCGGCACATCGGCTGGTTCTTTTGGTTCTGCCTCTACTTGACGGTGCTGGTGGCGGTGGCCGGACAAACCTTCGGCATGATGATCAGTGGGCTGCGCGTCGTCACGGTCGACTTTCAGCGTCCGGGGCCGTTTCGCACGCTCTTGCGCTACGCGTTGGTGTTCTTCTTGTACTGGGCGATCGCCCCGATCAGCCTGTTCTGGCGCCGCATCTGGCTCCACGACCGGATCACGAGCACGCGCGTCGTGACGACGGAAACCATGATGGTGCGCGCGACCACGGCGCTGGCTAAGGCGCGTTGAGGGCGTTGTTGGCGCGATTGACGTAGTTATAGACGCCGATCAGCGCGATCAACTCGACCACCTGGGCCGCCTCGAAGTGCCGATCGAGCGCGTCGCGGAGGTTCGGCGGCAGCCCGCGCGGCTCGCGCGTAAGCGCGACGGCAGCGGCCAGCGCTGCGCGTTCCGGTTCGGCGAAGCGCGGACTACGGCCGTAGTCGACCAGATCGTCGAGCGTCGCGCGATCGATACCGAGTCGCTCGGCCATCGCGCCGTGCACTTCCACGCAGCGCTCGCAGGCGTTGAGCCACGACACCATCAGCGCCACCAGTTCGCGGGTGCGCGCCGGAAGCACGCCCTCGTCGAAGGCGCGCAGGTGCGCGGCCAGGGTACGCGCCAGCGCCGGGCGCGTGCCCAGGATATCGAGCAGCGACGCGCTCAAGCCGGCTTCTGCGCGAAGGCGGCGAGTTGCGGATCGTGACGCAGCGCGTCGAAGCGTGGATCGCTGGCGACCTGCGCGCGCAGGTAGTCGCGCGGCTCGACGCGCAGCAACCACGTGAACGCGATGCGCTTGCGGCCGATCGCCAACAGCGCCGCGGCCAGATCTTCGGGTGGAACGTCTTTGGCGTGGTGACTGGCAAGCGCAATCTCGGCGCGCGCCTGCGCGAGGCGGTTCTCGTGCGCGTAGACGGCCGCCAGCAGCGCCGCCGCGTCGTATCGGCAGTCGGGGCAGGTGCGCTGCATCGCCTGGAAGGCGGCAATCGCCTTGGCGAGTTCGCCGCGCGCCTCGTAGGCCAGGCCCATCGTCGCGAACGCTTCGCGCCCCAGCGGCGAGAAGTCGATCGCTTCGCGCGAGTAGCCGATCGCCGCACCGTAGCGATGGCTGAGGTAGGCCGCCTGGCCCAGCCAAATCGTGGTCGCGACCGAGAGCGGATCGAGCTGCGCCGACTTCTGCAACTCGGCGTAGCCGCCGCGTACGTTGCCCTGCGTCATGAGCGCGATGCCGTACCACTCGTGCGCCGGCGCGTCGTTGGGATCGAGCGCGATGGCACGACGCAGTTGCCGAATCCCGATCGCCAGCCGCTTGGTGGTCGGGTTCTCGGTCTCGAGCATACCCAACACGGCGTACGCTTCGCCGCAGCGCGGATCGATCGCCAGCGCCTTGCGCGCGTAGGCTTGGGCGCGCGCAAAGTACACCTTGGCGGGGGCCGGACCGTAGGCATAGTCGCCCAGCATCGCATTCGCCGACGCCAGCGCGGCGTAGCCGCGCGGATCTTTCGGATCGGCATCGACGACGGCGGTGAAGTAGCGCACGCTCTTGCGCAGTCCGCTGTGGGTGCGCAAGTTCCAGTAGTAGCGTCCGATTTGGTACAGCCGCGCGCCGTTGGGGGAGAGGTGCATCGCGACGCTCCGGTGCGGCGCAAAGGCGCTCATCGCGAGCGCCCCGATCAACGCGATCGCGAGCGTCGCCGCGGCGGCCGGCCACCATCGGCGCCGCACGTTGCGAGCCGCGATGGGACGTTCCGGTGCGGGTTCGTGCGCGACGTCGTGACCGCGGCGCACGTCGGCGGCGAAGCGATAGCCGCGCCGTGGAATCGTCTCGATCGCCTCGACCGACCAGCGGCTGCGCAGCGTTTTGCGCAGTACGTAGATGTTCTGTGCCAGGTTGGCTTCGTCGACGTAGCCCTCGGGCCACACGCGCTCGATCAGCGCGGCTTTACTCAACACGTCGCCGGGATGCTCGATCAGCGCGAGCAACGTTTCGACGACTTTGGGACCGAGCGGCACGGGGACGCCGTTCTCGAGCAACAGCAGGCGCGCAGCGTCGAGCTGGAATGGACCGAACACGTAGACGCTCATCGCGCTCTCCCTTGGCTGC
>DAIDGS010000056.1 GCA_027459845.1 Vulcanimicrobiota bacterium | reverse complement strand
ACCGGCGACGGCGTCTATCGCTCGAACGACGCCGGCCGGACCTGGCACTACGCCGGGTTGCGTCACACCCACACGATCGGCGCGCTCCTGATCGACCCGCACAACCCCAACGTCGTCTACGCCGCGTCGATGGGACACGTCTTCAAGCCGAATGCCGCCCGCGGCGTCTTCAAAACGACCGACGGCGGGAAGCACTGGCAGCGCGTGCTCTTCACCGATGCGAACACCGGCGCGATCGCGCTGGCTATGGCGCCCAGCGCACCCAACGTGCTCTACGCCGCGATGTGGCAGGCCTATCGCACGCCGTGGACGCTTTCGAGCGGCGGTCCCGGGAGCGGCATCTACAAGAGCGTCGACGCCGGCGCGCATTGGCGCAAGATATCGTCGAACCCAGGCTTTGCCCGCGGAACGCTGGGGCGCATGGGCGTCGCCGTCTCTCCGGCCGACCCGAACGTCGTCTATGCGATCGTGCAGGCCAAGGCCGGCGGCGTCTTTCGTTCGTCGAACGGCGGTGCGACTTGGACGCGCGTCTACGCAAAGATGAACCTCCGTCAACGCGCGTTTTACTACATGAGCGTCTACGCGGACCCGCGCGATCCCAACACCGTGTACGTTCCCGAAGTCGACGCGCTCTGGGTCTCGCACGACGGCGGTAAGCACTTCAGCGAACTCCATACACCGCATGGCGACAATCACATCGTGTGGATCGACCCGACCAATCCCAGGATTCTCCTCGAAGGGAACGACGGCGGCGCAACGGTGTCGACCGACGGCGGGAGAAGCTGGAGCACCGAGCACAATCAACCGACCGGGCAGTTCTACCACGTTGCCATCGACAACCGCTTTCCCTACGACGTCTACGGCGCGCAACAGGACGAAGGTTCGATGGAGGGTCCGACCGCCTCGAGCTACGGTGCGATACGCTCTGCGCAGTGGCACCCGGCAGCCTACGGCGAGAGCAGCTTCGTCGCACCGCAACCCAACGACCCCAACGTCACCTACGGAAGCGGCTACTTCAGCATCTTCCTGCGCTACGATCGCACCACCGGAGAGTACAGCAGCGTCAGCCCGTGGCCCAACTACGAGGAGGGCGCATCCTCCGGCGAACTCAGGTACCGGTTCGGCTGGACCCATCCGATCCTGTTCTCGCCGGCCGATCCACGGCGCTTGCTGATCGCCTCGCAGTACGTGCTGCAGAGCGACGACTACGGACAAACCTGGAAGCGCATCAGCCCCGATCTGACGCGCAACGTCAAGCGTACCGAGGCACCCAGCGGCGGCCCGATCGACCTCGACCAGTCCGGTGCCGAGATCTTCCCCGACATCTCCGCTCTCGCGGTCTCCCCGCTCGACGGCAAGACGATCTGGGCAGGTTCGGCCGACGGACTCGTGCACGTCAGCGAGGACGGCGGCGCGCATTGGAAGGCGGTCACCCCGCCGGGACTGCCGCAGTGGGCCGAGATCACCTCGATCCAGCCCTCCTACGCCGCGCCGCAGACCGCCTACCTGAGCGCGTCACGCTACATGTGGGATGACTTTCATCCGTACGTCTTCGAAACCACCGATGACGGCGCGCACTGGACGCGCATCACGCGCGGGCTTGCGCCCGACGAGTACGTCTTTGCGGTACGCGCGGACCCGAACGAACCACGGCTCCTGTTCGCCGGGACGAAGAACACGGTATACGTCAGCTTCGACGGCGGGAATCGCTGGCAGCCGCTGACGCTCAACCTTCCGCGCGCGCAGGTACGCGACCTGGCGGTCGATTCGCGCGAGGGCGAGGTTGCGATTGCAACGCACGGTCGATCGTTTTGGGTTCTCGACGACCTCGCGCTCCTCGAACAGATCGCACGCGGCGCCGCCGTCGATGCCACCGCCCCCTATCTGTTCGCGCCGCAAACCGCGTGGCTCACGCACGCCTACGGAGCGGGCGGCTATCACGTTCCCGACGCCGGAACCAATCCACCCTTCGGCGCGACCATCTTCTTCTCGATTCCGCATTCGTATACGGGCGGCACCCCTGTCAGCCTCACCGTACGCGACGAACACGGTGCGATCGTCCATCGCTTTGCGTTGCACCAACGCCCGCGATCGCTGCTCGCGCTACCGACGGCATCCTTCGCGCTGCCGCCGCACGAGCTCGCGCACCTCGAAGCCGTGCTGCACGCGCCGCATGCGCTCGACGCCAAGGGCTGGCCGACGGCGGCGAGCATGGTGCGCTTGACTCCCGCCGAACGCAGTGCGCTCGCGCGCGTGCGCCAGCGCTGGATCCACGCCGGGATGAACCGCATCCAATGGAACCTGCGCTATCCCAGCGCGACCGAGGTCAACGGCTTCTACCGGCCGGTCTCCGCCGGCGGTCTCCCCGACCGCGTCGACGGTCCGACGGTCATCCCCGGTACCTACACGGTCGCGCTGACCTACGGCGGTACGACCGCGACCGCTCCGCTCGCGGTCACGCTGGATCCGCGCCTGCATCCCGGTGCCGGCGCGCTCGCCGCGCGGTTGGCGCTCGAACGCAAAATTCACCGCACGCTCGATCGTCTCGACCGGCAGATCAACGCCGCGTTGGCCGTCCGCGACGCGCTGGCGCAGCGTCCGTCGAACGCCGCCACCCGCGCAGCGCTCGCGCGGCTGGAGCGTGCCGTCGACGCCCTCGTGCAGTTCAAGATCGCCTCGAGCGAAGGCAGCCTGCTGCACGAAACCAAGCTGCGCAGTCATCTGGCCTATCTGGCGGCCACGCTGGACATGGCCTATCTCCGCCCGAACGCCGCCGAATATGCGGTCTATACAAAGCTGGCATCCCAGGCCGCGCACGGCGAGGCTCGCATCGCACGCGCCGTGACGGCCGCGCAAGCTCTGCTCGCGCGCTAGGTCGGCGAGCGCTCGTCGAGGACGCGCGATGCCTTTCCCGACGAGCGCTCGATCTGGCCCGGCGCACCGATCTCGACCGAAACGCTGATCCCGATGAACGTCTTGATCGCTGCCTCGAGCGATCGTGCGCAGATCGCGCGTTGGTCGTCCTCCAGCTGCTCGCGCGACTCCGTATAGACGCGCACGCGATCGAGCGCACCAGCCCGCGTGAGATGTATCCGGTAGTGCGGCGCGAGTAGGGGTTCGCGAAGCAGTAGCGCCTCGATCTGCGATGGGAAAACGTTGACGCCGCGCACGATCAGCATGTCGTCGCTACGCGCCCGGATGCGGGCGAGGCGCCGCATCGGTCGCGCGGTTCCGGGCAGAAGCCGGGTTAGATCGCGGGTGCGGTAGCGAATCACCGGCAACGCCTCCTTCGTGAGCGAGGTCAAAACCAGCTCGCCAAAGTCCCCCTCGGGCAACACCGCGCCGCTCACCGGGTCGACGATCTCGGGATAGAAGTGGTCTTCCCAGAGCGTCAGCCCATCTTTCGTCTCAAGACACTCGGCGGCGACGCCCGGACCCATCACCTCGGAGAGTCCGTAGATATCGAGGGCGTCGATACCGAAGCGCGCTTCGATCGTGGCGCGCATCTCCTCGCTCCACGGTTCGGCCCCGAAAATTCCCAGTGCGAGGCTGCACGTGCGTGGCTCGATGCCGCGATGCTCCATCTCCTCGGCGATCGCAAGCGCGTAGCTTGGCGTGACCATGATGATGCGCGGCGCAAAGTCGCAGATCAACTGCACCTGTTTGGCGGTCTGACCGCCCGACATCGGCACGACCGTGCACCCGAGGCGCTCGGCGCCGTAGTGCGCGCCGAGCCCGCCCGTGAACAGCCCGTAACCGTAGGCGACGTGGACGACGTCGCCCGCTCGACCGCCGGCCGCAAAGATCGAGCGCGCCACCAATCCGGCCCAGGTATCGATATCCGCGCGCGTGTACCCGACGACGGTCGCGCGCCCGGTCGTACCGCTGGACGCGTGCAGCCGAGCAACCCGCGCGCGGTCGACCGCGAAGAGACCGAACGGGTAGTTCGCGCGAAAGTCGTCCTTGACCAGAAACGGAAAGCGGCTCAGGTCCGCGAGTTCGCGGAGATCGTCGGGATGCACGGCGGCCGCGTCGAAACGCGCTTTATAGTGCGGCACGCAGCGATACGCCCGCTCGAGGGTGGCGCGCAGGCGCGCCAGTTGGAGCGCGCGCAACTCGTCGATGCCGGCTCGCTCGATCGGCTCGAAGACCTCGCCGCTCATGCGCGCGCGAGCAACAGCGCGATACCTTGACCGACCCCGATGCACATGGTGCAGAGCGCGACCCGCAGTTCGGGCCGCTCGGCGAGCTCGAGCGACGCCGTCAGCGCCAGACGCGCTCCGCTCATGCCCAGCGGGTGGCCTAGCGCAATCGCGCCACCGTTGGGATTGACGTGCGACGCGTCGTCGGCGAGTCCGAGTAGCCGCAACGATGCCAGTGCCTGCGAGGCAAAGGCTTCGTTGAGCTCGATAAGATCCACGTCGCCGATCGTCATGTGCTGACGCGCGAGGAGCTTGCGCGTCGCGTAGACCGGCCCGACGCCCATGATGCGTGGTGCGACGCCGGCCGTGGCGGCGCCCAGCACTCGCGCGCGCGGATGCAGCCCGTAACGCTCGATGGCCCGCTCGGAAGCGACCACGATGGCTGCCGCCCCATCGTTGACGCCCGAGGCATTCCCGGCGGTTACCGATCCGCCGGCGCGAAACGGGGTCGCCAGTGCGGCCAGCTTCTCGAGCGTGGTATCGGCCCGCGGATGTTCGTCGCGCTCGACCAGCACGACGCCCTTGCGCTGCGGTACCTCGAGCGGAACGATCTCGCGCGCCAACCTTCCCGACGCGATCGCGGCGACCGCGCGCTGATGCGAGCGCAGCGCAAACGCATCTTGATCGGCACGCGCGACGTTAAACTCCTGCGCGACGTTTTCACCGGTCTCCGGCATACTGTCGATTCCGTACTGTGCCTTGAGCACCGGATTGACGAAGCGCCACCCGATGGTCGTATCGTAGACGACGGCATCGCGCGCGAACGCACTACCGGCCTTGGGCATCACGAACGGTGCCCGGCTCATGCTCTCCGCGCCCCCGGCGATCGCCAGGTCGAGCTCGCCGGCTGCGATCGCGCGCGCCGCAATCGCAACCGCGTCGAGCCCGGAGCCACACAGCCGGTTGATCGTCGCCGCAGGGATCGATTCCGGCAGTCCGGCGAGCAGTACGGCCATCCGCGCGACGTTTCGGTTATCCTCGCCGGCTTGATTTGCGCAGCCGAGGTAGACGTCGTCGAGCGCCTCCCAGTCGATCTGAGGGTTGCGCGCAATCAGCGCCGCGATCGGCGCGGCCGCCAAGTCGTCGGCGCGGACCGGCGCGAGCGCTCCACCGTAGCGCCCGATCGGCGTTCGAACGCCGTCGCACAGATACGCCGCCTTCACGTCGCCGACTCCTCGTCCACGATTCGCCCGCGCACGGCGGCCGAATGTCCGCGAAAGATCGCGACCACGCGTGCGTCCTCCGCCCGTACCGTCACGTCGTAGACGCCGAAACGCCCACTCAGATCGATCTCGCGCGCTTCGGCGATCAGCCGTTCGCCGGTCCGGCCGGGCGAAACGTAGGTGATCGCGCAATGCTGCGCGACCGATGCCACGTTGCGCGAGTTACACGCAAAGGCAAATGCCGAATCGGCTAAGGCAAAGATGGCGCCACCGTGCGCGTTCGCGTGCCCGTTGAGCATCTCGGGCAGCACCGTCATGCTCAGTCGCGCAAACCCGGGGGCGATGGCTTCGACCACCATTCCCGCGGTCTGCGATGCCCGATCGCGGGCAAACATCGCGTCGGCGCACCGCTGCGCCAGCGTCTGCGCCGCGCTCATCGACCGTCGAAGCGCGCCGGGCGCTTGGCCGAAAATGCCGCGACGCCCTCGGCAAAGTCGAAGCCGCCGCCCAGCGCGCGTTGCGCGTCGCGCTCGGCATCGAGCTGTGCGTCGAGCGTCTTGCTCCATCCGGCCTCCATCAGGCGCTTGATCGTGCCGAGCGCGCGCGTCGGCATCGCGGCCAGCCGCTCGACCAGTTCGGTCGCGCAGGCCGCGAGTTGCTCGTCGTCGACCACCTGCCACAGCGCGCCCCAAGCGAGCGCCCGCTCCGCATCGAACGTCTCGCCGAGCATCGCGACGCCGACTGCCCGCGCGTGGCCGAGCACCCGCGGCAGCATCCAGGTCCCACCCGAGTCGGGCATCAAGCCGATGCGCACAAACGCTTCGACGAAGCTTGCCGAACGCGCCGCCAACACCAGATCGGCCGCAAAGGCCAGATTGGCGCCGGCGCCGGCCGCGATCCCGTTGACCGCCGCAACGATCGGCTTTGGGAGCGCCCGCATCGCGCGTATCAGCGGGTTGTAGGCGCGCTCGATCGTCGCACCCAGATCGGCGCCGGGTGCAACCGCCGGATCGCTCAGATCCTGGCCGGCGCAGAAGGCGCGCCCGGCGGCATCGAGCAGCACCGCCCGCACACCGTCGTCGTCGGCCGCATCGACGAGCGCAGCGTGCAGCGTCCCCGCCATCTCCGTCGTAAGCGCGTTCAGTTTCTCCGGGCGATGCAGCGTCAGGTGCAACACCGCACCGGAGCGCGCGATGCGAACGTGGTCGCTCATATCAGTTGCGCCGCGATCGCATCGACGTCGAGCTCGACCTGATCGGTCACCGGATGGCTCTGGCACATCAGCACGACGCCGCTCCGCACCTCGTAGTCCTCCAGCGCAAAATGCACGTCCATATCCACTTCCCCCTTTTCGAGCTGCGCCCGGCAGGTCGAGCAGACGCCGCCTTTGCACGAGTACGGCAGATCGATGCCGGCGCGTAACCCGGCCTCCAGCACCGATTCGACTCCGCGGCGCACCTCGAAGCGCCGTACCGCGCCATCCAACTTCACGCTCACCTGTGCGAGGTCGTCGGCACTTTCCCGCACCTGCGCGCG
>DAIDGS010000055.1 GCA_027459845.1 Vulcanimicrobiota bacterium | reverse complement strand
TGCGGCGGCGCGTGCCGCGGCGATTCCGGTGGAGGTGCTGCCGGGCGCCAATGCCGCGCTCGGTGCGGCGGTGCTCTCGGGATTCACGCTGCGCCGCTTCAGCTTCGAAGGATTTCCGCCGCGGACGGCGCGCGCGCGACGCGACGCTTTCGCGCGCGCGCTCGAAAGCGATGCGACCACGCTGTGGTACGAGTCGCCGCAGCGTATCGTCGCGGCGCTCGACGACTTGGATGCCGTCGCCCCCGAGGCGCGCGTCTTTCTCGTCCGCGAGTACACCAAGCGCTTCGAGCAACAACTGCTCGGAACGCCGCGCGAGGTGCGCGACGCGCTGGAGCGTCCGGTACGCGGCGAACTGAGCTTCGCGATCGCGCCGTGCGCACGGCCGGAACCGCCGCCCGACGCCCCCGGCGATGCGGAGATCCTCGCGCTGCTCGGGCGCGGCACGCGCGTCGCCGAGATCGCACGCCGCTTTGCCGAAGCCGGGCGCGGCGAGCGGCGCGCGCTCTACGCCCGCATCAGCGCGCTGCGCGCCGGCAAGGGCGGCGCAGCCAACGCCGAAGAGACCTGAGGTGCGCGCCTTTTACGTCACCACCCCGATCTACTACATTAGCGGCAATCCCCACATCGGCCACGCCTACACCACGGTCGTCGCCGACGTGCTGGCGCGAACGGCGCGCACCGACGGGCCGGCCTTCTTTCTCACCGGCACCGACGAGCACGGGCAAAAGGTCGCCAACGCGGCCGCAGCCGCCGGCCAAACGCCGCAGGCCTGGTGCGACGCGCTGGTCCCGCGCTGGGAGTCGCTCTTTCACGCGTATCACGTGCACTACGACGACTTCATCCGCACCACGCAGGCGCGCCACGCCACCAAGGTGCAGCGCGTGTTCGAGCGCTTACGCGAGCGCGGCGACATCTATCTAGGAACCTACGAGGGCTGGTACTGCGTCCACGACGAGACCTTCTGGCTGGAGTCGCGGTTGGTCGAGGGCCGTTGCCCCACCTGCGGTCGCGCCGTGCAGTGGATCTCCGAAAACGACTGGTTCTTTCGGCTCTCGGCCTACCGCGATCGCCTGATCGAGCACTTTCGCGCGCATCCTCAGTGGGTTCGACCGCGTTCGGTCTACAACGAGATGATGGCGATCCTCGAGGAGGGCCTCGACGATCTCTCGATTTCGCGCACCAACTTCGACTGGGGCATTCCGGTGCCCGACGGTGGCGGCGTGATCTACGTGTGGTTCGACGCGCTGCTGAACTACATCACCGCGATCGGCTGGAGCGAGGACGACGCGCGCTTTCATACCTACTGGCCGGCCACCGTGCAACTGGTCGGCAAGGAGATCGCGCGCTTTCACACGATCATCTGGCCGGCCATCCTGTGGGCGCTGGGCGAGGCGGCTCCCGAGACGGTCTTCGCGCACGGCTGGATCACCGTCGACGGACAAAAGATCGGAAAGAGCCTGGGCAACGCGGTCGATCCGTTCGCGCTGGCCGAGCGCTTCGGGGCCGACTCGATGCGCTACTTTTTGCTCCGCGAAGCGCCTTTCGGCGCCGACTTTTCGTACTCCGAAGCGAAGATCGCACAGCGCCACAACGGCGATCTCGGGAACGACCTCGGCAACCTCTTTCGCCGTTCGTTGACGATGCTGCAGAAGTACCGCGAGGGGATCGTCCCGGCCGGCAGCGGCCCCTCGAGCAGCTTTGGTGCGCGCTTTGGCGACCTGCCGGCGCGCGTGCGCGGGCTGATCCTCGACCTACGCTTTCGCGAAGCGCTCGAAGCGATCTGGGAACTCGTCACCGCGCTCAATGCCAGCATCGACGAGCGCAAACCGTGGGTCCTCCATAAGGAAGGGCGCAACGACGAACTCGACGCGCTACTCTACGATCTCGCCGAAGGACTGCGCCGGGTGGCCATCCTGCTCCATCCGTTCATGCCGGAGCGGATGGGGGAGGCTTGGCGTCAGCTCGGAGCGGCCGGCGCCATCGACGACGGCTGGCAGCACGCACTCGGCGTTTGGGGCGGACTCGCCCCCGGCACCACGACCCATCCCGGCGATCTGCTCTTCCCGCGCATCGAGTTGGCCGCAGCGCCGTGATCGATACGCACGCGCACGTTCACGACCGCCAGTACGATGGCGACCGCGACGCTACCGTGGCGCGCGCCCGTGCCGCCGGCGTCGCTACCATGCTCGACGTCGGCTGCGACCTGGACGACTCGCAACGCGCGCTCGAGACCGCCCGCCGCTACGGCGACTACGCGTCGATCGGCATCCACCCGCACGAAGCCAAGGACGCGCCCGCCGATATCGCCGCGGCCTTCGCACCGCTCCTGGAGGACCCGCGCGCGGTCGCGATCGGTGAAACCGGGCTCGACTACTACTACGATCACTCGCCGCGCGAGCAGCAAGCGCGGGTGCTGCGCGCGCAGATCGCGCTGGCACGCGAGCGCGCGCTCCCGGTCGTCTTTCATCAGCGCGACGCATTTGAAGACTTCGTCGCGATCTTGCGCGACGAGTGGCGCAGCGGCATGCGCGGCGTCGTGCACTGCTTTACCGGCGATGCCGCGCAGGCCGAACGCTTCGTCGGCGAGTTCGGGCTGCGGCTCGGCATCGGCGGCGTGCTGACGTTTAAAACCGCCGGCGCGCTGCGCGCGGCGGTGGCCGCCGTCGGCGTCGACGCGCTGGTGCTCGAAACCGACGCGCCCTACTTGGCGCCGGTACCGCTGCGCGGCCGGCGCAACGAGCCGGCGTTCGCCGCGCACACGCTCGAAGCGCTGGCGCACCTGCTCGCGATCGCACCCGGCGAACTCGAGGCGATCCTCGACGCCAACGCGCGCGCGCTCTTCGGACTGCCCTAGGCGCCGACCGCCGCGAGCGGGCGGGCCGCGCTCCAGTTGCGTTCGAAGCGCGCGCGTACGGCCGCCACGATCGCCGGATCGCCGCTCGCGACGCCCCAGTCCGACTCGTCCGGGGTGGCGATCGCTGCGGTCGCGTTGGCCGAACCGAGCCACGCCCGCCCGCCGGCGGCCGCCAGCTTATCGGTCGTCTGCGTGACGCGGATCCGAACGCCGCGTTGGGCCAGGTCGTCGAGAACGGCGCGCTCGCGCAGGTTGCCGCGCAGTTCGCGCGCGCTCACCAGCAATCGCGGCGCCGCACCTGCGCGCGCCAGATCGCGCAATCCGGCCCACACCGCGTTGCAGCAGCCGAACGACTCGCTTTCGACGATCGCATCCGACGCCGGCGACGCGCCCGCAAGCGTCGCCCGCTCGATCGCCTGCGCGCTGCGCTTGGCGCCGGCCACCTGCGGATCGCCGGGATCGTCGTCGCGTAGCAGCAGGTCGCCGCGAGCGAAGTTGCGCGCGTCGAGATAGAGCGTGCCGTCGATCGTCACGCGTTTGGTGTGCAGCGGCGGATCGCCGGGACCGGTCACGCCGGCATCGACGCCGCCGGCCGCAAGCTCGCGCGCCAGCGCCGCGTTCGCGCGCGCGATGCCGTCGCCGGTCCCGGGAACCGGACTGCCCTGCAGCCGCACCCGCACCCGTGCCCCACGGGCGGCCGCGGCTTCGAGCGCGGCCACCACCGGTCCGCGCGCGAGCGTATAGGCGTCGACCTCGACGGCGCGCGCGCCGGCCAGGGCGGTGAGGAGGTCGGGAACC
>DAIDGS010000054.1 GCA_027459845.1 Vulcanimicrobiota bacterium | reverse complement strand
CCGAACATCACCGGGAACATGCGATCGGCCAAGACGTACTGTTTGGCCATGTCCCAGTACGGTTTGACCTGCGAGTGCACGATGTACGAGTACGGAATCGCGCCGGCCAGCGGGCCGGCTCCGGTCGTGCCGAGGTGGTTGAGATCGAACTTGTCCATCTTGCCGTTGTCCCACGCGGTGCGCGCCGGCAAGTAGTCGTGATCGAGGTCCTTATAGCCGTCGAAGGTGTCCTGGAACGTGATCGGCGTGAGCGGAATGCACGCCCCCGTACTGGTCATCCCGCAGCGCACGGTGCCGGTCCCGGGAAAGTTGGCGAACAGGTTATCGAAGCTCCGGTTCTCCTGAATGATGAGCACCACGTGCTTGATGTACTTTCCAAGCTGCGTGCTCGGCATTCCGGGATTTCCGGGCCCGGTCGGCGCGCCGGGAAGCCCCGGCCCGGGACCGATTCCCGACGAACAGCCGGCCAGCGCGAAGGCAACCAGTAGCGCAAACGATCCAAAACGCTTCATGAGCGAGCGACGAACCCTCACAACGAGTATCGGGCGGCCAGGCTCCCGGGGCAAAAAATAGATAGCCGGAGTGGGCCGTTTAGCCTCACGAGCGGGATTTCCTGTGTGCGTCGCGCTTGCTCTGCCGCGCTTTTTTCGCATCGAAGCGGCGGCGCACGTGCGGCCATGCGTCGGCGGCGATCGCGCCTCCGACCAGTGCGTTGCCGAAGGCGGTGAAGTGATGATCCCAAGCCCCGAAGAGCGGACGAAAGCCGGCCTGCGCGTCGTTGGCGAAGAACGCCGGCCACAGATCGACGTACGCGACGCCCGAGGCGCGCACGGCGTGCAGCAATAGCGCATACGAGCGCGCGACCGCGGCTGGGGCGCGCGCGCCGGTGAACAGCTTGCGGTACGACATCTCGTTGGGCACGTCCCACGCATCGGGATGCAGCACGACGACCAGGCGGGTGCCGCCGGCGCGCATCTTCTCGTGCAGTCCGATCAAGAGCGGCGTCACGTTCGCGATGAAGCGATCGTGCACGTTGATGTCGGGCGGCTGGCGATACGAGAGAAAGCCCGACGAGTTGACGTCGAGCACCACCTCGTTGACGAGACCGTCGGCCAAGACGCTGCGCGCGTAGTTCACCTCGTCGGGAAAGAGCACGCCGTCGAAGCGAATCGGATATACCTCGACCGGACAGCGCGACCCGGGACGGTTCAAGGCCGCGCAGAGCCGATCGCGCGCCACACCGGAGAGCGAATCGTGCCAGGCCATGTTCGCCCACACGTACGAGTTTCCGACGATCGCGATGCGGAAGAGCGTGGACGACGGCACCTCGGGCAGCGCGCGCCCAACCGTCTCGAAGGTGCGCTGATCGAATGGCCCGAGCGCGCGAATTCGGCGGTTTCCGGTGTCGGCGACCGCGATGGTCCCGTCCGGAGCGATCGCGATCCCCATCGGCTGGCGATACTCGGCGTCGCGACCCGGCCCATCGCGGAAGCCACCGCCGCGCACGGACGCGTCGAGCCGCGGCTGGCGGCCGAGCACGCGCGTGTACCAGTACTCCGGCGCCTCGGTGTGCACCAGATAGTGCACGCTCGAGAACAACGGATCGGTAAAGACGAGCCGATTCGGATCCAACGCCGCCACGGCCGAGGCCGGCCCGGCGAACTCGGCACCCTGCGTCGGGATCTCAAACCCCTCGTTGTCGTACTCGTAGAGGTTCTGCGTGCCGTATCCCCAGCGTAACCGGCGCGTGGCCAGATCGTAGACGCCGACCGCGGTCGGGAGATCGAGCACCAAATCGTCGTGCGCGCCGCTGCGGTCGATGGCGAGGTTCCACGCGCCGTCGAACTCCTCGCCGTGCAACGTCGTGACGCGGTCGGTGCGCGGGTCGACGCGGCGCACGCCGTCGGGCGGATCCGCGACGTAGAGTGTTCCGCGCGCGTCGACCGCGATCGCCCGCGGATGCGCGAAGCCGGCGGTCGCCAAGGTCCCGTCGCGATCCCGACGTCGCTGCGGCGACCCGGTCAGCGTCGTCACCCGGCCGCTGCGGATCGCGCGAATCGCGTGGTTGCCCTCGTCGGCCACGTAGAGCGTGCCGTGCGGTCCAACCGCAACGCCGGTCGGATCGTCGAACCGCGCCGCGCGCGCCGGCCCGTTACGATAGCCGCCGGCGACGCCGAAACCGTCGGCGAGCAGGCGCCCGCCGCCGGCAACGGTCGTCACCACGCCGCCGGCGAGGCGCCGAATGCGCTGTGCCGGCGTGTCGGCGATGTCAAGCCGGCCGCGCCGATCATAGGCGATGCCCTGCGGACCCAGGAACTCGGCGCGCGCCGCGGGCCCGTCGACGATCCCGGCCTGCCCGTTGCCGGCCAGCGTTGTCACCACCGGAAGATCGGGGAGGCTTCGCGCCGCCGCAGACGCCGGCAGCACCAGCGCCAGCAGCACGAGCGCGAGCCCCGCCCTCACGGCAGGAGCATCCGTGCCGACCGCAACGCCGCTGCCAGCCGAGCCGCCAGCCACGCGCAGCCGTAGGGCGTCAGTTGCGGTACGCTCGCGCCGTAGAGCGCGCGCCCACGCGCGGCCTGCGCCGCCGCACGCCACCAATCGAAGGTGCGGATGTGCTGCGCGTGCAGCAGGCGTCGCGCCGAGCGATAGGCAGCGGCGGTCTGCGCCGGCTGGGAGTGCGTGCCGGCCGCAAGCTTCCAGGCCAGCGCCGCGTCCGGAAGCTGTGCCGCATCGGGAACCAACGCGACCGCAAACCGCCGGCCGTAGCGTCGCGCGAGCGACGCGAGCGCCGGCCCGTCGCGCGCGCCGTCGACGATCGCAACGATCGCCGTATAGCCGCTCGGTCGCGCGCCGCGGGCGTAGGCGTCGACGCCTACCGGGCAGCGCGCCGCCGTGGCGCACAGCGCGGACTGCAGGCGGCCGGCGACCGAACGCGCGTAGCTTCCGCGCCATCGCCCGAGGCGATCGCCGACGAGCGCGATGCGCACCGGAAACCCGCGCGCGGCGCGTGCCGTGGCCGTGCGCAGGTCGAAGGGCGGCACGATGCGGATGCGCTTGTTTGCGGTATCGGCGATCGCAATCGCACCGTCGGGCGCAACCGCGACGCCCATCGGTTGCGCAAAGCGCGCGACCGCATCGGAGCCGTCGCGAAAGCCGCCGCCGACCGGGCTCGCATTGAGCAACGGCGGCGCGCCGATTCGCTCGACCGTCGTGCCGCGCACGACGCGCACGGTCGAAAAGAGGTCGTCGGTATAGACGAACGAGCGCGGCCCGAGCGCGGCGAGCGCCGACGGCGGCCCGAGGATCGCACCGCCGGCCGGAAGCGACGCCGCCTGCGCCGTGCGGCGCAGCTCGGTTCCGATGCTCCATGCGATCGCGTGGCGATGCAGGTCGTAACCGTAGATCGCGCGCGGCGTCCCGACCAAGAGTTCGTCGGCTCCGCGCCGC
>DAIDGS010000053.1 GCA_027459845.1 Vulcanimicrobiota bacterium | reverse complement strand
CCCAGCGGCGATGCCATGGTCTTGATCGCCGGCACCGGATCGCTCGCGTACGCCGAAGTCGCGGGCCAATCGTTTCGCCGCGGCGGTCTCGGCGCGGCCTTCGGGGACGAAGGCTCCGGTTACGCGATCGGCGCCTCGGCGCTCCGCATCCTGCTGCGCGCGCTCGACGGTCGCGCGCCCCGCGACGGTTTCGTCGACGCGCTGGCGGCGCACTACGCCGCCGGTGACGCGCGCGCGCTGGTCGCCCGGCTGGGGGGCGAGGACGGGGTTGCGGCGGTTGCCGCGCTGGCGCCGCTGGTGATCGCGCGCGCGGTTGAGGGCGATCGCAGCGCGACCAAGATCGTTCAGGCCGCCGCGCTCGATCTCTTCGAACTGGTGCGTGCGCTGGCGGGCGCCTGCGGCGCGACCGAGCGCGGGCTGCCGTTGGTGTTCGCGGGTGGGCTGCTGCGTGAAAATACGCTCTTGAGCTACCTGCTGGAGACGCGCGTCGGCAACGAACTGCCGCAACTCGTCACGATCAAGGGCGCGCACGATGCTGCTCTCGGTGCGCTCGCGATGGCGCAGGCGTTGCTGCGCGCGTGAGCGAGATCGGTGAAACCGAGCGCGAGCATCCGCACGGTCTCGCGCTCGATCGGATCGGTTCGCGCGCGCTGATCGAACTGATCGCAACCGATCAGCACGCGGCGGTCGACGCGGTCGTGGCCGCGGCGGCGACGCTCGCACGCGTGGCCGATGCGATCGCGGAGCGGCTCGAGCGCGGGGGGCGGCTGCGGTACGTGGGTGCCGGGAGCAGCGGTCGGATCGCGGCGCTCGACGCGGCCGAGTTGCCGCCCACCTTCGGCGTCGCACCGGCGCTCGTCCAAGCGGTCATGGCCGGCGGCGCGCGGGCCTTCGCCGAGGCGGTCGAAGGCGCCGAGGATGATGCCGCGGCGGGTGCCCGCGCGGTCGACGATCTCGGCCCGGCCGACGCGGCCGTCGCCCTCTCGGCCAGCGGCGGCGCTGCCTTTGCGGTTGCGGCGCTGGCCCGCGCGCGCGAACGCGGTGCGCTCACCGTCGCGATCGCCAACGTCGCCGACGCCCCGCTCTACGCGGTCGCCGAGATCGTCGTGCGCCTGCCGACCGGTCCGGAGGTCCTGGCCGGCTCGACACGACTCAAGGCCGGGACGGCACAGAAGATCGCGCTCAATGCGCTCTCGACGGCGATCATGGCGCGCTGCGGGAAGGTCTACGATCGGCTTATGGTCGACGTGGTCGCGAGCAATCGCAAGCTGCGCGCTCGCGCGCTGCGGCTGGTGTGCCGCTTGACCGGAACGAGCGAGCCGGAGGCGACCGAACTGCTCGCACGCGCGCAGGGCAGCGTCAAGGTGGCCGTCGTCATGCAGCGCTGCACGCTCGACGCGGCCGGCGCGCGCGCACGTCTGGCGGCCTGCGGCGGGCGGCTTCGCGCGGCGATCGACGCATGATTCCGGCGCTCGGACTGCTGGCCGCGATCGCGTTCGTTCCGCTCGACGATCGCCCGGTCACCGCGCAACTGCCGCGTCTGTTGGGGCGGATCGCGGGCGAACGCGTGCTGGAGCCGCCGCGCGCGCTGCTCGGCCGTTACTATACCGCCGGTTCGCCCGATGCGATCATCGCGTGGCTCAACGGCGCGCCGCAACGTCGCAGCCGGGCGTTCGTACTCTCGACCGACATGCTCGCCTACGGCGGACTGGTGGCCTCGCGGGTGCCCGGCGTCGAGTATGCCGATGCCGCATTTCGGCTGCGCGTGCTCGCGCATCTGCGCCGCGCGCACCCGCATGCCTGGATCGCGGCGTTCGGGACGATCATGCGCCTCGCGCCGACGGCGGCACCGGCCGGGAGCGGATTCTTTGCGGCCGCACCGGCCTGGAGTTATCTGCAGGAGTACGCGAATCTGCACGATCCGCCGCTCGCGACCGAGGCGGCGCGCGCCGCCGATCTGCGCCGCCGGATCGGGCTGCCGTTACTCGAGAGTTACCTCGCCACACGCTACCGCGACTACGCGATCGACCGCCATCTGATCGATCTGGCGCGCCGCGGTATCGTCGATCGGCTGGTGCTCGGGCAGGACGATGGCGGTCCGGTCGGCCTGCACGTGAAGGAAGTGCGCGCGCTGGCGTTCGCCGCTGCCGGCGCGCACGTCGCCATCGAGCCCGGCGCCGACGAACTCGGGATGGCGCTGGTCGCGCACGCGCTGGCGCGCAGCGTCGGCTGGCGCCCGCGCATCGCCGTGCGTTACTCGCGTCCGGACGGCGGCACCTATCAGGACCCGATCGAGTTCGCGCCGATCGCGGATGCCGTCGACGCGCTGATTCGGCGCTGCGGCGGCCGCCGGGTCGAGACCAATCCGGAGATCGTGCTCGCGGTGCGCGTGCCCGATACGGATGGCGCGCAGGAGCGGGCCTTCATCGCATCGTTGCGGGCCGACGAGCGCGCGGGAACGCCGGTCGCGCTCGCCGACTTGAGTTTTTTGCAGTCGTATGCCGCTCAGGGGCGCTTCGCCGAGCGCATCCTGCGCGACGGAATCGCGTCGCGGCTCGACGCCTATGCGGGCTGGAATACCAATGCGAATACGGTCGGCACCGCGCTGGCCGAGGCGGTCGCCGCCGGCGTCGGCCGCCGCAACGGACGCTACGACGCACTCGCGCATCGCACGTTTACGTTCATGCGCTTCGTCGACGACGTGGCGTTCCACGTCGACGTTCGCCCGCAGCTGATCGCACAGGTTAAGGCGGCCGGTGCCGATCCGGCGGTCTTGCACGGCGCGCTCCTCGCGGCGGTCGCGGCCCGCAATCGCGCGCTGCTGTGGAACGCGGCGGTGCCGATCCTCCGGCAGCTTGACCCCGGCTACCACATCGCGGCGATGACGATCGCGCTTCCGTGGGATCGCACGTTTGAAACCAAGATCGCGGTCGGGATCGCGCCGCCGCCGTAACGGCGTTCAGCCGCCCGCAGCGAGCCACTCGCGATAGACGTCTCGCTCGAGCGGCGGGAGCCGCGTGCCCGGCGGCAGTCGATAGCCGGCGATCGGCAGCGGCATCGGGATCGGATGCGGCGGCAAGCGAAACGGATCGACGGCCGGATCGTAGCAGAACGGCCACGCGATATCGGCCGACTCGACCGAACCGTCCCCGTACGTGTACTCGTAGTGGCCGTAGTAGCAGTCTTGTCCGTCGTGCCTCCAGCGGCGCGTCGTGGTGATCAGTCCGTTCCCCGGACTCTGCGCGTGCATCCCGTCGGGAAGATTCATGTGGAAACTCTTCATCGCGCTTTGCTGCGTCGCCGGATCGATCGTTGGAATTGCGTTGGGGTCGTTGCCGGCGTTGAGGCGCGCGACTTCGTTTGCGAAGGTGCGGCGATCGGTGGCGATGCGGGTGGCGAGGCTGGTGGCGCGCCGATGGGCGGCCGGTTGCGGCGTGGAATGCGGGCGAATCCGCGCCAGCTCGTGCCGCGGCAGCGCCGCGGCCGGCGCGACCGCAGCCCGGAGCGGCGCGCGCTTCGCTGAGGGATGCGGCGTGGCCGGCGTGCGGTGCTCGATCCACGCGATCGTCGTGCGTGAGACGCGCTCGCGGGCGCCCTGATTGGGGATGATGATTTTGGCCGCGACGGTGAGCAGCAGTCCGATCAGCGCCACGTGCAGCACGATCGATGCCAGTACGGACCAGCCAAACTCGCGGCGACGCCGCTCGCTGCGCCCTGAGATCATCTCGTGCGTTTGCATCCTCGGCGGCCACTATAGGGCCGAAAGCTGAGAAGTGGCTCCGACTTTTGTGCGGCTATTCGGGCGGCGGCGACGGCTGGCAGAGCTCGACCAGCACCCCCGCCGTGGCGCTGGGGTGGATGAAGGCGATGCGATTGCCGTGCGCGCCGCGCCGCGGTGCCTGGTCGATCAGCCGCACGCCCTTGGCCCGCAGCGCCGCGAGCGCTGCCTCGAGGTCGTCGACGCGGTAGGCGGTGTGATGGAGCTTCGAGGCCGCCTCGCCGCGGAAGCGCGCGATCGCCGACGTTTCGTCGAGCGGGCGGATCAGCTCGATTGCGGCGTCGCCCGCCCGCAGGCCGACCGCTTCGATCCCTTGGTCGGCGACGACCTCGCGGTAGAGCTCCTCGAAGCCGAGCACCTCGGTATAGAGCCGCAGGGTCGCTTCGAGGTCTTTGACGACGATCGCGACGTGGTCGATCGTCACGCCACCACCTCCTTGGCGCGGTAGACGCCGAAGACTCCGCGCAGCACGTCGCAGATCTCGCCCAGCGTGGCGCCGGCGTCGACGCCGTCGATAAAGTGCGGCATCAGGTTGTCGCTGCCGGTCGCGGCCGCGCGAATCGCTTCCAGCGCCGCGCTCGCGCGCGCCGGATCGCGACCGGCGCGAAAGCGCTGCAACCGCTCGACCTGCTCGCGCTCGCTCGCGGCATCGACGCGCTGCAGCGGAATGGCGGTTCCTTCGCCGTCCGCTTCGGCGAAGCGATTGACGCCGACGACCACGGCCTCGCCGCGTTCGATCGCCTGCGCCGCGGCGTATGCCGAATCGGCAATCCGGGCTTGCATCCAGCCGCTCTCGATCGCCGCGACGCTGCCGCCGAGCGCGTCGACCTCGGCGATGAGTGCGCGCGCGCCGTCGATGAGCGCGTTGGTGAGCGACTCCACGTAGTAGGAACCGGCCATCGGATCGACGACGTCGGCAACGCCGGATTCGTAGCCGATGATCTGCTGCGTGTGCAGCGCCAGCTTCGCGTTTTCGGCCGTCGGCAGGGCCAGCGCCTCGTCCTTGCCGTTGGTGTGCAGCGATTGCGTTCCGCCGAGGACCGCCGCAAGCGCCTGGAGCGTCACCCGTACGACGTTGTTGTCAGGCTCTTGTG
This sequence comes from Vulcanimicrobiota bacterium, assembly GCA_027459845.1. Taxonomy (GTDB): domain Bacteria; phylum Vulcanimicrobiota; class Vulcanimicrobiia; order Vulcanimicrobiales; family Vulcanimicrobiaceae; genus DAIDGS01. The sequence goes on along the minus strand of DAIDGS010000053.1, from coordinate 4,163 downwards.
CGGTCAGGGTCGATCCCCCGGTCTGCGTGTGGAAGCGCAACATCCACGAACGCGGATCGCGGCAACCGAACTCGTCGCGCGTAATCTGCGCCCAGAGATAACGCGCCGCGCGAAACTTCGCGATCTCTTCGAAGAAGTCGTTGTGCGCGTTCCAGAAGAAGGAGAGACGCGGCGCAATTGCGTCGAGATCGAGGCCGGCTGCCCGCGCGGCGGCCAGGTAGGCCTTCCCGTTCGAGAGCGTAAAGGCGATCTCTTCGAGCGCGGTCGATCCGGCTTCGCGAATGTGGTAACCCGAAATCGAGATGGTATTCCACTGCGGCACGTGGGTGGTGCAGTAGCGCATCACGTCGGTGACCAGCCGCATCGAGGGACCCGGCGGAAAGATGTACGTTCCGCGCGCGGCGTATTCTTTGAGCACGTCGTTCTGAATCGTGCCGCCCAGGTGCTCGAAGGCGATCCCGCGCCGGCGCGCGACCGCGAGCAGCAGCGCGAGGAGAATCGATGCGGGCGCGTTGATCGTCATCGAAATGGTCACGCGCTCGAGCGGGATGGCGTGGAGCAGCGTCTCCATGTCCTCGATCGTATCGATGGCGACGCCGACCTTGCCCACCTCACCGCGCGCAATCGCAGCGTCGGAGTCGTAGCCGAGTTGGGTCGGCAGGTCGAAGGCGACCGAGAGGCCGGTCGTGCCGCGTTCGAGCAGGTAGCGGTAGCGCGCATTCGACTCGGCGGCGGTCGCGAAGCCGGCATATTGGCGCATCGTCCAGAGCCGTCCGCGATACATGTCGGTGCGAATTCCGCGCGCAAACGGAAAGGCGCCGGGAGCGCCGAGCGGGTGCGCCGTGCCGGCGACCGCGTCGTAGCACGGCTGGATCGGGATTCCGGATGCGTTGGTGTCGCGGGCCATGCGCCGGTATACGCCGAGCGGAAGCAGGGCGCCCGCCGCCACGAGCCTAACGAGTCGGCATGAAACGTACGCTTGCCGTTGCGCTCGCTTCGCTATTGGGCGCGGCACCGCTGTCGTCGGCCGCCGGCGCGCCCGCCGTTGCCGTCGCGCCCGCCGGCCTTGCGGGTCTGCAGGCGGCGCTGAACCAGCGCGTGGCCGCGCAGCCCGGAACCGGCATCGTGGTCGGCGTGATCGACGGCGGCGCCACCCACGTCTATATCGCAGGGAGCGCCGGCAACGGCCGGCCGCTCGACGCGCACACCCTCTTCGAAATCGGCTCGGTGACCAAGACGTTCACCGCGACGATCTTGGCGTCGATGGTGCGCTCCGGGGCGGTGAAGTTGAACGCCCCGATCTCGGCCTACGTTCCGCCCGGCATTCATACGCCGAGCAAGGCCGGTCGCGCCATCACGCTGCTCGATCTTGCCGAACAGCGCTCCGGTCTGCCGCGGCTGCCCGACAACATGGGCAACGCCGACATCAACGACCCCTATGCCGGCTACGGCAACGCCGAAATGTTTGCGTTTCTCAACGGGTACCGCTTGACCCGCGCTCCCGGTGCCAAGTTCGTCTACTCCAACTACGGGCTCGGCCTGCTCGGCCAACTGCTGGCGCGCGCCGCCAAGACCTCGTACGCTGCGCTGCTGCAAACGCGTGTGCTCGATCCGCTCGGCATGCACGCGACGGTGCTGGAGACGCCCGGTTTGAAAGAAGGACCGCGCTTTGCGATCGGTCACGACTTGAGCGGCCGGCCGGTGGCGCCGTGGCACTTCGAGGCGATCGCCCCGGCCGGCGCGCTTCGCTCGGACCTCGACGACATGCTGAAGTACCTGCGCTGCAACATGGGCGTGGGACCGCTGGCCGCGACCTGTCGCTTCGCGCAGCGCCCGCGTGCCAACGGCGCTCCCGGCCATCGTATCGGCCTGGTGTGGTGGATCAACAAACGCACCGGAAACGTCTGGCACGGCGGCGACACGGCCGGATTTCATGCGGCGGTCGCGATCGCCGCCAATCGACGCCTCGGCGTGGTCGCGCTGAGCAACGGACCGTTGATCGAAGACGTCGTCACCCACGTGCTCGAGCCGAAGTATCCGATCGCACTCTGTCCGACCGCACCGCTCGCGCCGGCCCAAAGCGATCCGCAGCGCTACGGCGGCCTGTACTGTAATGCCGCATCAGGCATGCTCTTTCGGGTCGCGCCGGGGCCGCGCAAGGGCACGCTGACGATCGCCCTCGCGCCGCAGCCCGCGTTCACGTACGCGCAGGTGGCGCCCGATCGCTTTTATGAGAAGACCTATCGCGCGCTGATCGTCTTCGCGCGCCAAGGCGCCAACGTCGTCGGCCTGCGGCTCGAGCAGAACGGCCAAGAGGTTCCGTGCCTGCGCATCGGTGCGAACGGCACGCCGATGGTGGCGCAGTTACCCAGCGCGCTGCCGACCGCGGTCGTGCTCGCGCCGGCGCTGCTCGCGCAGTACGTCGGCACGTACGTCTTCGCCCCGGGCGTCCGCTTTCACGTGACGCTGGAAGGCAGCCAACTCGCTGCGCGGCTCACGGGACAGCCCAGCGCGCCGATCTACGCCTCGGCCAAGGATCGCTTCTTCTATAAGGTCGTGGATGCGCAACTCACGTTCGAGCGCAACGCAGCCGGATCGGTCGATGCGGTGGTGCTGCATCAGGACGGTCGAACGCTGCTCGGAAAGCGCAGCACGGCGTCGCCCTAGCCGATCCGGGTGCCGCGGTAGCGAGTAGGATGCCGGATACTACGGTGCGCCTCGCGCTGAGCGTCAAGCCCGGATCGAAACGCCCGGGAATCGCCTACGCCGAGTCCGGCTGGATCGTGCGCGTGCGCGAGCGCGCGGTCGACGGCGCCGCCAACGCCGCGTGCCTGGCCGCACTCGCCGGTTACCTCGAAATCGCACCGTCGCAGATCGAACTCGTCCGCGGCGCGCGCGCGCGGCAGAAGGTCGTTTGCGTGCATGGCCTCACGGCGGTGGAGCTGCGCGCGCGCCTGGAGCGGTGCGCCGGTTAGGCGAAGGTGACCAGCGGCGCGAGGGCTTCCACGGTCGCTCCCGGCACGACGTGGACGGTCGCCACGGTGCCGGCGCGGTGCGCGCGAATCTCGTTCATCATCTTCATCGCCTCGACGACGGCGACGACCGCTCCGCTCTCGACCGTGCTGCCTGGCTCGACCATCAGCTCGACCACCACGCCGTGCATCGGCGCGACGACGTCGTTCCCGTGCGTCGCGTGTGCGCGCTTCTTGGCGGCGCGAGCCGGTTCGCGCCGGGGCGATCCGTTGCGCGCCGGCGACGGTCGATCGATCAGCCGCACGCGATAGAGCCGGTCGTCGACCTCGACGCGCACGACGTCGTCGTCGGCACCGAGGCTGGGTGCGTCGACGATCGCGATCGGTGCGGCACGCGCATCGGCGCGGCCCGCGGCGAAGGTCGTCTCGACGAACGACTCCAGCGTCGCGGTGCCGTACGCGGCGTCGCGCACCGCCGGCAGATCGCAGAGCGCGCGCAGCAGCGGCAGCGTGGTCGGAACGCCCTCGACGACGTATTCGTCGATCGCGCGGCGCAGACGGGCGATCGCCTCGTCGCGGGTCGGTGCCCACACGATCAGTTTGGCGATCATCGAGTCGTAGTCGGGCGAGATCGTGAAGCCGGGATAGGCCGCCGAATCGACGCGCACCCCAAAGCCGCCGGGCTCGCGATAGCGGGTGACGGTCCCGGGCGCCGGCCGAAAGCCGGCGTAGGGATCTTCGGCGTTCACGCGCCCTTCGATGGCGACGCCGCGAAACTGGATGGCGCTCTGCGCGTAGCCGAGCGGCTCGCCGGCCGCAACCCGGATCTGCTCGCGAACCAGATCCAGCCCCGAGATCATCTCGCTGACGGTGTGCTCGACCTGTATCCGCGTGTTCATCTCGAGAAAGAAGAACTCGTCGCCGGCGACCAAACACTCGACCGTTCCGACCGAATCGTAGCCGATCGCGCGCGCGGCTCGTAGGCCGGCCTCGCGCAGTCCCTCGCGCACGCGATCGGAGATCGCAGCGGGCGCCTCTTCCCAGAGCTTCTGGTGGCGTCGCTGCAGCGAGCAGTCGCGTTCGCCGACGTGCAGCGCGTGCCCGTGTTTATCGGCGAGCACCTGCAGTTCGACGTGCTTGGGGTTGAGCAGGTAGCGCTCGGCGTAGATCGTCGGGTTCTTGAAGTAGGCC
>DAIDGS010000052.1 GCA_027459845.1 Vulcanimicrobiota bacterium | reverse complement strand
TATGGGCGTTTGCGCCGACCGCCGCGTGGTTGGCCGTCGGCGGGTTTGCCATGCAGTTCATGGTGCAGGGGGCTTGGGGCGTCATTCCGGCGCATCTCAACGAGCTTTCGCCGGCCGGTATGCGCGGAACGTTCCCCGGATTCACGTATCAGATCGGCAACTTGATCTCGGCCGGCGCGGCGCAACTCGAGGCGTCGTTCGCGCAGAGCCACTTCGCGCTGCCCGGCGGCGGCGCCAACTACGGCGCCGCGATGGCCACGATTGCCGCCATCGTCTTCGCCAGCGTCATCGTCCTCACCGCCGTCGGCTACGCGGTGAAACCCGAGCGCCGCGACGCGGCGTTCGTCCCGGAAGCCGCAGCGATCAGTTCGCCGTAAAGGCCACCACCTCGTGGCGTTCGCGGTGGTTGGTCCAAAAGCGCGCGCCGTCGTAGGCGAGCCCGCGCGCCTGAAACCCGACGCGCGCCAGATCTTCGCATGCGACGCTCCCGTTGGCAGCGCTCACACGCGTGAGGAAGTACTCGTCGCTCTCCTCGTCGTCGGTCGTGATCGTAAAGAACGCACCGTCGGCGTAGACCTGGCCGCACACGCCGCGCGGCAGCTCGATGCACCGTACGACCTCGCCGCTCTCGTCGATGCCCAGCAGTCGCTTGTTATACCACTGGCTTACGTACAGCCGCGTTCCGTCGTAACTCAGGTGCGATCCGGTGCCGTCGGGAGCGCGTAGCGTATCGCGCGTCTTGATGCCGTGACCGCGAACGTAGCGGCAAATCCAGCGGTCGTCGTCTTCGCCCTCGCCGTAAATCAGCCGGAGCTCGTCACCGACCACCGCGATCCCCCACGTGCGCGCTGGGAGCTCGACCTCTTCGGCCACCACCCACTGGTGCGGCTCGATCGCGTACAGCCGGTCGGTCGCAATGGAACTCATCCAAAGGTGCTCGCCGTCGAACGCAAGACCCTGCGGACGCGGGGCGGGCGACGGAAGACGCAGGTGTTCGACGACGTCGTGCATGGGCCGCATCTTCGCCGCCGGCCGCCGCGACCCCGTCGCCGCGTCGAACGCCCCGGTCGTGGTAGGATAACCCGGATGCTGCTGCTGGGAATCGAGACGTCGTGCGACGATACCGCGGTCGCGCTGGTACGCGACGGACGCGACGTGCTGGCCGCCGTTTCGACCAATCAGGACGCCTTTCACGCCAAGTACGGCGGCATCGTTCCGGAGATCGCCGGGCGACGGCACGTCGCGCTGCTCTCGGCGGCGGTCGACGATGCACTGACGCGCGCCGGGACGGCCCTATCCGAGATCGACGGCATCGCGGTGACGGTCGGTCCCGGCCTGATCGGAAGCCTGGTGGTGGGCGTTGCCGCAGCGAAAGCGCTGGCCTACGCGAGCGATCGGCCGCTCTTCGCAGTCAATCACCTTCACGGCCACCTCTTCGCGGCCTTCCTCGATCGCCGCGAGCCGATCCCCTATCCCTTCCTCGCGCTCCTGGTCTCCGGCGGACACTCGCAGCTGGTCGCCGTCGAGGGGCCGCTGGCGATGAGCGTTCTCGGGCGCACGCGCGACGACGCTGCCGGCGAAGCCTACGACAAGACCGCGCGGCTGCTCGGCCTGGGCTATCCCGGCGGCGCCGAACTCGACCGGCTGGCAGCGCGCGGCGACCCCGCCGCGATTGCGTTCCCGCGTCATCGGCCGCGCGACGGCTCGCTCGATCTCTCGTTTTCGGGTCTCAAGACCGCGGTCCGGTACTTTCTCGAATCCGAGCGCGGCGCCGCGGCAGCACCGGCCGACGTGGCGGCGTCGTTTCAAGCCGCCGTCCTCGACGTGCTGATGGCGCGCGTCGAGGCGGCCTTTGCTTGCGCGCCGTTTCGCGCGCTCGTCTTGGCCGGCGGCGTGGCCGCCAACTCGGCGTTGCAGGCGGCGGCACAGGCGTGGTCGGCGCGTCGCGGCATCGCCGCCTTCATTCCGCCGCCGCGCTACTGCACCGACAACGCCGCCATGATCGCGGCCGCCGCCTTTCATCAGCGCGCGCTCGGCGCCCGCGATCCGCTGACGCTCGGTGCCGATCCGAATCTCCCGTTCGAACCGTCGTTGCTCAATGCCGATGCCGCGCTGATTTGACGGCACCGCCGCGAGGTGCTATTCTTGCCGACAATGTCGAAATCGCCCGCCCAATGGATGCGCCGCACGCGCTGTATGTTCGAGCATACGGCTAGGGGCATCACGTAACGCGGCATCGCTCGGCATTCCAAAACGCTTCGTACGTGCCCCTTGCAATCCGGCAAGGGGCACGTACTTTTTCCCTCGCTTTCCCATCTCACCAGGAGGCACGAGTGGAACTGACCGTTGGAGTTGGACTCTTGGGCTGCGGGACCGTCGGCGCAGCCGTCGCGGAACGCTTGCACTGCGATCGCGAACGGCTGATGC
>DAIDGS010000051.1 GCA_027459845.1 Vulcanimicrobiota bacterium | reverse complement strand
TCGCCATCTATAACGTTACCGGCATCAAAAGCGTCAGTCCGACGCCGACTACGGTCGCCTAGCCGAAGAAAAGGAACATCGTCCACGTGCATCTCGCGCTCGAACTCTTCGGCGTCGCGTTCATTTCCAGTGCGTTCGGCTCGATGGTCGGCCTAGGCGGCGGCTTCATCCTGGTTCCGATTCTGCGCCTATTCTTCGGCATGAGTCCGGCGCACGCCGCCGGCACCTCGCTGGCCTTGGTGGTGGCCAATAGCGGCAGCGGAGCGACAACCTACCTGATCCAGAAGCGCGTCCACATTCGGGTCGGACTGACGGCCGCGCTGGGCGGTCTTCCGGGCAGCATCATCGGTGCGATCCTCGTCAAGCACATCTCGCCGGCGCTCTTCGACGGGATCCTCGCTCTGCTGCTGATGGTCGTTGCCGTCGACATGATCTGGAACCGCCATCGCCGCGTCGGCAACCGGCGCGACGCCGACGACGTCACCGATCTTCAGGTCATGCCGCGGCGTGCCGCGCTACTCACCGGATTCATCGTGGGACTGGTATCGAGCTTGTTCGGCATCGGCGGCGGCGTCGTGATGGTGCCGTCGCTGCTGTATTTTTCACAACTCCCTGCCCATGCGATCAGCGCCACCTCGCATTTCGTCATCTTCCTTACCTCGCCGGTCGGCTTGGTGGTACACGGCTTTCAACACGACGTCGTATTGGCCGACGTCATTCCGCTGGTCCTCGGCGGGCTCTGCGGCGGCCCGCTCGGCGCGCGCCTTTCGCTGCGCCTGCAGTCGCGTCACCTGCTGATCTTCGTCGCGTGTGCGCTCGCGATCGCGGCGATTTCGTTGATCTGGCGCAGCCTCTAACCCGATGCTTGCGGCGCTGATCGGCGCAGTGCTCGTCCGCGCGCTGCTCCTTCCGCCACACGCTACCATCGACCCGTTCGGCGCACGCGCGCTGATGGTCGCCGATCGTGCGCAGGTCGCGGCAACGGTGACGGTCGGCGCGATCGCGCAACGGGTTGTGGCGTGGGATGCGCGGGGCGACTGGCGTTATGCGCCGGAACCGCCCAGCGAGCGCGGCGCGCTCTCGACCGCCCAGTCGGTCGCCGCCTTCGAGAGTGGTGGTACGCTGCTGATCAACGCCAAAGCCGTTTTCGACGGCGCGATGCTGGAGGCGACGTACCGGCCGCAGCGGCTGCGCGGCAATGTGCTGCAACCGCTCGACTTCAGCAGTTGCCCCGACCCGACGCGCTCGGCCGGCGCGCTGATCGCCGGACGCTACGCCGACGGCGACGCGGTCGCAACGATGGCGTCGCCCGCGGTCGTCGACGTGACCGACGTCTCCGGTCAACTCGCCCCGATGGCCGTGCGCTTGCGCGGCGTCCAATGCGCCGACCTCGGTGCCGGCTACGCCCTTGCGACCGCGGGTACATACGCGGCCGGCTACATCGGTTACGTCGACGGCGTACCGCAGGCTTCCGATGTGGCCGTGCGGCAACGCTACGTCGCGTTGCGCTGGCACGGCGATCAGCGGCAAAAGCTGGGTCCAGGCGTCGCGCTCGCGGTCGCGCCGAACGGCACCGTAGTCGGTGCGTCCAGTCTCCCGAATGCCGCCTTCGGAAGCACACCGCACGCGCGAGTGTGGCAGCCGGACGGTTCCACCGTCGATATTCTGCCGCGCTATCCGTTGAGCGTTGCGTATGCCGTCGACCGGGGCGGGAGCGTGGCGGGAATGTGCGAAGACGCGCAACACCGCCACTACGCCTTTCTGTGGACGCACGGCCATACCGAGATCCTCGACGACGTGGTCGGACGAAAGGCTGCCGGCTGGCGCTTCGAAGCAATCTACGCCTTTACACCGGACGGCGGCTTGATCGGGATCGGAACCTTCCACGGCGTCGCAACCGCGTTCGAGATACGCGGCCTATTGTCGCCCTAGCCGCCCCTTCGGCGCGAGGCGTCGCCGAATGAACGGCGAGCGTGGCGTTGGCCTTGAAAGGCTGGCCCCCTCGCGCCGAGAACGTGCCGAGACGGACAAACGCTTCGGCCGGCCGATGCCACCTCTTCATGACGCGCGGAGATCGCCCACTGGGAACGACCTCACCGGCGTCGAGGAACTCTCCCGGTTCGGCAGGCGTTCTTCAGTTGGAGGTTCGCACGCATGGCTTATCCTTCACGAATCCTCGCCGGACTAGCGCTGCTTGCGCTCGGCACATCGGTCACCGCCTGCAGCGGCTCTTCGAGCAACGCCGGTCCACCACCGGCGCTTCCCGCAGGGCCTGCCTCACGCGCGCAACGGGTGACGCCCGCGATCAAGTACCCGCTCGAGTTCGTCAACCGGACCAGCGTTACGATCAACGTTGCACCGAACGGTGCCAAGTGCATGAATAGCGGGACCGGTTCGCATACGATGCGCCCGCACACGCGCTGGGAGCCCAGCGTCAACACGAAGGGTAGCGGTAGCTGCACCTTCGCCCCCTCGATCTTTTACCTCCGGTTTACCAGCGGAAGAAATAACCAATGGCTCTTCGACATCCAATTTGAAAAAAAGGTTCACAAGGAGTGGGTGACGCGCTACTCCGGGCGAGCCAGCAAGGTCATCAAGTTCTGCTGGTTCACTGCTGGGCAAGGGCTTGCCGGTGGCCTGGGAGTTCTCCAAGCGGAAAACCGGCACTGCTCGCCATCGTAAGCGCCCCGCCCGACTGCGCTATTCCTCGTCGATCGTTCTGAGCGCTCTGACGGGAACAGACTGCCGCCCGGTGCTTCCAGGGGTTTGAGCCCGTTGCTCCGGACGGCAGTCTGGATCGAGGTCTGATCGACGCACGGGGTCGCCGACCGCTTTCGAGATGAGCGGTCTCTGATCGCCGCGCCGGGCTACTTCGGCGCGGTCATCGCCTTGGGCACGACGATCGCGTCGTACTGATCGCCGGTCACGTGGCCGAGTGCCAGTGCCGCCGCCCGTAGCGTCGTCTTCTCGTGGTGCGCTTTCTTCGCGATCTCGGCCGACTTGTCGTAACCGATGTGCGGCGAGAGCGCGGTGACGACCATCAGCGACTCGTCGAGGTACTTCTTGATCTGCTCCTCGTTGGCTTCGAGACCGTCGATGGCGTGCTCGCGGAACATCGTGCATGCGTCGCGCAGCAGCGACGTCGAGTGCAGGAAGTTGTAGATCATCACCGGGTTGAAGACGTTGAGCTCGAAGTTGCCCTGTGACGCGCCGAACCCGATCGCCGTGTCGTTGCCGAAGACCTGCACGCAGACCATCGTCATCGCTTCCGACTGGGTCGGATTCACCTTACCCGGCATGATCGAGCTGCCCGGCTCGTTCTCGGGCAGGATCAGTTCGCCGATGCCGGCTCGCGGACCGGATGCCAGCCAGCGAATGTCGTTGGCGATCTTCATCAGCGCC
>DAIDGS010000050.1 GCA_027459845.1 Vulcanimicrobiota bacterium | reverse complement strand
CCGGACGCGGCTTGGCTAGCGAGAGGATCGTTGCATCGCAGCCTCCCAGGGGAGCAGCGCCAGCTTGCGCCGGGAGCTCCACCGATACGTTCCCACCGCGCCCGAGGCGGCGATCACGCGATGACAGGGGATGAGGACGGCGACAGCGTTTGCCGCGACGGCATTCCCAACCGCGCGGGCGGCGCGCGGTGCTCCCAGCGCATCGGCAAGCTGCGCGTAGCTGATGCGCTCGCCGCGCTCCAGTTGCAGCAGCGCCCGCCACACGCGCACCTGGAAGTTGGTACCCCGCACGTGGAGGCGGAGCGGCTCCCGGTCGACGCCGAAGGCACGCTGGGCGATCGCCTCGGCAATGCGGTCGTCGCGCGCGAAGGTGCCTTGTGGAAGCGGGGTCGAGCGCGGATCGAAGGGCGCGTCGCCGTGGTCGTCGTGAACGAAATCCAACGCTGCGACCCCGCGTTGCGTGCTCACGGCGCGAACTCGGCCGAACGGCGTTTGCGCGAATCCGTAGGTCGCATGCAGGTTCCGGCCGCCGGATTTGTACTCGCCTGGAGACATCGCATCAATCGCGATGAAGTGATCGTGCAAGCGCGCCGGGCCGGAAAGCCCCGACTCGAGCGAGGCCTTGAGCACGCTCGCATCGCGGTCGAGCAGCTTTTTGGCGTGTTCCAACGTGAGCGCGGCTAAGAACTGCTTGGGCGTCACGCCGGCGTAACGCTTGAAGAGACGCTGGAAATGGTACGAACTCAGCCCTGACGCGGCCGCGACCTCGTCGAGCGTAGGCTGTTCCGCGCGATGGTCGACCAGGTAGGCGATCGCTTCGGCGATGCGGCGATAGTCGTTCATTTGGCCCGTTGGACGCGCGCGGCGAAGCATCCGCGCTTGGCATTATGGACATCGATAAATGCTACGCTCGGGTCGCAAAACGCACGCAGAATCCAGCTGCGCAGGATGGCTCCTTCGAGCACCTCGGCATCGGTCATCATGCCCTGCGCATCGAAGGCGCGCACGCTCAGGAGGCGCCGTTCGAGCACCGCCGGAACCTCGTTCACGCGATCGTACGGCTTCGTCGCGAACTCGCGCACGAAAATGGCGTGCGACGAGCGGTACGGCGAGTCGACGTCGAGATGTTGGTAGTTGAGCAAAATGGCGGTCTCGCCAATCTCGAGATCGCGCAGCTCGACGCGATCGGGAAAACCGGGCGTACGGTCGACGACGAAGCGCCGGGCACCAAGGCGCGCGAGCCGGTCGTCGGGCTGCCCGAAGTAGGCCTGAAACTGAGTCGGGTCGAGGCCGGTGATGCGGAATTCATTCATGCCTCGATAGTAGCGCGGTCGCGCCGGCTTCACATTCCGAAACTTGCTATTTCGATGCACTCGGCGGCTCGCGCCCGAGCGACGTGCGAGCCAGTGCAGCGGGATCGGCGATCAGTTCGATAGCCACGATGCGCGCGGCGGCAATTGTGACTTTGCGCGACGTCGGCTTCTTTGCGTTTCGTTGGCAGTCACTCCCGTTCCATCGGCCGCGCAGTCAAAGAACCGTCAACGCGGCGGCGGAGCCGCCAGAAACGTGCCGCGCTTCATTCGCCGCCTTGCTCCCCCGGCGCGTGCCGGCGGCGCAGGAAGCGCGGCAACCGCGGCAGCGAGGACGCGCGGTGCGGGTAGTGCGTCATGGCGCGTTCGGCGGTCGGCGACGACCCGATGACCAGCCGACCGATGTTACCCGATGCAGACTCGGCAAACCAGAGGTTGCCGTCGGGGCCTTTGGCGATCGCGACGGGGTTCGAGCTAGGCGACGGCAGTTGGTACTCGGCGATGTCGCTGGTCTGCGTCGCGTCGGTCGGGATCCGCCCAATTGCGTTGTTATTACGGTCGGCGAACCAGAGCGCGCCGTCCGGTCCGCTCGTGATGCCGAATGGCAGCCCCGACGTGCCGGGCAGAGCGATCTCGCTGATCGAGCCGGTTGCCGGGAAGGTCGCGACGTCAACCTTGCCGATCCCGCCGTGCCCGTCGAGATCGGTAAACCAGATGTTGCCGTCCGAGCCGACCGCGATGCCGTAGGGTGCGGGGGAAGTCCCCACGCTCGAGTTTGGGACGCTTTCTTCGCTCAGCACGCCGTTCTTAATGCGCCCGATCACGCCGGGCGCATTACACTCGGTGAACCAGACCGCGCCGTCCGGCCCGGTCACGAAGAAGTCGGTGTACTGCGTCGCCGTGGTATACGTTTGCAACACCGTGCCGGCCGGCGACATCGACTGCACGTCATTGCGGTTGAAGTTGCCGTACCAGAGGTTGCCGTCCGGGCCGGTGGTGATGCCGAAGGGAGTCGCGCCTGAGGCGTATTCGGTGATCTGCGCGCCGCTGCCGGGCGTCGCGTCGGTCGGAATGCGTCCGATCTTGTTGGCGTTACATTCGGCGAACCAGAGCGCGCCGTCCGGCCCGCTGGTAATGCCGTGAGGATATGCGTTGGCGGTAGGAAGCGGATACTCCGAGATGTCCGGATTGGGCGTCGCGGTGCTGGCCGGATTGGGCGTCGGCGCATCGGTCGGAATCCGCCCGATCTTGTTGCCGCCGCATTCGGTGAACCACAACGCACCGTCCGAGCCGGCGGTGATGCCTTGCGGAAAGCTGCTCGATGTCGGGATCCGCCACTCGGTGATCGTCACCGCCGGCGGAACCCCGATCGTGCCGCTACCGCTGCTGTTGGTCACGTTCGCGGTGACGGTCGAGGTGCCGTCCGAGAACGCCAACGTGCAACCGCTCGCGCTCACCGTGCTCCCGCCGGTCACGCTCACCGAGGCGCTCGCCTGCGTGCCGCTCGGCGTTCCCGCCGAAGCCACGTTGGTACAGCCGCTCGGCGTCACCGTGTAAACACTCGCCGCACCGGATGCGTTCAACTCGCTCAGCGTCACGGTGCTCGCCAGGTTCGCGCCCAGGTTCAGCGTGCGCGTGCCGCTGCTATACGTCGATGCACTCACGAAGAGCGGCGAGACCGCCACCGTCTCGCTCGCGCCACCCGCACCGCTCACCGACGGCGCCGCAATCGTTACGCTCGTACCGTAGCCGGCCGCACCGCCGCCGTCGTAGTCGACTGCCACCGTGTCGCTCGACGTGGTCAGCGTCACGCTGCTCGCACCGGCACCGCCGTTGAGCGAGAGCGACGCATGCCCGCTCCCGCCCGTCTCGCTCAGCGAGACCACGATCGGATTGGCGTAGGGATCGTTGCTCCCAGCCGTGATCGGATTGTTGCCGTAGTCGCTCGGATCGATCACCAAGCTCAGGCTGTGCGCGCTGCCGTCGGCCGGCAGCGAGACGAACCCGGCCTGTCCGCTCAAGTGCGCGATCACCCCACCTAAGTAGATCGTCAGCACGTTGTTGGTGTTGGCCACGATCGCTTGATTCAGCACGCTGCCGATGCCGAGCACCTGCGCGCTGCTCGGGAAACTGCCCCCGACCGGAGCGCTATCGTAGCTGGTGAAGACGAAGTCGTCGTTGACGCCGGTGGTCGCCGGCACGCCGATGGTCACGCTGCAGGTGCGCGGGTAGCCGCTCTGTCCGCCGCAGGCCGTCGAACCCGACGACACGTCGACCGCGTTCTGCGCGATCAG
>DAIDGS010000049.1 GCA_027459845.1 Vulcanimicrobiota bacterium | reverse complement strand
ATGAACACGCGTATCGCCGTCATCCTCGCCGCCGCGTTGCTGATCCCGGCAGCACCGGTTCCGGTGCGCGCCAACGGGGCGGCCAGCACCCGCAACATCATCCTCTTCGGCGCGGCCGCCGCGGCCGGCGCCGACATCTTGATCAACCACAACCGTCAGGTCCATGCCCGCTACGCCGCCGACGCCCATCGCCAGGCCGTGCTCGAGGCGCGCAATCACCACGAGTACCTGGCCTACCAACACGAACGCACCGCCTACCTCAACGAACTCGCCGTCAACCGCGATCTCACCCGCGAGGTCGCCTACCAGCATAGCCTGATCGTGCAACAGGACCGGCGGCTGGCCGACCTCGATCGCGGCGGCTTCGCGCACGTCGCTTCGGTGATGGGAGCCAAGCAAGTGGCCGACGTCTCGTACGGCTGGGGAACGCTGTGAGCGGATCGCGTCGCACCGTCGGGCTGGTGGCGATCGGCGCGATGCTCCTGGCGGGCTGTGCCCCCAACCCGACCGACCGTGCTCAGCACGCCGCGGCGAGCGCGACGCAGGCGGTCTATGCCGACCGGCTCGCCGAACTGCGCGACGCACTCGACGGACCGCTGGCGCAACGGGTGACGCGCGCGCAACTCGGGCTGCTCTCGGATCGCATGCACGCACTCGGCGCCTACGACGGCCTCACCTACGTGATCGCCGATCCGACGACCCACGAGTACACCTTTCGCGCCAACTTCGCGCGCGGCGCGATGAACGTCGTGGTGAAACTCGACCCCAGCGGCAAACTCGGGGCCTATCGCATCTTTACCGGCAGCTAGCCGCGCCGCGACGACCGCCTAGCGAATCGCTTGGCTTGCGGGCACGGCGGCGATCAGCGCATCGAAGTGCGCGGCCGGCACGGGATGACCGAGCGCGTAGCCCTGCGCCAGTTCGCAGCCGACGTCCAGCATGGTCTCGATCTGGCCGGCGTTCTCGACGCCCTCGGCAACCACCGCCATCCCGAGCTCGCCCGCCAAGCGCACGATCGCGGCGGCGACGGCCTTGGCTTTGGCGTCGATTTCGCTGCGCGTCACGAAGGTTCGGTCGATCTTCAGCACGTGCGCAGGCACGTCACGCACGCGCCCGAGCGACGAGCCGCCGGCACCGAAATCGTCGATCGCGGTGGTTACGGCGCAGTCGCGGAGATCTTGCACCAAGCGAATGATCTCGCGTTCGTCGCTGACGACCGTGCGCTCGTTGATCTCCACGACCAGCGCCTGCGGTGCCAGCTCGGCCGCGGCGATCGCGCGCTCGATCCGGGCGGCGCAGTGCGGATCCAACGCTTGGCGCGAGAAGAGATTGACCCAAACGCGGAACTCGGGGACGCGCGCACGCCAGCGCGCAGCGTGGCGTAGGCTTTCCTCGATGACGGCCCAGCCGACGCGATCGCCGATCGAGAGCCGCTCCAGCAGTTCGATGAACTCGTCGGGGGCGAGCACGCCGCGGTGCGGATGCAACCAGCGCAGCAGCGCCTCGCCGCCGGCCAGCACCCAGCGCTGCGCATCGCGATCGTAGCGAAAGATCGGCTGGTAGAACGGCACGAGCTCGCCTTGCTCGACCGCGCGATGCAACTCGCCGACCAGTAGGGGCACCGAGCTGCCCGCCATCTCGGGCGCGTAGACGACGGCGCGCGTCGGTGCCTCTTTGGCGTGGTGCAGTGCGAGGTCGGCCCGGCGCATCAAATCATCGGGGCCGGCGACGCGCTCCAAGCGCACCGCGCCGACGGCCGCCTGCACGAAGATTCGCGCCCCGTCGACCTCGAAGGGCTCTTCCAGAAGCGCGTGGATTTCGGCAATCAGCGTCTCGCCCGCGCGGTCCGAAGCGACCGCAACGGCGAACTCATCCGAACTGACGCGCGCCACCAAATAATCGGCGGCGAATCCGGCGCGCAGCCGCGTCGCAAACTCCTGAACGATGCGGTCGGCCGCGCGCCGGCCGATGCCCTCGTTATACAGCCGCATGTCGTCGATGTCGAGCATCGCGAGAACCACCGCGTCGCCGCGCCGCCGCCGAATCCACGCCACCAGCCGCTCGCGGTTGGGCAGACCGGTGAGCGCATCCACGTACGCGCTGCGCTCCAGGTGGGCGAGCAGCACGTCGCGATCGCTGGTGATCGAACCGAGCAACAGCGCCATCATCGCGCTCGCGACCAAGTAGGCTTGATACTCGATTTGAGAGTCGATCGGAACGTGGAGTTGCCACTGCATCGCGCTGGCCGCCAGCGACGCGAGCACGACGCTGTAGACCGCGCCCTCGATACCGTAGCGAATCGCCAGCCAGGCGAGCGGCACGAACGAAAGCTCCAGGATCGGGCTGCCGAAGCGCGTCGCGATCAAGTACTCCGCGACGACGACCGCGACCGTGACGCTCAGGCCGGTGAGCAGCCCGGCGTTGGCGCGCTCGCCCTCGCGCCGGCGCTGCACGGCGCTGCGCACCGCCAAGAGCTGGGTCGCGGCCGGAACGATCGTGACGATGGCGGCGGTATCGGAGGCCACGAACCGCCCGAACTGCTCCCAAAACGCCGCGGCGCCAAAGACACCGCCGGCGATCATCACCCCAATCGCGGCGGCGGCCGAGAGCGCCGGGGCGATCAGGCCGAGCAGCAGCGCAAAGAGCCACACGTCGCGCAGACTATAGAGCGGGAAGTGGACGCGCAGGATGCGGGTGAGCGTGCGCACGGCGAGCGCCAGGATCAGCGCTTCGAGCGTCGCTGCGATGAGGTTGAGTTCGAGCGGCGCCGTCAGACCGCTCGGGACGATCAGCGCGCGCGCGAGGCCGAGCAGTACCGGCAGCGGCCACCAGCGCCAGCCGAGCGCCGCAAAGAGCACCACGTCGAGTGCGCCGCCGGCGTACCACGGGCTGACGCCGGTCCCGGCGGCCGACGCCGACGACGCCAAGTTCGCAGCCAGCCATAGCACGGCGTAGCCCACGAGGAATCCAACCAGCGTCGGTCCGCGCAACGAAATCAGCCGCCGCAACCGCACGGCGTCGCTCATGGGGTCGGCTCTACCCACATTCACGCGCGTGATTGCGTGCGCACCGAGCGAGTCCTCCCTTGAACGCACGC
>DAIDGS010000048.1 GCA_027459845.1 Vulcanimicrobiota bacterium | reverse complement strand
CGCGAGCATCAACGGCTCCGCGTCGGTACGCTCGATCGCCGAGGGCTTTTCTTTGCGCCCGAGCCTGAAAACCCGTTCGAAAGTGCAAGATATCGCACCCTCGCAAATGCGTTTCCGTCGAAAGGGAGCGCATCTGAAAGGGAGCCGTCGCTGCCGAACGTCGGGCTCGTGCCGAAGGAGTATCGCTCGTGAAATCGATCGTTGTCATGCTGTTCGCCGCGTCGCTGACCGGCGCGCTGGTGGCCTGTCAGGGCGGCCGCGTCGCCCCCGCCGCGCCGTCCTCGCTGCCGTTGGCGCGCGCCGCGCAGCCGTCCCTCGCGACCGGCGCGCCGCACGGGCACGCCCCGAGCTGCGCCTTGCGTCGCGCGCTGCTCCCCGGTCGTTACGTGCTGCTCGAATCGGAAGGAAACGTCGCGCGCAACGTCTACACCGCGATCGACGGATCCTGGGTCGACGCCAACGTCTCCGCCGGCCCCACGCCGCCGGGCGGCGGGCCGCGCACCCCCACGCAGCCGACGTACCTCTACATCGGCACGTATCATTTGAACCGGACCAAACAGACCGGCTGCGCGTATCTCGAAACGACCGTCAGCGGCAATCCGTTTTTGGCGAGCACCAACAACGCCTCGATCGGCGGTCTCCCGAATATCACCGCCGCGAACCCTGCCATCCAAGCGATCGCGAGCGGAACGCTGCGCATCGGCCCGCTGCGCCTGAGCGCAACGGCAGGTCGTGCGACGTTCGTGCTGCTGCAGCGCGGACGCATCTTCGACACCGGCACGCTGGTCTTGCACAAACGGATCGATCGGCGTGGCCCGTAGCCGCGTCGTCGCGGCGCTGGCGATCGGTGCCGTCACCGCAACCGGCCTCGCCGGTGCGATGCGGAGAAGTACGCCCATCGGGTCATCGACGTCTCCAGCGGAGGCGAATGGAGAAGCCCGTCATTCATCGCCGCCGCGAGGATCTCGTACTAGGCGAAAACCTCGATCGGCACGTTTGGCGACCCGAATGGCGTCGCCGAACACCTCTGGAAACTCACCCCGTGACGCAACCCGAAGGAGACTCCATGTCCCGACCATCGTTTCGCTCGCTCGCGACCGTCGTCGCGGCGCTCCTTTTGGTGGGCTGCGCGGCGCGTGCAGCCGCGCCGATGGCAAACGATACCGCCCTCATACCTCCGAGTCTCGCCGATCGGCAAACGCTGCACGCGCGCTATGCGTTCTCGTGCAACCGGGCGGATTTTCGGCACAAGCAGGTGCTTACCATCAAGGAAGGGGCGGCCTACGATCTGCCGATGTTTGGCCGATTCGAGCAGGATCCGTCGTATTATCCCGTCACGGGATTCTGCGGCGTCGATAACTCGTTCATCAGCCGCACCTACCTCGTGGTGGATAACTACTACTCGTTTCACGGCCAGCATATCGAACCGAAAATTTACGCGACCGCCAATATCCGCTGGGCCGATCATCCCGATATCGCCGTGTGGGAAGAAGCATGGTCTTACAATATCTTTCGAGACACCGCCAAGGACGTCCACTTGACGCTCGTTCGCGTCGTCCCGTGACATTTGCCCTCGCGATTACGTATAACCCTCAGAACCATACCTGCGCGCTGGAGAACCTGAAGTGAAATCGCTCGCTGTCATGCTGTTCGCCGCCGCGCTGACCGGATCGCTGGTGGCCTGTCAGGGCAGCCGCGGCGCCCCCGCCGTCCCGGCGTCGCTGCCGTTGGCGCGCGCCGCGCAGCCGGCTCGCGCCAGCGACGCGCCGCACGCGGGCATCCCGAGCTGCGAGCTGAGCCGCGCGCCGCTCCCCGGCACGTACATCGTGCTCGAGTCGAACGGAAACCTCACCGACGGCGCCTACACCGCGAGCGACGGCTCCTGGACCGAGGGAAGGGTTACCGCCGGGCCCACGCCGCCGCCCGGGAGCGGGCCGCGTACTCCCACGCAGCCGACCGATCTCTACATCGGCACCTATCGCTTCATCCGCAGCGGGCAAAGCGGCTGCGCCTACCTCGAAACCACGCTCGACGGCAAGCCGTTTCCGTACAGCACGACCAACGCCTCGATCGGCGGGTTCCCCGATTTTGGTACCGCGAACTTTATCTTCCAGTCGACCGAGTCCGGCGCGATGCGCATCGGCCGTCTGAAGGTGAGCGGCACGGAAGGTCGCGCAAGCTTGGTGCTGATGCTGCGCGGTCACACGTACGACGTTGGCACACTCGTTCTGCATAGGAGGATCGTTCGTCGTGGCCCGTAGCATCGTCGTCTCGGCGCTGGTGATCGGCGCCTTCACCGCAAGCGGCCTCGCCGCAACCGCCTTCCCGATCGCACCGCCGACCGCAAGCGTGCGCAGCGTGATGACCGATTTCCCGAGTCGCGCGCAGTACGGCGTCGTCGCGCACTACCGCGTCTATCGCACGCAGCTCCCCGGCGCGCGCGCGCACCTGGCCGTGCTCCAAGTGCAAACGACGCCGGCCACGCTCGCCGCGCTGCACGCGGTGCCGGTTCCCAACGCCGCGATTCGCTACCCGGACGGCTCGGTGCAGTACACCAGCGCCGGCGGCGCCTTCGATGCCGCGGCGAGTGCCTACGCGCGCGCGCATCCGCAGCGTCCCGGCCAACCCGATGTTGCGGTCGGCGTCAGCGCCCCCGCGCACGACGGGCTCATCGCAACCACCGCCACCGTCGCCGCGCCCTCGGCCCGCGCCGAAGCCGCCACCGCCAGCGGCGTCATCGCCGCTGGACTGGGCGCGCCGTCGCCGGCGCTCGCACCGGCGTACGCGTTCTCGTGCGATGCGGGACAGTACGCCCATCGGCTCATCGACGTGACCAGCGGCAGCACGTGGACGAGCCCGTCATTCATCGCCGCCGCAAGCATCTCGTACTATCCCATCGTCGGATTCTGCGGCGTCGAGAACTCCTTCCTCGATGCGCCGTACGCCACTGTGGAGCGCCACTGGAGTCAACCCAGTCAGGTCGAGTTGACCACTGCCCAGAAGGTGCCCGGCTGCGGCCCCGGCCCCAGCCACCCGCTCGTCACGTCGCACGCCGCGTCAACAAGCTATCGCTGCACGATTCAAACGTGGTATACCACGGCCGTCTTTTCCAGCTCGGTCAATTGGTCCGCCCATCCCGACGTTGCGCTCTGGTTCGAAGCGTGGGTGTTCAATGCATTCCGCAACCACCTCGACGACGTGCATCTCGCACTCCTGCGCGTCCGCTAACGAAACCAGACCAAGGGCGGCAACGAACGCCAGCTTCGCCCAGTGGCGCGTTTCCGCTATCGATCTCATCGCCGACCCGACGCAATGCAGATCGACTCTTAGGAGACATCGTAACTCGAATCGCACGCGCTTGACCCCAGCGCAACCTGCGTGTATACGTTCGTATTATTCTGTATGCGCAAGGCGGGCATGCCTTCGGGCTGCGAACGACGCATCTCCCGATCACCAGATGGCCTCAGCTTGTCGAGACGTGGCTACGAACCATCGGGATACTCGCAACGTAGAAGGCATCGAACAGGTATCGGCTCAGGCGAGCGTGGAACGACCGCACTAATAATGCCTCAAAAAGAGCGCTCGGGACCGGTGCATAGCATGCCGGTGGACCTCCGCAAAGCCATCGATTCCGATGCGCAGGCGAAGGCGTTGTGGGCCGATATTACACCCCTCGCGCGCAACGAGTGGATCTGCTGGGTCACGTCGGCTAAAAAGAGCGAGACGCGGCAGCATCGTATCGTCGTGGGGCTTGACAAAATGCGTAAGGGCATGCGCCGACCGTGCTGCTGGCCCGGCTGTCCGCATCGCACGAAGTAAGCCGATCGACTCGCCCGACGCCCCGTGCCCTACGCGACGTCGAGAATGACTTTGCTGGCGCGGCGTTCATCCATCGCCGGATAGCCTTCGGATACGCGATCGAGCGGCACGTGTTTGAAGAACTCCGATTCGATCGGTAACGTCGTGGCGTTGTGCGGCACGCCAACGAAGCTTACCGTACCGCCCCGGCGCGCTACGTCGATCGCCGGATCCATGCTCTCCTGATTGCCGACCGCTTCGACGACGTGCCGCGCACCGCCGCGCGTCATCTCCTTGATGCGCTCGTCGGCGTTTCCGAACTGATCGTGTGGAGGCGAAAAGTCGGTAGCGCAAGCGCGACTCCCGAGCCGCGGGCGTAGGTCCCCAACGTCGCTACCGCATGGCGGCAGCTTGGGAGAGCCCGTCGTCCTCACGCAAGTGCGTTAGAAAGTGCAAAATTTTGTCCCACGGTGAAGATAGCATGGGCGTAGCGAGCGCGGTCGTTCGCAGATTGTCTTTCGGAGGCTCGATGCTCAAACGTTCGATCGTTGCCATCTTCGCGCTTGGTCTTTTTGCGGCGTG
>DAIDGS010000047.1 GCA_027459845.1 Vulcanimicrobiota bacterium | reverse complement strand
CAATCAAACCGTCAACGTCTCGCTGCCGGGCGGTCTGGCCGGGGCATTCAACTCCGGGACCCAGAAGACCCAAGGCGTCGAACTCGCCATCCAAAAGGGCGATCCGGCGCGCAACGGCCTTTCGGGAATGCTGTCGTACACCTACACCTTCTCGCAACTGAAGTACTCGCTGATCAACGGCAGCAACATCGTTTCGACCGAGGTCTCGAATCTGAAGAACTTCTACGGGCTGACCAAGAACGGGGGCGGTTCGGAGTGCTACAAGAGCGGCGCGCCCGATCCGTGCACCGATCCTGCAGCGATCGTCAATCCGTACTACAACCTCCTCCCGAACGTGACCAGCTTCGGTCAGCTCGCCTCGCAGTTCCCGATCAACGGCTGGTACCCGACCTACGCCAACTTCTTCCCGTACGGGTTGCAGCTCGGCGACGGAAGCACGGCACTGGCGCCCAGCATCTTCTCGGGCTATCTCTCCTACAAGCACAATAAGGTGCAGGTCACGCTGACCGGTAACCTGTGGCAGGGCAACCAGTACGGCGCGCCCACCAACATCCTCGGACTCGATCCGCGCTCGTGCCTGAGCAATCAGAGCCAAAGCGGTGAAGTTCCAGGATCGCAGCTCGCCGACTATCAGACCTGCGGCGGTCAGGTAGCGATTCCCGATCCGTTCACGGGTCAGTTCGATACGATCGGTCAGTTCCGCCAACCCTGGCAGATCAATCTGGGAGCACAAGTCTCCTACCAGATATCTCCGCGGTTGGATGCCACCGTCGCACTGGCGAACATCTACAACCAGTGTTTCGGCCGCTCGGCCGAACCGTGGACGGCCGCGTATCCGCCTAACCGCGTCAACTGCGGGTACTTCCCGAGCAGCGAATACATCGGATGGTCGCCGGGCGAGAAGTACAATACCGCCGGGGCGGGCTACTTCTACGGAAGCAACCCGCACGCGCCGGTAAACGGAACGGCCGGATACCCCAACGTGATGAACCAAGCGTACATCCCGAGCTCGACCCAAATCGCGGCACCGTTCCAGGCGTACTTTCAACTGAACGTTCGCCTCTGACGGCAGCGCGCCGCCCGTCCCAAGCGCGCATGGGGTGCGGTTGCTTCGGCAGCCGCACCCCACCGTGTCACAATCCACAACCCTCACGCACTCTTGTTCCATGACGACGGCACCTGCGGTGATCGCGCCCGTAGCCTATCGATTCGGTCCGTTCCGGTTGGAGCCGTTACGCCGCGTGTTGCTGCGGGGCAACTCCGTCGTTCCCTTGCCCGAACGCCTCTACGCAATCCTCATCCTGTTGATTCGCGCCGGCGGCAACGTCGTTGGAAAGGACGTCCTCGCAGCCGAGGTTTGGCCCGGCAGCGACTTGACCGACGGGAATCTCTCGCAGCACGTGTATCTGCTACGCCAGTTACTCGGCGAGAGCGCGCGCGACCGTTCGTACGTCATGACGGTCCCGGGACGGGGATACCGATTCGCCGCGCCGGTCACGCTCGAACTTCCCGACGGCGATACTCCGACCTACGCGACGCCGTCGGGCGACGAGGAAACGCTGCTTTCGTGCGGCCAGGAAGCCTTCACGCTCTACTCGCGCGGCAGCTATCTGCTCGAAAAGCGCACGGTGCGCGCCCTCACGCGCGCCGTCGAGCACTTCGAAGCCGCGCTTCGCATCGATCCCAACTTCGTACCGGCGTTGGTCGGGTTGGCGCGTGCGTTTCTGTTCCTAGGCATCTACTGGTATCTTCCCGGAGCTTCGGTCTTCCCGAAAGCACAGCGTCTGGCGCTGCGCGCGATCGAACTCGAGCCGTCCAACGGCGTCGCCCACGCGCTCCTGGCCGAACTGCTGCTCTTCGGCGAATGGGATTGGCACGGCGCGCAGCGCGAAATGGCGATGGCGGTGCTGCTTGCGCCCAACTCCACGATGGTACGCAGCAGCGCGGCATGGATGCACGTCTTTCTCGGCGAGCCGCACAAGGGCATGATCGAAGTCCAGCGCGCGCTCGCGCTCGAGCCCGCATCGCCGCTTCTGCAGGGATTGGTGGGGCGATTCTTCATCTTCGAGGGAGAGTATCGCCGCGCGATCGACTACCTGAGCACGCTGCTCGACGGCGGCCCCGAGTTCGAGGGCGCACGGCGCTATCGTGCCCAGGCGTACATCCTCGCCGGCCAACCCGAAGAGGCGATTGCCGATCTCCAGCTCCTTCCGGAGGAGCGTACCGAAAACGTCGCGCTTCGGCTCCCGCTGCTCGGACGCGCCTACGGCGACGCCGGACAGACCGCACGCGCCGAGGAGATTTACCGCTTCTTGCGCGATCTCGCGCGCGTCGAGTTCGTCGTGCAAGCGAACCTGGCGTGCGTCGCATTCGGACTCGGACAGACCCATCAGGCGCTGGTACACCTGGAAACGTCACGGGAACTGCACGAAGCAGCGCTATTCATGGTTCGCGCGACGCACTTTTTCCAGCCGATCGAGCGCAGCGATCGCTACCGCGCGATTCTCGACTCGGTTGCACCACCGCATCAACGGGCAACCCGCACGGAGTGAATGCGCTCGCGTCGACCCGAGCGTAGCACCAGGCATTCGCACCGACCATCCGCAATAGGCGGCACGTGGTGCGCGCATGCGCGTGATCGCCGGGATCGAGCCGGCATCGATTTTCGAGAACCCGGCTGCGATTTTTCGTGCCTGGAGCGCCGCCGATGCCGACGCCGCCCTGGCGTCGGCGGAAGCCGCCCTTCGCGAGGGGTACTGGCTCGCGGGCTACCTCGGCTACGCGCTGGGCGAAGCCTTGGTGGGGATGGTGCCACGGCCGCACGATTGGCCGCTGCTCGCACTCGGCGCGTTCGCGCCGCCGCACGTGCAATCGCTCCCGTCCGATGACGACCCCGCACGCTGCGCGCCGCCGCTCGCGACCGTGCCCGACGCCACCTACGACCGCACGGTCGCTCGACTGCAGCGTGCGATCGCCGATGGCTACGTCTACCAAGTCAATTACACGACGCCGTTTGCGTTCGCCGTGGTGGGCGACCCGCTGGCAGCCTACGTGCGCGTCGCGCGCCGCACCGCCGCGCGCTACCAGGTGTACTTCGAGGATGCGAACCGGATCGTGCTCTCGTGGTCGCCGGAACTCTTTCTCGCCTTCGACGGACGGCGCATCACCGCGAAGCCGATGAAAGGCACCGCGCCGACCGATCGACCCGAACGCCTCACCGACGCGAAGAATCGTGCCGAGCACGTGATGATCGTCGACTTGCTGCGCAACGATTTGCACCGTGTCTGCGACCGTGTCGACATCGAAGCACTCTTCGCGCAAGAACGCTATCCGCGCTACGTCACCTGTACCTCCACGATCGGCGGCACGCTGCGCGAAGGAGCCTCGCTCGAGGACGTCGTGCGCGCCGCGTTTCCCTGCGGCAGCGTAACCGGCGCGCCCAAACGCGCGGCGATGCGCTACATCGCCGCCGGCGAACCGCTCGGCCGCGGGGTCTACTGCGGTTCGCTCGGATTTCTTTCGCCCGAGCGTCGCGGTTGGTGGAACGTCGCCATCCGCACGGCCCAGATCGACGCTCGAACCGGCAGCGGCCGCTTCGACGCGGGCGGTGCGATCGTCGCCGACTCCACCGCGCCGGACGAGCGCGCCGAGATCGCGCTCAAGGCGGCGTTTCTGCGCGACGACGGTTTCGCAATCCTCGAAGCGTTCGCCGCCGACGCCGACGACCCGACCGTCGATGCGCACCGGGCGCGGCTGGCGCGCAGCGCCGTAGCGTTCGGCATCGTCTACGATGCCTCCGAGCTCGAACGCATGGCGAAGGTATCGCGGCAGCAGCGCGGTCTCGTGCGTCTGCGCCTGAACGGTGACGGAACCCTAGCCACCACTATCGAGGACGACGAACTCGCGCCCGGCGACGTGACGCTCGCGCTCTCTGACGCCTACGTTCGAAGCGACGATCCGTACCTGCGCCACAAGACCACCTGGCGGCCGGCACACGACCGCGCCCGGCGCGAGGCGGAGCGGCTCGGCTGCTTCGACGCACTGCTCCGCAACGAGCGCGACGAGGTGACCGAAGGCTGGCGCAGCAACCTGTTCGCCCTGCTCGACGGACGTCTCGTAACGCCGCCGCTACGATGCGGCCTCTTGCCGGGGATTTTGCGCGCCCGCCTCGTAACGGAAGGAGCGATCGAACGTCCCATCGCCGCAGGCGACCTACGACGAGCGAAAGCGATCTACGTCGGCAACTCGGCGCGCGGACTGCGTCGCGCTCGCCTTCTTTCCTAGGAGCGTTGCATGAGCGATCCCGATCTGTATCCTTGGCCCGTGAACCCCAAGCTCACGCAGGCGGTATGGGGCGGAACCGAGTTGGTCGACCTGTACGGGAAGCAGGGCGATCCGAATGCCAAGCTCGGCGAATCCTGGGAATGCTGGGATGCCGACACGGTCCGCGATGGATCGCTGGCCGGCGCCTCGCTCGCGCAACTACGCACGAAGCTCACGGCGCAGTTTCTCGGCGATCTCGATGCCACAGCGATCTTTCCGATCCTGACCAAGATCATCACCGCGCACGATTGGCTCTCGGTTCAGGTGCATCCCGACGATGCGTACGCGCAGCGCGTCGAGCACCAGGCAAACGGCAAAACCGAATGTTGGTACGTCATGGCCGCCGAGCCCGGCGCCGAACTGGTCGTCGGATGGGTGCGCGACACCTCGCGCGCCGAGTACGAACGCCGCGTTGCCGACGGTACGCTCGCGGAGATTCTCCGCAAGGTTCCGGTGAAGGCCGGCGACACGGTCTACGTTCCGGCCGGACTGGTGCATGCGATCGGCCCGGGCGTTACGGTCTTCGAAACCCAACAGGCGAGCGACCTTACCTATCGCATGTTCGACTGGAATCGCGTCGGGCTCGACGGCAAGCCGCGCGAACTCAGCGTCCAAAAGGCCGCCGACGTGCTCGAGTATGCGGCCGGCGGTCCGGCGACGCTCGCGCAGGTCGCGTACCGTTACGAGAACCTCGAACGCACCGCGCTGATCGCCGATCCGCGCTTCACGGTGGAGCGCATCGTCGCCACCGCCGAGCCGGCATCGCTCGCCACCAACGGCCGGCCGTTGATCCTGATGACGCTCGACGCTCCGATGGACGTTGCCTGCGGCGGCGTCACCACGACGCTCGCCAAATACCAAACCGCGGTGGTGCCGGCGGCGGCCGAATGGTGCTCGGTGCGCGCCGCCGGCGACGCCGCCCCATTCATGTTCGTCACGCCTCCGGCCCAAGCCGATCAGCTCGCCGTTCGCCTGATGGCCGCCGGCGTTGCCGCCGGCGAGATCGACGCCTTCATGGCGCAGTTCCGCGCGCCGGCACCGTCGTCGCAGCACCGCTGAAGGCCTCGGCGACCGCCTAGCACAAGAACCGCGCAATGACGAGCTCTCCTTCTTCCAGCGGCTCGGATCGTCGCGTCGAACTGACCCTCCGCGGCCTGATTTTGGGCTTCGCGATCACGCTCGTCTTCACGGCCGCCAACGTCTACCTCGGCCTGAAAGTCGGCTTGACGTTTGCCTCGTCGATTCCCGCAGCCGTCATCTCGATGGCGATCTTACGCTGGTTCAAGGGCGCGACCATCTACGAAAACAACATCGTGCAGACCGTCGCGTCGGCCGCCGGCACGCTCTCGTCGATTATCTTCGTGCTGCCGGGGCTCATCATGATCGGCTGGTGGAACGGCTTTCCTTTTTGGGAGTCGTTCTGGATCTGCGTGGTCGGCGGCATCCTGGGCGTCATGTACACCATTCCGCTGCGGCGCGCGCTGGTCACGCAGTCCGATCTGCCGTACCCCGAAGGGGTTGCCGCAGCCGAGGTGCTGCGCGTTGGCACCGGGTCGCGCGAAGGGGCGGCCGAAGGCGCAGCCGGGCTGCTCGCCGTCGTGGTCGGTGCGATCGCCTCGGCGGCGTTTCAAGTCGTCGCCGCGATGCGGCTCTTTACCAGCGAAATCGACGCCTACTTTCGCGCCGGTAACGCCTCGACCGGAATCGGCATCGGGCTCTCGTTCGCGCTGCTCGGCGCCGGTCATCTGATCGGCATCGCGGTGGGAAGTGCAATCCTGGTCGGCTTGCTCCTCTCGTGGGGAGTGCTGGTGCCGCTACTGACCGCCATGCACCCCGCAGCCGGCACGCCGGCCGACGTCGCCGTTGCCGTTTGGGCGACGCAAGTGCGCTTCATCGGCGCGGGAACGATCGGCGCGGCCGCGATCTGGACGCTGCTGCGTTTGGCGGCGCCCGTGTGGAACGGTTTGCGCTCGACGATCGCGGCGGCCCGCGACGCCGCCCGCGTCGGTGCCGGTGCGGTGCCGCGTACCGAGCGCGATCTGCCGATCGGCGTCGTCGTCGGGATCACCGGCGCGTGCATCGTGCCGATGATCGTCCTGCTGCTCAACTTTCTCCACGGCCAAGGTTCGGCACTGGCGGCCTGGACGGTTCCGCTCACGGTCGTCTCGGTGGTCTACGTGGTCGTGATCGGCTTTTTCGTAGCGGCCGTCTGCGGATACATGGCCGGATTGATCGGATCGTCGAACAGCCCGGTCTCCGGACTTGCCATCCTCGCGGTGCTGGGAATCTCGCTGCTGGTGCTGCTGATTGCGCGTGCATCCGGGAACAGCGCGACGCAAACCATGATCGCGTTCGCGCTCTTCGTGACCGCGATCGTGCTCAACGTCGCGACGATCGCCAACGACAACCTGCAGGACCTCAAGACCGGACAGTTGGTCGACGCGACGCCGTGGCGCCAGCAGGTCGCCTTGATCGTCGGCGTGGTTGCCGGCGCACTGGTGATTCCGCCGGTGCTCGACTTGCTCAACGGTGCGTATGGATTTCCCGGCGCGCACGCGCACGCGCCGGCCGGCTCGCAGCCGCTTCCCGCGCCGCAGGCGACCTTGATCTCGCAGCTCGCACAGGGCGTTATCGGCGGCAACGTCCCGTGGAACCTCATCGGCATCGGCGCACTGATCGGCGCGGTCGTCATCGTCGCCGACGAGATCCTGCGCACGCGCAAGCTCAAGCTGCCGCCGCTGGCCGTCGGCCTGGGCGTCTACCTGCCCGCCGCCACGACCGTCCTTGCGGTAGTCGGCGCGTTCGCCGGCTGGTTTTACAATCGCTGGGCCGCGCAGCAGGCAAATCCGGAGGCGACCAAGCGCATGGGCGTGCTGCTCGCGTGCGGGCTGATCGTCGGCGAGAGCCTCTTCGGGGTCGCGCTCGCCGGGATCATCGTCGCCACCGACAAAGCGTCGCCGCTGGCAGTCGTCGGATCGTGGTTCGCGGTCCCCGCCAACGTACTGGGCGGGCTCGCCTTTGCCGGGCTCGCCTACGGCCTCTACGCCTGGGTCGGCCGGCTCGGGCGGCGCTGCGCGTAGGGAGTTCGCAACGCTCGCCTCGCTGCTCCTGGCCGCCTCGCTCAACGCGCGCATCGAATGCGCGCTCGCCGCGCCCACGCTGCGCGGCGCACACGTGGGCATTCTGGCGGTGAATCTCGCCGACGACCGAATCCGCTACGCACGCAATCCCGACGACGACTTCGTCCCCGCCTCGACCTTCAAGCTGATCGTGGGTTCGGCCGCGCTGGCGACGCTCGGACCCGCGTACACCTTCGACACCGAGGTCGCGCGCGACGGTTCGACGCTCTACCTGCGCGGCGGCGGCGACGCGCACCTGGACGACGCCGATCTCGCTGCCGCGGCGGACGCCGTCGCCGCAACCGGGTTGCGCAGCGTTGCGCTGGTGGGCGACGCGACGCGTTACCAGGACGGCCGCTACCCGCCCGGCTGGTCGATCGACGACATCCCGTACGGCTACGCCGCAGTGCCGAGCGCACTCTCGTTCGACGAAAACGTCGCGCACGTCCGCATCGCGCCCGGCCCGGCGATCGGCGCGCCGGTGCGCGTGCTGGTCGATCCGACCAGCAGCGCATTCGCCGTCGACGATCGCGCGGTCACCGGACCCTGCGGATCGCGCGACACGACCGACATCGCGCGTCCGTGGGACGAACCTGCGACCATCGCGATCGTCGGAAGCTATCCGATCTGCGCGAAGACTTCCGATGATTTCGAGCCGGCGCTTCCCGATCCGCCGGCCTACGCGCTCGACCGCTTCGCGGCCGCGCTGGGGCACGACGGCGTTGCGGTAACCCAACGTTCCGACGGCACCACGCCGCCGGGCGCACGCACCATTTGGTTGCATCGGTCGGCACCGCTGGCGACGTTGCTCGCGCCGTTTTGGTTGCCGAGCGACAATCTCGTCGGCGAGTTGCTCCTGCAGGAACTCGGCGTCGACGCAGCGCTTCCCGCGACCAGCACACGTGCGCGCGGCATCGCCGTCGAACGGCGCTGGCTGCGCTCGATCGGCGTCGACCCGGCAACCCTCACGATCGTCGACGGCTCCGGACTCTCGGAATACGATCGCGTCACCCCGCGCGCGTTGGTCGCCATCCTCGAGGCCGACTGGCACGCGCCGTATCGCTCGATCGTACTCGACGCGCTTCCGGTCGCGGGCGTGCGCGGGACGCTCGCCGACACCTTCGCGCACGGCCCGTTGCGCGGGCGGGTGATCGCCAAAACCGGAACGCTCAATCACGCGCCGCTGCTGGCCGGCTATCTGGAGGGCACACGCGGAACCCTGGCGTTTGCGCTGATGATCAACGACTGGATGGATACCGCACCCGACGCCGACCACGCGCTCGATCGGGCGCGCGCGCGCATCCTGGCCGCCCTGGCGCACATCGCGCTGCCGGCCACGCATCCGCCCACGACGCAGCGGCGTTCTAAAGGCGTATGAGTACCGAAAAAGCCACCTTCGCCGCCGGCTGCTTTTGGGGCGTCGAAGCCGCCTTCCGCCAGCTACCGGGCGTTCTGAACGCGATCTCAGGCTATACCGGCGGCCACACCGAGCACCCGGATTACCGTGCCGTTTGCGGGCACACGACCGGCCATGCGGAGGCCGTCGAGATCACGTTCGATCCAGCCGCCGTCAGCTACGAAGCGTTGCTGGACGCGTTCTGGCAGATTCACGATCCGACCCAGTTAAATCGGCAAGGCCCCGACGTCGGCGACCAATATCGCTCGGCGATCTTCACGCACTCGGCCGCGCAACGCGAGGCCGCGATCGCTTCGCGCGATGCCGAGCAGCAACGATTGGCACGTCCGATCGTCACGCAAATCGTCGATGCCCCGCGTTTCTGGCCGGCCGAAGAGTACCACCAGCGTTACTTCGAAAAGAACGGCGGCGCGGCGTGCCACATCACGCCGGTGATTCGATGAAACGCGCCGGCTTTCTCGCGGGCGGCGGCGTCGTCGCGCTGGCTGCGGCGTGCGGCCGCCCGAGCATCGCGGCAACACACTATGCGGTCACGCATAGCGACGCGCAGTGGCGCGCGCTCCTTGGACCGCAGCGCTACTGGATTCTACGCCAGGGCGGCACCGAACCGGCGTTTTCGAGCCCGCTGATCGGCGAGACCCGCGCCGGCCTGTATCGCTGCGCCGGCTGCACTCTAGCGCTCTTCTCCTCCAAGACCAAGTACGACAGCGGCGACGGCTGGCCGTCGTTTTGGAACGTGCTTCCCGATGCGATTCTCATGCAGGCCGACTACGCGCTCGTCGAGCGGCGTACCGAAGTCCACTGCCGGCGCTGCGGCGGACATCTCGGACACCGCTTTCACGACGGCCCCGCGCCGACGTTCCTGCGCTACTGCATCGACGGACTGGCGCTACGCTTCGACCCCAGCTAGCGCGACCCGTGCGTGGCACGACCGAGCACGGGCGCGTACGCGCCGATCGCGCGCAGGCGCGCGAGTTGATGATCGACGATCGGTAGCGGATAATCGGTACCCACCCGCACGCCGCAGCTGTGCGCAACGTCGGGCGGCATCGTCCAGGGCGCATGAACGAACCGGTCCGGCACGCGGTCGAGCTCCGGGAGCATCGCACGAACGAAGCGCCCGTGCGGATCGAAGCGCTCGCCTTGCGTAATCGGATTGAACACGCGGAAGTACGGGACCGCGTCGGTCCCGGTGGAGGCCGCCCACTGCCAGCCTCCGTTGTTGGCGGCAAGATCGGCATCGCAAAGCCAGCGCTCGAAGAAGCGCTCGCCCGAGCGCCAGTCGATCAAGAGATCCTTGGTAAGAAACGACGCTGCGATCATGCGGAGCCGGTTGTGCATCCACCCCGAGGTGGTCAGCTGCCGCATCGCGGCATCCACGATCGGGTAACCGGTGCGTCCGGCACTCCAGGCCGCAAAATCTTCCGGCGCGTCGCGCCACGCGATGTCGGCAGCCGCCGCGACGAACGGGCCGTCGGTGACGTGCGGAAAGCGCCGCAGCACCATCTGGTAGAACTCGCGCCAGATCAACTCCGAGAGCCACACCTCGGCATTGCGACGAACGCCGCTTGCCGGGTCGCCGAGGCGGCAAAAGGCGCGCGCGACGCAGGTACGGATGCCGATCGTCCCGGCCCGGAGGTGCGGCGAAAGCCGGGAGGTGGCATCGGCCGCCGGAAGATCGCGCGTCTCACCGTAGCGCGCGATCCCACCGCCCTCGGCGGTAAAGTCGGTCAGGATTTGGAGTGCGCGCCGCTCCGAGAGGCGTGGGAAACGTGGATTGTCGGCAAAGCCGAACTCGCGCGCCTGCGGCACGGCGCGGCTCCCGCCGATCGCCTCGCTGCGAAGCAACTTGCGGCGCACGGCGCGCTCCGACGCCACCGGCAGCCGGGGAGCAAAGCGATAGCGATCGAGCCAACGTCGCTTGTACGGCGTAAAGACGCGATACGGGCGACCGTCGTTCTGATCGATCTCCTCGGCGGCAAAGACCACGTGATCGACGAACGCACTGACGTGCAGATTCTCCGCTCGCAGCGCCTCGGTCGCGCGCGCGTCGCGCTGCACGGCGCTGGGATCGTAGTCGAGGTTAAAAAAGACGGCCCGTGCACCGATGCGTTCGGCGAGCGCGGCGAGCGCACGTTCCGGCAGCTCGTCTTCCAAAATCGCGAGATCGCTTCCGAGCGCGCGCAGCCGCTCGCGGAGCGCGGCAAGCGCCGAGAAGAATGCGATCGCCAGAGGCGCGCCGATGCGCTGCGAGCGCAGGAGCGCAGGATCCACCACGAACGCCAGGCAGACCTCTTCGCTGGCGCACGCGGCTTTGAAGAGTGCGACGTTGTCGTCGAGGCGCAGGTCGCGCCGTAGCCAGACGATACTGCGCACGACGTCAGTACCGAAGCGCGCGGATGCGATGGATCGCACCGAACACGTAGGGGATTTCACCGATTCCAAAGCGTTCTTGGGCACCGATTGCCAGCACGTAACGCTGCGTAGTTGCAGCCTGCGGAATCGTCACGGTGATGCGATAGCGGCCGGGCGCCAGATGGAGCATTGCCGGGCGCGTGGTGAGATAGTGCTCCCGCGAGAACGGCTCGTAGAAGCTGGTCGGGTGGGCGAAGGCGAGCCGCGCGACGATGCGACCGTGACGGGTGAGTACCGCGTGCGGGCGACCGGGATTGCGTGCGTCGCGGCGATCCACCAGCAGGCTCCACGGAATCGCACTTGGGGCGGCCACGGTAAACACGAACGCGTCGTACTCGCCGGCCCGCAAGTGCCCGTAGAACGCCCACGACTTGGTGGGATCTGCGATGCGAACCGGTCGCGCTTCGCGCGGCGAGCAGACGAAGCGTGGGTCGTGCGCGCAGGCGCTGCCCGCGCTCAGGTATCCGACCGCGAACCACACGATCGCGACGACCGGCAACACCAGTAGCCAGCGTTTCACGCGAGCAGCTCGGCGAACGTCGTCAGCGACGCGATCCAGCGCACGCGTTTCGACCACCGCCCGAGCGGTTTGGCCGCGACCTGCGACCCGCCGACCCATAGCTCGATCGCACGCGGGAGCTCGCGATCCAGCGCGGTGAGGTACGCGTCCACCGCCGCGACCGCCGGCGAGCGCAACGTTCCGATCACGACGGCGCCGGGCCGGAAGCGCCGCGCACTGGTCACGATCTCATCGCATGGAACGTCGGCGCCGAGCAAGATCGCCGGGACACCCTTCATGGCCGCCAGCGCCGCGGCGATGGCGACCCCGAACTCGTGGCGCTCGCCGCTCGGCGTCGCGAACAGCATCGGCCGCGCTTTGACGCCGATCGTCGACCGGCGTGCCCCCGCCGCGCGTGCGAGGCTTCCCAAGACGTTGCGCACGAGCGTCGAGACGAGATGTTCCTGCGCGATCGAGAGTGCGCCCGCTTCCCAGTCCGCGCCAACCGCACCGAGCAGCGGTACCAGCACCTCGAGCGCGAAGCGCTCGCCGTCCAACAGGAGTGCCGCGTCCGCCAGGGCCGATTCAGCGGCAGCCGCGTCGTAGGCGGCGATCGCGCTGCGCACCTGCCGCACCGCGGACGCCGGACCAGTCGGGGCCGGCGCGCTCGCCGCGGCATCCGCGTCGAGTGTGCGCAGAAGCCGGCGCAACTCCGCGTCGCTCAT
>DAIDGS010000046.1 GCA_027459845.1 Vulcanimicrobiota bacterium | reverse complement strand
CCGGCCGTGCAGACTGTTGAAGCCATGCGCCTGGCCGACGAAGTAGGTCGGCGTCTTGGACGAACAGCCGATCCCGCTCATCTTGGCCAGGCGGTGCGGCGGAACGCCGTACTCGAAGAGCGCCTTGATGAGGTGATTGGTAATCGAGTTGTGGCCGCAGCCCGCGCACAGCGTCGTCGGTAGGCCCTTGTAGACCTCGCGCGTGAGGCCGGCGAGATTCAACGTGACGCTCATAGCGTTACTCCGCGATGACGGCCGGTTGCCGCTCCTGCGCCAGAAGCGGCTCGACGATGGCGTGCGCGTCGATCGGTACGCCGTTGTAGTGGCGCACCGAGCGTAGCCGCGCGATCAGGTGGGTGGGCAGTTCCATACGCATGATTCCATAGAGTTGTCCGTCGCGGTTCTGCTCGACAACGTACACCCGCTCGTGTCGCTGGATGAACGTCGCGACGTCGGGTGCCAGCGGCAGCGCGCGAACCCGCAGGTAATCGACCTCCAACCCCTCTTCGCGCAGCCGATCGCGCGCTTCGATGACGGCATGGTGGGTAGTGCCGTACGCGACGATTGCGACCTTACGCTTCTCGTCGTCGACGACGGGCTGTGGTACGAGGGTACGCGCGGTGTCGTGCTTGCGCACCAGACGATCGAGGGTTCGCGTCCACACTACGGGATTCTCCGAATAGCGCGCTTCCTCGTCGTGCCCGGTACCGCGCGTGAAGTACCCTGCCTCCGCGTGCGGAGTTCCAGGGGTCGTGCGATAGGTGATGCCGTCGCTGTCGACGTCGCGATAGCGACCCCAGGATCCGATCTTGTTGAGGTCGTCGGCGTCCAGCACTTTTCCGCGATCGAAGCGCTTCTCGGGATACGGCAGCGGATCGGTCAGCCAAGAGTTCATGCCGAGATCGAGATCGGAGAGCACGAAGATCGGCGTCTGCAAGCGATCGGCGAGATCGAACGCATCCATCGAAAACTGGTACGCCTCTTCCACCGTGGCCGGGAGCAGCACCACGTGCTTGGTATCACCGTGCGAGAGCGTGTACGCAAAGGCGACGTCACCCTGCATCGTGCGCGTCGGCAAGCCGGTCGACGGCCCGGCGCGCTGCACGTCGAAGATGACGCCCGGAATCTCGGCGAAGTAGCCGAAGCCGACGTACTCGGCCATCAGCGAGATGCCGGGTCCCGACGTCGAGGTCATCGCGCGCGCACCCGCCCAGCCGGCGCCGAAGACCATGCCGGCGGCGGCCAGTTCGTCTTCGGCTTGAATGACCGCGACGTTGCGCGCGCCGGTGGCCGGATCGACCCGGTAACGATCGGCGTACTGGATGAACGACTCGCACAGCGACGACGACGGCGTGATCGGATACCATGCGGCCACCGTGCAGCCGCCCATGATGCAGCCGAGCGCGGCGGCCTTGTTGCCGTCGAAGAAGAGTTGTCCTTCGGTCTTGCCCGACATCGGCTCCAGTACGAACGCATCGGAGGCGCTCAGATGCTCGCGGGCGTACGCGAGCCCGACGCGCACGGCGTGCATGTTGGTCTCGATGGCGGCGGTCTTCTTTTTGAACTGCCCGCGCAGGCTCTCCTCGATCGCGGCTTCGGGGATGCCGAGCAGGTGGGCGATCGCACCCACGTAGATCATGTTCAGCAGATACTTGCGCAGGTCGCCCTTGTCGGCGAAGTGCGCCTTGGCGAGCTCGGCGAAGGGAACCGCATAGTAGGTGAGGTCGGCGCGCTGCGTCGCACCGGCGACCGGATAGGCGGCTTCGTGCAACACGATGCCGCCGGGCCGGACTTCGGCCACGTCGCTGACCCAGGTGGTCGCGTTGAGCGCGATCAGCACGTCGATGTCGCGGGTGCGGCATCGGTAGCCGTGGCGCGTGACGCGGACGTCGAACCAGGTCGGCAGCCCCTCGATGTTCGACGGAAAGACGTTCTTCGGCGCGACCGGGATGCCGAGACGGTAGATCGCGTTGGTCAGGACCAGGTTCGAGGATTGACTGCCGGAGCCGTTGACCGTCGCAACCCGGATCGTGAAGTCGTTGACGGCGCGCTGGGACATAGACCAGGTTTTATCCACTGCCGAGCCGGGTTCCCGGGCGCTGCCGTAAAGCCCGGGCGCGGCCGACGCCGCTCGGCCGGCCGCCGCTTAGAGCAAACGAGGACCCGGCGCGAACGCCGAGTCCTCGTTGGATACGATCTCGCGAAGGCGAGATTACATCATGTCGCCGTAGCCGCCCATGCCGCCGCCGGGCATGCCGACCGGCTCCTTCTTCGGCTCGGGCTTGTCGGCGATCAGCGTCTCCGTGGTCAGGATCAGCGCGCCGATCGAGGCCGCGTTTTGCAGCGCCGAGCGCGTCACCTTGAACGGCTCCACGATGCCGGCCTTGAACATGTCGACGATCTCGCCCGTCATCGCGTCGAAGCCGTGCGGAGCGGTCTTCGCCTTGACGTTGTTGACCTCGACCGAGCCTTCGTAGCCCGCGTTCTCAGCGATCTGACGCAGCGGCTCTTCGAGCGCCTTGCGGATGATGTCGATGCCGATCTTCTCGTCGGCCCAGGTCGCGGCGTGACCGTTGGTTTTCGGCGGCTCGTACTTGGCGATCGCCTTGATCGCGTGCACCAGCGAGCTGCCGCCGCCCGGGATCATACCTTCCTGCACGGCCGCGCGGGTCGCGCTGAGGGCATCCTCGATGCGGTGTTTCTTCTCTTTGAGCTCGGTTTCGGTCGCGGCACCCACCTGGATCACGGCGACGCCGCCCGAGAGCTTGGCCAGACGCTCTTGCAGCTTCTCGCGATCGAAGTCCGAGTCGGTCTCCTCGATCTGCTTCTTGATCATCTCGATGCGGCCTTTGATGGCGTCCTGCTTGCCGCCGCCGTCGACGATGGTCGTCTCGTCCTTGGTCACGGTCACGCGCTTGGCTTGACCGAGCTGATCCGGCGTCACCTTGTCGAGCTTGAGCCCGAGCTCTTCCGAGATCACCGTCGCACCCGTCAGGGTCGCGATGTCCTTGAGCATCTCCTTGCGGCGATCGCCGAAGCCCGGCGCCTTGACCGCCACGCTGGTAAACGTTCCGCGCAGCTTGTTCACCACGAGCGTCGCCAGGGCTTCGCCTTCGACGTCTTCGGCGATGATCAGCAGCGGCTTCTGCACCTGCACGACCTTCTCGAGCAGCGGCAGGATGTCGGCGATGGCCGAGATCTTACGCTCGGTCACCAGGATGAACGGATTGTCGAGCACGGATTCCATGCGCTCGGAGTCGGTCGACATATACGGCGAGATGTAGCCCTTGTCGAACTGCATGCCGTCTTTGGTCTCGACTTCGGTCTTGAGCGTCTTGGACTCCTCGACCGTAATGACGCCGTCCTTACCGACCTTCTCCATCGCTTCCGCGATCAGATTGCCGATCTCGCTGTCGTTGGCCGAGATGCTCGCGACCTGCGCGATCTTCTCTTTGGTGTCGACGTCTTTCTTGAACGACTCCATCTCCTTGACCGCGATTTCGACGGCCTTCTCGATGCCGCGCTTGATGAGCAGCGGGTTGCTGCCGGCGGTCACGTTGCGCAAGCCTTCGCGGATGATCGCCTGCGCGAGCACCGTCGCGGTGGTGGTGCCGTCGCCGGCGATGTCGTTGGTCTTCGAGGCAACTTCTTTGACGAGCTGGGCGCCCATGTTCTCGAACACGTCGGGCAGCTCGATTTCCTTCGCAATCGTCACGCCGTCGTTGGTAATGGTGGGCGATCCGAACTTCTTGTCGAGAACGACGTTGCGGCCTTTTGGCCCGAGCGTCACTTTGACGGCATCGGCGAGAAGGTTCGCGCCGCGTTCGAGCGCGCGTCGCGCGGTCTCGTCGAATACGATTTGCTTTGCAGCCATGATTCTTTCAAATGCTCCTTATACGCCGGCCGGGACTTTGTCGACGATGGCCAGGACGTCTTTTTCGGGAATGATGAGGTACTCGGTGCCGTCGACCTTGACTTCGCTTCCCGAATACTTCCGGTACAGCACGCGATCGCCGACTTTCACGTTCATGCCGAGCTTGGTACCGTTGTCGAGCACGCGGCCGCTGCCGATCGCCCGGATCACGCCCTCCTGGGGCTTCTCCTTGGCGGTATCGGGCAAAAACACGCCGCCCGTGCTCTTGTCTTGCTGTTCGACGTGTTCGACAACCACGTTGTCGAACAAAGGCTTGAGATTCACGGGGTCCTCCAACAGCTTTGGGTTCTAAAAACCTGCGGGTTTAGCACTCTCAGCGCAAGAGCGCCAGCCGTGCCATCTTAGCAGACCCTGCGCGAGACTGCAAGGTTGCGCGCGACCCGATTTCCAGGCGTCCGGCCGGGAGCGGGTGAAGAGCCGCCCCATGGCGACCAACGCTCGATCGATCGCCTGGGGGCGCGTCGCCCTCCAGGGGCTGCTTGCCGGCTTGGCCGGCGCCGTGCTGCACGACGCCGCCATCTGGCTCGCGCTGGTGCTCCCAAGCCACGGCAGCATGGCGGCGTTCTGGAGCGGAGTCGCCGCGACCGCGCTCGGCAAGGGCGCCGCGGCCGGCACCGACGCCGCCGCGGTCGGGCTCGCGATCGACTTGGCCGTGAGCCTGGTCTGGGGGTTCGCTTACGCGTACCTGGCGGCGACCCAGCCCGCGCTGAACCGGCGCTGGCCGATCTCGGGCCTCGCCTACGGGCTCGCCGTCTACATCATGATGCAAATCGTGCTGCTGGTCTCGGGGAACTTCGAGTATCCCCACACGCCCAACGACTTCGTCGCTGCCCTACTCGCGCACGTCGTCTTCTTCGGGCTGCCGGTCGCGGCGGTCGTTCGCGCGCTCGACCGCTCGCAGTGATCGGCCGCATCGACGTCTCGCTCGGCGCGCTCCGCCGCAACGCGCGCGCGCTCCAGCGCGCCGTCGCACCGAGTAAAGCAGCCTTCGTCGTCAAGAGTAACGCCTACGGACACGGGTTGGTCGAGGTCGCCCGCGCGGTGGCACCGCTGGCCGACCGGCTCTGCACCTACTCGAGCGAGGAAGCGCACTGCCTGCGCGCGCACGGCATCGAAACGCCGATCGTGGTGCTGGGGCCGGTCGAACCCGCGGAGGTATCGCGCGCCGTGGCCGCCGATCTCGAACTCGCGCTGTGGGATGCCGGCAGCTTCGCGCGCGATCTCGGCGCGGCCGCCGCGGCACTCGGACGCCGCGCGCGCGTCCACCTCAAGATCAACACCGGTCTCAACCGCATGGGCTTCGAGCCGGGCGCACTCCCCGCCGCCGTCGCGAACCTGCTCGAACGACCGGCCATCGACGTGGTCGGCGTCTTCTCGCACCTGGCCGCGGCCGAAGAACTCGACTCGCCCTACACGATGGCGCAACTCGCCGCGTTCGAGCGCGCGCTGACGAGCGTGCGCGAGCCGCTCGCGCAGCGCGGTGTCGTGCCGGTGCGACACCTGGCTGCGTCGGCCGCGGCGCTGCTCTGGCCGGCAACGCGCCTGGACCTCTGCCGCTTCGGCATCGCGCTCTACGGGCTTTGGCCGTCGGCGGCGACGCGTTTGGGAATGCCGGTCGAACTGGATCTCGAGCCGGCGCTGGCGTACCGCTCGGAGATCGCGGTGGTGCGATCGATCGCCGCCGGAACGCCGGTCGGGTACGGCTTGACCTTTCACGCGCCGCGCGACATGCGCATCGGGGTGGTTCCGGTCGGCTACGCCGACGGCGTGCCGCGGGCGCTCTCCAACCGCGGTGCGTTCGCGGTTTCCGGCGCGCGCGCACCGATCGTCGGGCGCATCGCGATGAACGTCAGCGTCGTCGACCTCAGCGCCGCGCCGCAGGCGCATCCGGGGACTGCCGTCACGCTGCTCGGCCGCGACGGCGACGTCGCGATCACGGCCGACGACTGGGCCGACTGGAGCGACACCATCAACTACGAAATCGTCGCGCGCCTTCCCGCGGAAATCCCGCGCCGCTACGTCGACGAGTTCGCAGCTCCCTAGCGCAACGCGCCGGCGTTAAGCGACCGCGGCGATCGCCTCGCCCAGATCGATCGTTCCTTTGTACAGCGCGCTGCCGACGATGCACGAGTCGACGTTGGCCGGTGCCGCGCGACGCAACTCGCGCAGGTCGTCGATGCTGCGCGCGCCGCCGTTGGCGGTAACCCGCACTTCGGCCGCGTGCGCGACCGCACCGAGCGCCTCCAAGTCGAAGCCCTCGCCCATTCCATCGCGACGGATCTCGGTAAAGACGATGCGCCCGATGCCCCATGCCACGACGCGCTTTACCAGCGCGTCGCGGTCGACCGGCGTCTGCTCGGCCCACCCGCGCGTCGCGACGCGCGTCCCACGCGCGTCGATGCCCGCATAGACGCGCTCGCCGAACTGGCTGATGATGTTGCGCGCCAAACGTTCGTCTTCGACCAACAGCGTCGCGAGCACGATCTGGCTGGCGCCACCGTCGAGCAGCGCCTGCGCCGCCGTCACGGTGCGAATGCCGCCGCCGGCCTGTACCGGTACGTCGACCGCACGGCAGACGCGCTGGATCGTCGCCCGGTTTTCGCCGTGCCCGAAGGCGGCGTCGAGGTCGACCACGTGCAGCCGCGTCGCGCCCGCAGCCACGAACTTCTTGGCGCGCTCGACCGGATCGTTGTCGTAGACGGTCGTCTTGCTGGGATCGCCCTGCTCCATGCGGACGCACTTGCCGTCGCGCAGGTCGATCGCGGGAATGACGATCATATCAGGCATGCACTCCGTTGGACGAGCGGCGTTCGATCGGAATGTAGGGACCCGGCGGCGGACCTTCGTAGGTCGCCTGCGGGCGAATGAGGCGATTGTCGGCGAGTTGCTCGAGAACGTGCGCCGTCCAACCCGCGATGCGGCCGCAGGCGAAGAGCGGGGTGAACTCGTCGCCCGGGATGCCGAGATCGGCGAGCACGGCGGCGGTGTAGAAGTCGACGTTCGCGTAGATCGTGTTGTCGGGCTTCTTTTCCTGAAGCACCTTGCGGCTGGCGTCTTCGACGGCGCGCGCGACCTCGTAGTTGTGCGGGTCGCCGAGGTGTTCGGCCAAGCGCTTGGCCATCGCTTCGAGATGGCGGGCACGCGGATCGCGCACTTTGTACTCGCGATGTCCCATGCCCATGATGCGATCGCCGCGAGCCAACACCGCGCGCACGTACGGCTCGGCGTTGGCCGGCGAACCCACCTCGGTGAGCGTGCGATACGAGGCGTTGGCCGCTCCGCCGTGCAGATCGCCCTGCAGCGTGGCGAGCGCCGACGTCACCGCAGCGTAGGCATCGGCGCGCGTCGACGCGGTGACGCGTGCCGCGAACGTGGAGGCGTTGTACGAGTGGTCGGCCAGCAACACGAAATAGGTGTCGAGCGCATCTTCCTCCACGTCGCTGGGCAGCTTGCCCGAGCGCATGTACAGAAAGTTGCCGGCCTGCGAGAGATCGCTGCGCGGCTCGATCGGCGCGAGTCCACGACGGATGCGATCCCAAGCAGCCACGATGGTAGGAACCTTGGCGATCAACTCGATCGCGGTGTGCACGTCGGAGAGATGCTCGCCGTGCGCGTTCACCGGTGAGAAGAGCGCCAGCCCGCTCACGACCGTCCGCAGCACGTCCATCGGCCAGGCCGTCTCGGGCACGCTCTGCATGGCGTTCACGAGCGGCTCGGGCAGCGACCGCCGGGCACCCAACTCGCGCTTGAGCACGTCGAGTTCGTGGCGATCGGGCAGGCGACCGTAGAGCAGGAGGTGGACGACTTCTTCAAAGGTCGCTTCGGGCGCGAGCTCGTCGATGTCGTAACCGCGATAGGTCAGCCGACCGATCTGTCCCTCGACGTTGCTGAGCTGCGTATGGCCGACCACCACACCTTCGAGGCCGCGGTCGACAACCAAACCATGGGTAGACAAGAGTTCCTCCATCGACGTATGGGCACGTGAAGCCACAAGCTCCGAGCCGCGTGCTTCGGCGGCTCTTCCCGAGTCGCCCCCAATCGCAGGTGACCGCTCGGCCGCACCGTAAGACGCCTGACGTTTAGCGATGCTCCTCTCGCGTACCTCGCCCAGGCTCGCGCCCAAAACCCTGCGCCGTCCGCGCTTGGATCGGTGGCTGCGCACGCACGCCGGCCACGCCGTGCGCTCGCTGGTTGCTCCGGCCGGCGCCGGCAAGAGCACCCTGCTCCTGCAGCACCTCGACGAGGACGACGTGCGCGGCGCCTATCTGGCGCTGCCGCGTGAGGCCGGCACCGGCGAGCTCTTGCGCGGGGTGGCCGACGCGTTAAGTCTCGGCAAAGCGCCGACCACCTACCTGGAACTGCTCGTGGCGCTCCGCCAAGCCGCGACCACGCCCTATGTCTTGGCGATCGACGACGCCGACAACGCCGGAACCGAAACCGCCGCGCTGCTGATTCGTCTGGTCGAGAACCTACCGGCCGGCGTCACCCTGATATTCGGTTCGCGCGCGCGCGAACCGATTGCAGCCAGTCGCTGGATGGCAAGCGGTACCGGTGCACTGTGCGATGCACGCCGCATGGCCTTCGATTACAACGAAATCGCCATGCTGGCCGATACCTGGGGGGTCGCGCACACCCACGCCGACGTCGCACGGCTGCTCGAAGAGAGCGACGGCTGGGCGATCGTCGTCAGCGGCGCCATCCGCTCGGCGGCCGAAGATCAGCGCTCCCTGCGCGATGCCTACGAGCGCTGGCGTGCCGCCTATGGTGAAATCTTTCTCGATTTCGTCACCGACGATGCCGAACGCGCCGACGATCGCGATCGTGCGCTGGTCCGCAGCATGATCAACGGCGTGAGCGTCACCGACGGCGATGCACTGCGCCGCTTGGAGGCGCGCGGCCTATTCGTCGTCAACGACGGCGTCGGCGTTCGGCCGTTGCGCGCCATTCAACAGTCGCGCGCGGTGCCGACGACGACGGTCGAAACCTCGATTCCGATGGTGGTACGGCTGCTCGGCCGCTTCGCCGTGACCGTCGGAGGACGCAACGTCGAGTGGGTGCGCCGGCGCGATCAGCAGATCGTGAAGTACCTGTTGCTGCGCAACGGCGCGACCGCCGCGCGCGACGAGCTGACGGCGGTATTTTGGCCGAACGCCAACCGCGATCTGGCGACGCAAAGCTTGCGGACCGCCTGCAGCAACATCCGCAAAGCGATCGCCGGTGCGGTCGGTTACGCGCGCGTCGACCGATACTTTCGGGCGATCGACAAGAACGTCGTCATGGACCTCTCCAACGTTGTGACCGACGTCGGCCTCTTCACGGCGCACGCCACGGCCGGCGATGCCGCCTACACGCGCGGCGATCGTACCGAGGCGCTCGCGCACTATCGCGCCGCCGAGAAGGCCTACGCCGGGCGGCTCCTCGAGGAGGAGACGCCGCAACCGTGGTTCGCCGCGCACCACGAAGCGCTGGCGCAGCGCATGACAACGGTGCTCGAACGGCTCGCCGAGGCGAGCTATGCGGAGGGCGATCACCGCCACGCCGCCGAGTACGCCTATCGCGCGAACCTCTTGCTTCCGCGCCCCGCGCGCGCGAACGAGCCCCCACCGGCGTAACCGGCAGAGGCTCGATCGCTGCCCACGGCGTTCTAGCGGTGAATCCGCCGCTTGACGTTAGCCCCCCACGTCACGGTGCCGTTGCCGAGCGTCACGGCGATGGTCGCCTGATTCCCCTCGTCGTCGTACGCGTTACAGTCGAACTCGGTCGAGAGATCGAGCGGACTCGATCCGTCGTAGTTGATCTCGGTGCCGTTGTTGCCGACGCCCTGTACCGGATTGCCGTTGCCGTCGACCCCCATTCCCCAGTTGCCACCGTCGTAGTCGAGCGACGGGTTGACTTCGGGTGAATTAAAGCCGGTGTAACTGCCGTCGGCGCGGTGCAGACGGTAGTGCGCGCCCGGCTTCACGTGATGGCGGCCGTCGTACGAACCCGGATCGTAGCCGTTGGCCAAGATCTCCTGACTGAGCGGCGTGAACCCGCCGAGGTCCGAGAACGGTCCACCGCCGGTTTCGAACTGAACCGACGGATCGGTGCAGTTCCAATAGATGTTGTCGACGCTGCCGTCGGACTGCAGGTACAGCGCGGTGTTGTAGTTGCCGCCCGGCGCGGTCGTCGATCCGACGATCACGTCGCCGTACTGATCGAGCGCCTGGATCTGCACGAGCGGATGCCCCGGCAGGGTGCCGGTCGCGAACGGCTGGCCGCTCCCCACGCCGATGTCGCTGGCGTTCCACTGCAGCGATGCCACCACCGGATCGAGCGTGAAGTTGCCGTTGGCCGTACCGTTGAGCGGCACGTTCACGGTCGAGTTCGCTTGCGAGAGCAGCGCGAGGCCGTTCGGCGCGGCGCAACTCCCGTCGGCATTGGTTTTGCCGCCGCAGTACTGCGCCTGGATCTGATAGGTGTCGGCGGCGGCCGGCGCCGGCTCGCTGATGCTGCACGTCAGTCCGCCGTTGCCGTCGCTGGTACACCCGCCGGCGTTGCTTCCGGTGGTGTAGATCGTGAAGTTGTAGCAGTTCGAACCCTGACCGACGTCGCACCAGCCGATGTTGTCGGAGCTACCGTTGACCGCGAGTAGGGTGAAGTCGATCTCGGTTGCCGACGCCGGAAGCCAGTGCGGCGAGAGTATCTTACCGTGCTTCTTGGGAGCCGGGATGTGAAAGCGCGCCTTCAGTTGACCGGTCGCAAACCGGTGCGCAACGGGAAGCACGCCGTGTGACGACGCACCTGCGATGGAGCTGCCGCCGGTTGACGAGCACGCGCTCACCAGCGCCGCGCAGAGTATGGCGCCGAGCGCCCGAGTGTAACTCTTCATGATCGTGCCTCCCTGGTTACTTCGAGTGATGCGGGGGAACCGCGTTGATCCCGATTCCACCCGCGGTGACGGTGATTGCCAACGTAGCGTGTCCGCTGCCGTTGCTGAAGCGGACCGAGCAACTGCCCGGCGACGATCCGCCGGTGATGGTGTAGATCGCGCCCGACGCCGTCGATGCGTAGCGCGCGACGGTTGCGACGCTGGCCGCACAACCGCTCGAGAGCGCGATCGTGGCGGTACCCGATTCGCTCACCGCAACGCGCGCCTCGGAGTTCGT
The DNA here is from genome assembly GCA_027459845.1 of Vulcanimicrobiota bacterium. Lineage (GTDB taxonomy): Bacteria > Vulcanimicrobiota > Vulcanimicrobiia > Vulcanimicrobiales > Vulcanimicrobiaceae > DAIDGS01. Next base: position 9,584 of record DAIDGS010000046.1, on the reverse strand, counting down.
GCAGGCGTCGGCGCCCGAACTCGGGCAGACGGAGACGCCGGCAGGCTGCACCGTCATGCCGCCGGTGTCGGGCGGCGAGGTGGGCGTCGCGGTCGGCGCGGGGCTGGCGGTCGGCTCGGGCGATCCACTCGGCTCGGCGGTCGGCTCGGGCGATCCGCTCGGCTCGGCGCTCGGCGTGGGCGATGCGGTCGGCGTTTGCGTCATCGGCACGCTCACGGTCGCGACTGTCCCGGCGACGATCGTATGGCTGGCCGCGCCGGTCGCAAGCACGTGCGCGCGCGGGTTGGGTCGGGCCAAGGCTGTCAGCGCAAACTGGTCGTTACCGGCGCGAACCCGCAGCATCAGCCGGCACGTGAATGCCACCCCGCCGCTGCCGGCATGACAGTACGCACGGGTTGCGCCGATCGGGAAGAGCCCGCGGCGCAGTTGCTTTCCGCCCAGCGAGGCGGTCACCGCGACGGCTTTGGTTCCGGCCGGCGCGGCGTGGTTTGCGGCGCCCTTGCGGGCGACGGCGATGGTCAGGGCGGCGACCCCGGTGCCGGCAGCCTTGGCCGCCTGGGCGGCCCGCGCCGGCAGCGCGGCCGAGGCCGGCGCGGCCAGGGCGGGAATCGCGGCCGTGCCGGGTGCACCGGAGCCGGTCGGCCCGGTTCCGCAGGCGCTGACCCCGAGAATGGCCGCCCCGGCGAACAGCGCGCTCGCCATCCGGGCGAAACGGTGGGAAAGGGTCGGCAGACGTAGCCTCATGGTGGGAAATACCTCCGCGAGCAAGCACCCGTGTGCCGCATCATCCCACCGCTATGGGCCACTCTTCAATCGATTTTTCCGAATCTTTACCATTTGGCTATTGCATGTTGATGCGTTAACGGTTCTCGGCTCACGGCAGGTTTCGGGCGCGACCCCGCCACACAACCCTCTCGTGCCCGATGATATCCAGCTTTCGAGCGGAGCCGGCGTTGGCCGCATCCAGATCGAGCGTCCCGGCAAGAAGAACGCCCTCACCACCGGCATGTACGCGGCGATGGCCGACGCGCTGGATCGCTACGCGCGCGACGACGAAGTTCGCGCCGTGCTGATCGCCGGCGGTCCCGACTTCACCGCCGGTAACGATCTCCAAGACTTCATGATGGCGTCGATGGGCGGAACGCCGTTCGGCGAGTTGCCGGTGGTGCGTTTTCTCCAGCGCCTGAGCACCTTCGAAAAGCCGGTCGTCGCAGCCGTCCGCGGCGTTGCGGTCGGCATCGGGACGACGCTGCTGTTGCACTGCGACCTAGTCGTCGCCGCGGATACGGCGCGGTTTCGCTTACCGTTCACGCCGCTTGGATTGGTGCCCGAGGCCGCCTCGACGATGCTGTTGCCCTTCGTCGTGGGCCGCGCCCGGGCCGCGAAGCTGCTGCTGCTCGGCGACTTCTTCGATGCCGCGCAGGCGCTCGCGATGGGCTTGGTCGGCGAGGTGGTGGCCGATGACGCCACCGATGCGACTGCCGTCACGCTGGCTGCTCGTCTCGCCGAGCTCCCCTGCGAAGCGGTGCGTCAGACCAAGCGTTTGCTGCGCGCGCCCTGGGCCGATGCGATCGCCGCGGTGATGGCGGCGGAGACCGACGAGTTCGCGCGGCGCATCGCCTCCGACGAGTTTCGCAGCGCCGCGATGAAGCTGCTCGCGCGCTAGCGCGACCCTCAGCGCTCGAAGGGGAGCGTCCGCTCGGACCACGTTGCCGGCGCCGAGAAGCGCCCCAGCAGGCTGGCCATGATCATGCCGACGATGCAGATCGCCGCGCCGACCAACTGATGCACCGCGTAGCGCTCGTGCAGGATCGGAATGCTCGCCACGCCGGCGACGATCGGGACGAGAAAGCCGAAAATCGCGACGCGCGCCGCACCGATGCGACTGATCCCGTAGTTCCAGACCGGCCACGTCAGCACGATCGGGAAGATCACCGCATAGACGAACGGACCCCATACCCGCCAGCCGAGTGCGCCGAGATCGGTGTGGAAGAGTTCCGGGAGGCCGCCGATCAGAATCATCGCGGTTCCAACCGTCATCGTCACCGCCACCAGCGTTACCGGCGGATAGCGTCCGATCAGCCGCGCCGTCGCGACGTTATAGACGGCGAACGCGATCGACGAGATCAACGTGAGCACGTCGCCGATCCGAAAGGTTGCGCGCCCGGCAAACGCCCCCTCAAAGACCGCGATGCCGAGCAGCGCGATCGCGGCGCCGATCCAGCGCCCGCCGCGGACGCGCTCGTGGCCGAGCAGGGCGACGATCGCAAAGGTAAAGACCGGCGAGGTCGCGCCCAGCAGCGAGGACGCAAACGCGGTCGTATTCGCGAGCCCGATCATCCAGACGTACTGATAGATGCCGTAGCCGAACGCACCGCAGACCAGCAGCAGCGGTACGTCGGCGCGGCGGATACGAATGCGCTCGCCCATCGCGCGCGTCAGCGCGAACGTCAGCGGCGTCATCGCGGCGAAGCGCAGCGCCGCAAAGGCCATCGGGCCGAGGCCGGAATCGAGCGCCGTCTTCACCAAGACCACGTTGAGGCCCCAGCAGACGACGACGTAGACCAGCCCGAGGTAGACGAGCCAGCCGCGCCCGCGCAGCAATCCCGAATGCTCTAGGCGACTGCGTCGTCGGGCGCGTCGGTGCGCGCCAGGGCGAATCCGATCAGGCGTTCGATCAGCGCCTCGAAGCTCATGCCCGCGGCCGCGCAGGCATCGGGCAGCAGACTGGTCGCGGTCAGACCCGGGAGCGAGTTGATCTCCAGGATGTAGATCCGGTGATCGGCGCCCAGGATGAAATCGGTGCGCGAGTAGTCGCGCAGCCCGAGCAGCCGGTGCGCCGAGAGCGCGAGCATCTGCAGGCGCGCGGTCAGGTCGTCGTCGATCGGCGCGGGGACGATATGCGTGCTGCCGCCGGCCGCGTACTTCGCATCGTACGAGTAGAAACCGTCGCGATTGGGCTGGATCTCGACGATCGGGAGCGCCTCTTCACCCAACACGCCGCACGTCAGTTCGCGCCCTTCGATGTACTCCTCGGCCAGGATGTGCGCGTAAGTCTTCGACGCCGCAAGCATTGCCGCCGTCCACTGCTCGTGCGTTCGCACGATTGCAACGCCGGCCGACGAACCTTCGTAGCGCGGCTTGACGACCAGCGGGAGGTCGAGCGAGCCGGGCAAGAGCGGCAGCGTTCCTCCGGCGAGATCGAAGAGGTCCCACGCGGGCGTCGGTAAGCCTTCGCCGGCGAGCAGCTTCTTGGTGAGGTGCTTGTCGATCGCAAACGCCGACGCTGCCATGGCGCTGCCGGTGAACGGAATGCCGAGGTGCTCGAGGATCGCTTGGATGTGCCCGTCCTCGCCCCCGGTTCCGTGCAGGGCATTGAAGACGGCATCCGGCTTCAACTCGCGCATGGCATCGATGAAACCGGCATCGAAGTCGAGCGAACGCGCGTCGTAGCCGAGCGACTGAAGCGCGCGCAGCGCCGCGCCGCCCGACTGAATCGAGACCTCGCGCTCGGCTCCGGGACCACCCATGACGACGACGATCGAGGCCTTACGCTTCATCGACGAACACTCCGACGAGGTGCACTTCAAGTTTCAAATCGACTCCGAAACGCTCGAACACGCCCCGGTGAACGCGGGCCAGCAGCGTTGCGACGTCCTTGGCACGCGCGCCGCCCAGGTTGTTGATGAAGTTGGCGTGCAGCGGCGATACCTCCGCCGCGCCGGCTCGCCAACCCTTTGCGCCGGCCGCTTCAATCAAGCGCGCCGCCTTATCGCCTTCGGGATTGCGAAAGCACGATCCGGCGTTCGGTAAGTCGATCGGCTGCGTGCGCTTGCGCCGAACCAGGCGCTGTTTCATTTCGGCCCGGACCTGCGCCGTCGAGGCTTGAGCGAAGCTCAGCCGCACGCGGGCGACGACCGCATCGCGCGCCAGGCTGGAACGCCGGTAAAAGTACTGCACGGTGACCGGATGCGGCTCCGGCTTGGAGGGCGACTGCACCCAGAGCTCGCGCACGAACTCGCCGATCTCGCGATCGGTTCCAGCATTCATGCGTAACGAGCCGCCGATGGTTCCGGGAATTCCCGAGAGCGACCCGATGCCGAGCGCGCCGGCCGAGGCCGCCTTCGCCGTGACGCTCGCCATCGAGGCCGACGCGCCCGCATCCACCGTCACCGTGTGGCCATCGGCGCGCACGTCGACGCACGCGAACCGGCCGGCAAGGCGCAGCACCAGGCCGCGCATGCCGCCGTCGCCGATCAACACGTTGCTCCCGGCGCCCAGCACGAACCACGGCAGCTTGCGCTTGAAGCAGAAGCGCATCGCGGCAGCCAGTTCTCCCTCGGTTTCCAGCGTCAGCAGAGCGTCGGCCGGGCCGCCGATCTTCCACGAGGTATACGGCGCGAGCGGCGCATCGAAGGCGGCCCGCTCGCCGAAGAGCTCGCGCAACGCCGTCCGATCGCGTGCGGTCAAGCGCGATCGGCGCGCTTCTTCGGTCGTCAGGCTCATGGAACCGTGACGCCGACCGGGCGTTCGAGCCGCACGGCCAAGGCTGCGGCCACGTCGGCGATGCTGCCGGCACCCAGGATCAGCACCATCGCACCGCGCGGCGCCTCGTCAAAGATGCGATCTTCGAGGTCTTCCACGCGCGCGACGTACTGCACCGCCGTGCCGGCGGCGCTCAGCGGCTCGCCGATGGAACGCTCGCTCACCCCCGGAATCGCCGGTTCCGAGGCGGCGTAGACCGGCGCGAGGTAGACCCGGTCGGCGCCGCGCAGCGCGTCGGCGAAATCGCGCGCGAGGAATGCCGTGCGCGTATAGCGGTGCGGCTGAAACGCTACCCACAGCGGCCCGCGGTGATAGCGCCGTGCGGCGGCGATCGTCGCGCGTACGGCGGTTGGGTGATGGGCGTAGTCGTCGACGACGATCATGCGCTCGTTCTGGCTGAGGACGTCGAAGCGGCGGCGCACGCCGCGAAATCCGCGCAGCGCTTCGGCAATGCGCGAAAGCGGAATCTCGAGACTCCACCCGACCGCGATCGCAGCCAGCGCGTTTTGTACGTTCATGGCACCCGGAACGCGCAACGTGACGCTTCCCAAACACACGTCGCCGACGATGACGTCGAAGCAACTGCCCAAGCCGTCGAACGCGAGGTTGGCGGCACGCACGTCGGCGCGCGGACCGAATCCGAAGGTGATGGTGCGGGCGGCGCGGTCATCGAGGGCGAGCGACGCCGAGAGCGGATTGTCGACCCCGACCACCGCCACGCCGTCGGGCGGCAGTTTGGCGAGGAACTCTTGAAAGGCGCGCACCAGTTGCGGGAGTTCGTCGTCGCTGGTCAAGTGATCGTTTTCGATGTTGGTGACGATCGCGCAGGTCGGTTCCAACAGCGCGAACGATCCGTCCGACTCGTCGGCTTCGGTCACGAACCAGGGCGAGCGCCCGTCGCGTGCGTTGGTGCCGAGCACGCCGTCGATTCCCCCCAGCGCCAACCCGGCATCCACGTCGCCGGCCTTCAGCACCGCAAACGTCATCGCGGTGGTCGTCGTTTTGCCATGGGTGCCGCACACCGCGATGCTGCGCCGGCCGCGCAGCAACTCGGCCAGCATTTCGCCGCGGTGGAGCAGCCGAATCCCATGACGCTGCGCCGCGACGTACTCGGGATTGCGCCGGTCGATCGCCGAGCTGACGACCACGGTGTGCGCGCCGCGCACGTTGGCGGCGTCGTGACCGATCGTCACCCCGACCCCCTCGGCGCGCAAGCGCTCCAGCAGCGGGGTCGACTTGACGTCGGAGCCGCGCACCGCTTGGCCGCGCGCGAGCAGAATGCGCGCAATCGCGCTCATGCCGATACCACCGACGCCGACGAAATGGTACCAGCCCGGCGTCGCGGGGGTCGCGGATTCGCTCACGCCAAGGTTCTTCGCGCGAGCAGTGCGTCAATCCGGGCGAGAATGGTCGCAGTCGGGCTTTCCGCGGCCAGGCGCTCTGCCGCGGCGCGCATCGCGGACAGGCGCTCCGGCGCACAGACCGCGTGCAGCACCTCCGCCAGCCGCTCGGCGTCGAGGCTTCGATCGGCGACGACCACTGCGGCGCCGGTCGCCGCCAGCGCCGCGGCGTTGCGCGTCTGGTGGTCTTCGGCGGCAAACGGGTAGGGCACCAGCACCGCAGGCCGGCCGACCGCAATCAGCTCTCCCAGGGTCGACGCCCCGGCCCGCGCCAGCACCAGGTCGGCGGCGGCATACGCGTCGGCGACGTCGCTCAGGTACGGGCGCAGCGCGCTTGCGCCGGAGTTACCGCCGAGGGCGCTGCGGACGCGATCGAACTCGGCGTCGCCGGTCAGGTGCAGCACCTGCCACTGCGGCGGCAGCCGATCGCCGGCGAGCAGGCCGATCACGGCGTCGTTGATCGTCCGCGCGCCTTGACTGCCGCCCACGACCATGAGCGTCTTGCGATCCGAGCGCAGCCCCAAGCGTGCCAACGCGGACGCCCGCTCGGGAAGGTGCTCGAGGTTGGCCCGAACCGGCACGCCGGTGCGCACGAACTTGGCCGTGCGGCGCGCATCGGCCGGCGGAAACGCGCCCCACACCTCATCGACCAGCGGCGCCAGCAGGCGACTCGTCAGCCCCGGTACGGCGTTGGGTTCGAGCAGCGCGATCCGCGGAGCGGGCAGTCGCAGCACGCGCCGCACCTTGGCCGCCACAACGACCGGAAAGCAGACGTAACCGCCGGTCGCGATCAGGATGCTCGGGCGCAGGCGGCGCAACAGGCCGAGGCTCGCGACGAAACCGCGCGCGTTGGCGGCGGCCGTGGCAACGAGCTGCCATCCGACCTTGCGCTGCAGCGGCCGCGCCGCCACCGTGTAGAGCCGATAGCCGGCGTTGGGAACGATGGTGCGTTCGAGGCGATCGGCGCTGCCGACGAACGCGATCTCGGCCCGATCGCGAAGTGCGTCGGCCAGCGCGATCGCCGGATAGAGATGACCGCCGGTGCCGCCGCCGGCGAACACGACGGTCACGGGGTGGTCGAGATTCGGCGGTGACGTCCCACGTTGGCGATCAGCGCGACCGCGATCAGGTTGACGATCAGCGAGCTCCCGCCGAACGAGATGAACGGAAGCGGAACGCCGGTCACCGGCCACGACGACGTCACCACGCCGATGTTGACGAAAGCCTGTATCACGATCGTCGCCGTCGCACCGATCGCCAGAAAGTAGCCGAAGCGATCCGGCGCCGCCAACGCGATCCGTACCGCGCGATATCCGAGCACGACGAAGAGCACCACGACCGCAACCGTTCCGAGCAGGCCGAGCTCCTCACCGAGCACCGAGAAGATGAAATCGGTGTACTGTTCGGGGAGATAGAAATACTTGGCGCGCGAGGCACCCAGACCGACGCCGAAGAGTCCGCCGCTACCGAGCGCGAGCAGCGACTGCACGATGTGGAAGCCGGTGTTCTGGGGGTCCTTCCACGGATTCAAAAAGGCGAAGATACGCGCCCGCTTGTACGGACTTGCGAGTACGTCGAGTGCGGCGAATGGAATGGTCACCGCGATCACCGCGCTCAGGTGTTCCAGCCGCGCGCCCCCGGCAAAGAGCATCGCGAAAGCGATCAGCACCAGCAGGCTCGCGGTCCCCATATCCGGCTCCTTGAGGACCAAGAGCGCCATCACCGCGACCGGAATGCAAAACGGCACGATTCCGCGCGTCAGCGAGGTGATGCGATCGCCGTAGGCCGACATCACCGACGCCAGGTAGATCACCAGCGCCAGTTTGGCAAACTCCGACGGCTGCAGGCTGAGCGATGCGAAGCCGATCCAGCGACGCCCGCCGTTGGCGCCCCACCCGACGTGCGGCACGTAGACCAGCACCAGGCCGAGGATCGCCGCGATCAGGAGCACCGGTGCAACGCTCTTGAGGCGCCGGTAATCCATCCGATAGGCGATGATCGCCGGAATCAACCCGACCGTCAGCCACATCAACTGCCGCTTGGCGTAGTACGCGACGTCGCCATGCTCGGCGTAGGCGATCGCGCTCGACGCCGAAAAGATCATCACCAGCCCGATCCCGACCAACGCCGCGACCGCGGTAAAGAGCAACGTGTCGGGCGGCGCGCTCGCAAACGAACGGATCGGCGCCGGATTGGCGCGCGCGCCGGTCGCCGAGAATGCGGCCGCGTTACGCACCGGCCGTCTCCCGCAGCGCGGCGACCGCGGCCGCAAAGCGCTCGCCGCGCTCCTCGGCCGAGCGGAACATATCGAACGACGCGCAGCCGGGCGAGAGCAGCACGACGTCGCCGGGAACGGCCAAATCGCGGGCGCGCTCGACCGCCGACTCGAGCGTCGGCGCGTACAGCGCCGACGCGCCGCGCGCCGACTCGACGATCGCCGCGGCAGCCTCGCCGATGGCGATCAGCACCTTCGCGTGCGCGCGAATCGCCGCGCCCAGCGCGGCGAAAGCCGTCCCCTTCGCACGACCGCCCGCGATCAGCACGATCGGGCGATCATACGCGCGCAGCGCCGCCACGACCGCATCCGGGTTGGTCGCCTTCGAATCGTCGACGTAGAGCACGCCGCCGACCTCGCCGACCGGCTGCAGCCGATGCGGCATCCCGCGAAAACTCGCGATCCCGGCCCGCAAGCGCTGCGGTTCGCAGCCGACCGCGAGCGCCGCGAGCAGCGCCGCCATCGCGTTGCGTACGTTGTGCTCGCCGGGGAGCGCGATCTCGCTGCGCGCGACGATCGGCACCTCGGCCGCGCCTTCGTCCGGTGCGTAGAACAGCACGCCGTCGCGCTGGTACATCGCCGCGCCGGCAACGCGTTCGCCCAAGGTAAACCCCAGTACGCGCGCCTGAACGCGTCCGTCGTGATGGCGCAGCGCCGCCAGGCGCGCATCGTCGAGATCGAGCACGAGCGCGTCGTCCGGCGACTGGTTGGCAAAGATCCGAAACTTGGCCTCCGCGTACTCATCCATCGACGGGTAGCGATCGAGGTGGTCGGGCGAAAGATTCAGCAGTACGGCGACGCGCGGTTTGAACGTGCGAATGGTCTCGAGTTGAAACGACGACACCTCGGCGACGACCCACTCGTCGGGCTTTGCGTCGACCACTTCTTCGATGAGGGGATAGCCGATGTTCCCGCCGACCCGCGCGCCGCGTCCGCAGGCGCGCAGCAAGTGACCGATCAGTGCGGTGGTCGTCGATTTTCCCTTGGTTCCGGTCACGGCCACGATCGGCGAGCGTGCCAGGCGCGCGGCCAGTTCGATCTCGCCGATCACCGGCACGTTGGCGTGCGTGACGTCGCGTACGACCGCAGCGGTCAGCGGCACGCCCGGCGAAAGCACCGCCACCGTCAGCTCGGCCGTCACGTCGGGGAGCGCCTCGGGCTCGACGAAACGCGCGCCCAGCGCCGTGATGGCGGCCACCTGCTCGGCGAGTTCGCCGGCGGGTTTATCGTCGGTCGCGACGACGCCGACGCCGCGCGCGCGCAGAACCCGCACGCAGGCCATCCCGCTCTTGCCGAGCCCAATCACCAGCGCGCGCTCGCGCGCATCGAAGGCGAACATCGCTAGCGCACCACCAGCGCGCCGA
>DAIDGS010000045.1 GCA_027459845.1 Vulcanimicrobiota bacterium | reverse complement strand
GGGCATGCCGGCGTCGGTGGTGAGGGCCACCAGCTCGGTGCGGGCGCGTTCGAGAATGCCGGGCGTGGCGCCGGCCGCGTTCTGCTCGCGATAGCTCCACAGCTCGGGAGCCGGAATCTCGAGTGCCCGCAGCAGGCGTTGAGCGACCCGCGTATCTTCGGCGACGATCAGCGTCGCCGCGCGCAGCACGTCGAGGGCGCGCAGCGTGATGTCGCGCAGATTGCCCAGCGGCGTCGGGACCAGGACGAGCGGCATTGCCGTGCGCTACGAGCGCACGATGCTCCACACCTGGCGCAGATTGGGCGTGCGGCCATACAGGAGCATGCCGACGCGGTAGAGCTTGCCGGCGACGACCGCGATCAACGCCAGCGCGACGACGTCGATCGCCAGCGAGAGCGCGATCTGCCAGATCGGTACCGCGCTCACCGCGATCCGGGCAAACATGATGAAGGGTGAGAGCACCGGGACGAAGCTCAAGCCGATCACCCAACCGGCGTCGGGCGTTTCGAGCGCCGTGATCGCCGCAATGAAGGCAAAGACCACCGGCAACACCAGCGGTACCGTGACGCTGCCCAAATCCTCGGTACGATTGATGAGCGAGGTGAGCGCCGCAAACAGCGTCGAGAGCTGGAAGAAGCCCAGGATCAGAAAGAGCACGAATGCGACGATCACCCACGGCGAGATGACCGCGCCGCTGAGCAGCGCGTTGAGGGCAAACGGCTGCGCGGCGCCGGCGGCCGCGCCGGTCGATCCCCCAGGTGCGCCGAAGGCAGCGTTTCCGATAAACGCCGCGGTGACGATCCAGACCGCAAGCTGCAACAACGCCAAGGTGGCGGCGGCGCAGATCTTGCCGACCAGCAGCGCAATCGGATCGACCGCGGCGACCAGTAGCTCGGCGATGCGACTGGTCTTCTCTTCGGCAACTGAACTCATCACGATCTGGCTGTTGACCAGGATCAAGATGTACAGGAAGAACAACAGCGTGTAGGCGATGCCGTGTGCGGCTTGCGCGTCGGCGGTAGTGCTGAACTTGGTCGAGACCGATCGCACCGCGATCGGAATGTTCAGCACGGCCTGCGCGCGCGCGTTCGAGAGGTGCGTTGCGAGCTGCAGTTGCAGCGGTGCGAGCGCGCGTCGCATCGCCGTGACGTGCGCGTCGGCCGGGTCTTTGGCGTAAAGCGTCACGGCCAGGTGCGCGGGCTGCGCGGTCACGACCACCGCTTCACCGGCTTTGTGGGCTGCCAGCAGCGCCGCGTCGGGGGTTTGCGGCGGGAGCACGGCGCGCACCGAATATTCGTTGCGCAGCAGCGCGGCGGCCGGTTGCGCGACCGCCGGCGCGCCGATCACCACCAGCGCGCGCGTTTGCGAGGTGGCGCGGATGAGGAACTGCGGCAACTGGAACATCAGCGCGATCGCGAAGACGCCGATGACCAGCCCGACCAAGAACGCGCGCGAGCGAATCCGCCGCACCAACTCGGCCTGAAAGACGGTGACGAAATCGTTCATCGGTTAAATCCCCTCGACCGTGTGGAGATAGATGTCGTGCAGCGACGGTTCGACCGCTTCGAAGCGGGTGATCTTTTCGCCCGCGACCAGGCGCGCCAGCACGTCGGCAAACGGCGTGCTCGCCGGAACGTCGAACTCGAGCACGCCGTCGACGGGCGGCAGCGCCCGCGCGCCGTCGAGCGCGCTTAAAACGCCGCGTACCGAATCGGTTGGCGGCGCAACCCGAATCACGCGGGTGGGCCAGGCGGCGCGCAGTTCGCGCAGCGTTCCACCGGCGCGGTTGCGCCCACCCGCCACGATGCAGAAGCGATCGCACAGGTCTTCCATCTGCCACATGTTGTGGCTTGAGAGTACCAGCGTCGTGCCGGCGTGCTTCAACTCGCTCAAGATGCCGATCAACATCTCGGCGTTGACGGGGTCGAGCCCGGAGAACGGTTCGTCGAGCACCAGCAACTCGGGTTCGTGCACGGCGGCGCAGGCGATCTGCACCTTTTGCTGATTGCCCTTCGAAAGTTCCGAACACGGGCGTTCGGCGTACTGCGCGATCTCGAGGCGTGCCAGCCAGTGCGTCGTGCGCCGCTGGCACTCGGCCTCGGGGAGCCCATGCAGCTTGCCGAAGTAGACGATCTGTTCGCGGACCTTCATCTTGCCGTAGAGGCCGCGTTCTTCGGGCAGGTAGCCGAAGTGCCGTCGGGTTTTGGCGTGGACGGCTGCGCCTTTCCAGGTGATGGTGCCGGAGTCGGGGGCGTAGATGCCCAGGATCGAGCGCATCGTGGTCGTCTTGCCGGCACCGTTGGGACCGATCAAGCCGAACGTCGAGCCGGCCGGAACCTCGAACGAGACCTCGTCCACGGCGACCACCGCGCCGAAGCCCTTGTGCAAGCGATCGACGACCAGCACCCTTACCTCACTCGATGCGGGCGATCGCCCGCGACGTACAACCAGCCGTGGCGCCGCGATGGCGGGCCTTGGGCGAGAGGATTATTAGTCGCGCCGCCGCACGAGCCCCGCAGGCAACCTTTGGCATACCTGCTCGATTTTTGGGGGTCCAATACGATGCATCACGACACGTCCGACCTCGGCATTGTGTTTGCCGCCATCACCATGTACTTGACGTTCATCCTCGTCATCATCGCGGTGATGATCTGGCTCTACTGGCGGATCTTCACCAAAGCCGGTTACAACGGCGCGCTTTCGCTGCTCAACTTGGTGCCGGGCGTCGGTGGACTGGTGGTCATCCTGATTCTCGCCTTCGGGCGCTGGCCGATCGAGGACCGGCTCGCCGCCGCCGGTGGATCGTATCCCGGCGCGGTTCCGCCCTACCCACCGCCGTCGGGGCCGCCGCCGGGTAGCGCGATCACGCCGAGCTAGCCGGCGCGCGCCGGCAGATCAGCGCGAAGACGCTCACGCTGCCGTTCCCCGCGTACGTCTGCGGAATTGCCGCGGCGGGAAACTCGACGCGTCCGAAGAGCGCGCGCGCAGCGGCGCCGTGCGCGATCCAGCCGGCCGCCGGCGCGCGTCCGGCCGTCCAGATCAGCGTGCGCACGCGGCAAGCGGGGCGTGCCGCGAGCGTGCGCGCAGCGGCGACCGCGATCGCCGGCGACGCGCCGAAGCGCACCGCGGTGGCGGTGGTGTTGACGGCAAGCCAGTAGAGCAGCGCGCGACCCCGGCACGGCGTGCGGCGTCGCGCTTGCGAGAGACACGGCACGCTGCGATAGAACGGAAAGGCGATGCGCCCGTTGAGCTTGCCGTCGACGTCGCGATTGCCGGTGGCGTCGGCGAAAGCGAAGCGGACCGGCGCGCTCGCATCGCTGCGCCCGAAGGCGAGCGTGAGCGCGACGTCGCGATAGCGTGGCAGCGTCACGCTGCCGCCGGCCGGGGCGATCGCGACCAGCGTGCACGAACTCCCGAAGCGCCAGCCGTTGGGCATCGCGCAGCCGTGCGCGCGTGCGCTTACGCGCGGCGACCGCTGCGCCGGCTTGGCGCACGCGGTGACGGCGGTCGCGAGGGCCAGCGCTCCTACGAGCGCAAGCCGGCGATCCAGGACTCGACCTCGTCGACGCGCGACGGGAGAATTGCGGAGAGGTTTTCGCTTCCGTCGGCGGTGACGGCGACGTCGTCCTCGATCCGCACGCCGATTCCGCGAAAGCGCTCCGGCACGGTCGCGTCGTCGGGCTGGAAGTAGAGGCCCGGTTCGACCGTCAGGACCATCCCTTCGCGCAGCGTTCCGAACTTGTACGTCTCGGCGCGCGCGCTGGCGCAGTCGTGCACGTCGATGCCGAGCATGTGGCTGACGTTGTGCAGCGTGTAACGGCGATAGTATTGCCGGTCGGGATCGAGGGCTTCCTCGAGTCCGACGCGGAGCACGCCGAGTTCGATCAGCCCTTCGGTGAGGACGCGCATCGCGCGCCGGTTGGGTTCGAGGAAGTCGTTGCCGGGACGCACCGCCTCGATGCCGGCGCGCTGGGCCTCCCACACCAGTTCGTAGACGGCGCGCGCTTCCGGCGAAAACGTGCCGGCGACGGGCAGCGTTCGCGTGACGTCGGCGGTATAGAGCGAATCGCACTCGACGCCGGCGTCGAGCAGCAGCAGGCCGTTCGGCGGCAGCGTTCCGTCGTTGCGGTTCCAGTGCAGCGTGCAGGCGTGATCCCCGGCGGCTGCGATCGTGAGGTAGCCGACGTCGTTGGCTTCGATCCGGGCGCGGCTCCAAAATGCCGCCTCGATGGCGCGTTCGCTCGCTCCGCCGCGCATCGCGCGGATCGCGTCTTCGAAGCCGCGCTTGGTGATGGCGCAGGCTTTGCGGAGTTCGGCGAGTTCGTAGTCGTCTTTGCGCAGCCGCATTTCGGCCAGGTGCGTCGCGAGCGCCACGTCGCCGTCGCGTTGCGCAAAGCGCGCGTCGATGCCGCGATGGAGTCCGCGCAGCACGCGCACCGCGTGCCCGCTGCCGCCCAACTCTTCGAGGTAGCGCTCGGCATCGCCGAGCGGCCGCGTCGCGTCGACGCCGAAGTAGGTGTGGCTTTCGTCGACGCCACGATGCCGGCCGACCCAGAGTTCGCCGTAGACGCGATCGGTGAAGAACTCGGCTTGGCCGCGGTTGTGCGCGGGCACGAAGAGCGTGGCGCGATGCGCGGGCCCGTCGGGTTCGAGTACCAGCAGCGCGCCGGGTTCACCGTCGCCGAGCAGATAGGCGAAGTCCGACGACGGCCGGAAGCGAAAGTTGGTGTCGTTGGCGCGCACCTGCTCTTCGCCGGCCGGAATCACCAGATACTCGCCCGGATAGGCGCGCGCGAGTTCCGCGCGGCGCGCGCGCAGGCGCGCGGCTTGTGGGTGGACCGCGGCCGCCGCGGGGCGGTCGATCCATCCGTCGGACATGAAGGCGACGAGCGCCGGCGGCGTGTTCGGATCGTGGCCGGTGGTCGCGGCGGTGGGAGGCGTCAGGGTGCGCTGGCTGGACATGGTCGAGCCTTCGCCGGGGCGCGCGCCGGGAACTCCTGGCTTAGCGTTCGACGTCGAGCCCGAGGTCGAGCGCCGGCGCGCTGTGGGTGAGGTACCCGACCGAGATCAGGTCGACGCCGCTCTCGGCGATCGCCCGTACGTTCTCGGGGTGGACGCCGCCGCTGGCCTCGGCCAGCACGCGACCGCCGATCAGGTGCACCGCCTCGCGCAGTTGCGCCGGCGTCATGTTGTCCAGCAGCACCGCGTCGATCGGCTGCTCCAGCGCTTCACGCAACTGTTCGAGCGTGTCGACCTCGACTTCGACCTTCACCATGTGTCCGACGCTGCGCCGCACGGCGGCCACCGCGGCCCGCACCGAGCCGGCCAGTGCGAGGTGGTTGTCCTTGACGAGCACCGCGTCGTCGAGGCCGAAGCGATGGTTGCCGCCGCCGCCGCAGCGCACGGCGTATTTCTCGAGCAGGCGCAGGCCGGGCGTGGTCTTGCGGGTGCAGACGATCTGGGCGCGCGTGCCGGCAACCGCATCGACCAGCGCGCGGGTGGCGGTCGCAATGCCGCACAGGCGCCCGAGCAGGTTGAGCGCGGTTCGTTCGCCGGTGAGCAGCGCGCGTGCCGAACCGCCGATGGTGGCGACCGCCTCGCCGGCGCCGACGCGCGTGGCGTCGGGGTGGTGAACGTCGATGGCGACGGATGGATCGAGCAGTTCGAAGGCGAGCGCGGCTGCCGCCACGCCGGCAACGACGCCGGCGCGGCGGGCGACGATCCGCGCGCGGGCGGTCGCGGCGGCCGGAACGATGGCGTCGGTGGTGAGATCGTAGCCCCGGCCGATGTCTTCGAGCAGGGCCGCGCGCACCAGCGGCTCGATCAGCAGGCGATTCGGTTCAAGCAACGCTGCGTAACCGCGTGAACGAACGTTTGGCGAAGGCGTCGTCGGCGTCGGGATAGTCCCGGCGGTAGTGGCTGCCGCGGCTTTCGCGCCGCGCCAGGGCCGCTTCGGCGATCAGGCGCGCGACGACCAGCAGGTTGCGCAGCTCGCCGCCGGTATCCGCGAACGCGATTTCGAGGGCGTCGATGCGCGCGAGCGCTTCGAGCAGGCCGCGTTCGTCGCGCACCAAGCCGACGTTGGCGTACATGACGTTGCGCAGGTCGGCGATCGCCTGCGCCTCGCCGCCGTTCGCGCCGGCCGGCGCGCGATAGGGTGCGGTGGCGATGCGGTCGGGCGGCGCGGTGGCGTTGCGTACGTCGTCGGCCACGCGCGAGCCGTAGACCAGCGCTTCGAGCAGCGAGTTGCTCGCCAGGCGATTGGCGCCGTGCACCCCGGTCGCACTGACTTCGCCGCAGGCCCACAAGCCGGCGAGACTGGTGCGCCCCCACTCGTCGACGGCGATCCCGCCCATGTGGTAATGGGCGGCCGGCGCGACCGGAATCGTGCGGGTGCGCGGATCGATGCCGGCGCTTTCGCAAAAACCGAAGACGGTGGGAAACGCGCGCGGAAAGGCGTCGCCGATCGCCGCGCGCGCATCCAGGCCGACGGTGCGCCCGCGTTGGAGTTGCTCGAAGATGGCGCGCGCGACCACGTCGCGCGGCGCGAGTTCGGCATCGGGGTGCAGGCCGAGCATGAAGCGTTCGCCCAGGTCGTTGACGAGGATCGCGCCCTCGCCGCGCACCGCTTCGGTGACCAGCGGCATCGGGTCGCGTCCGATCGCCAGCGCCGTGGGATGAAACTGCACGAACTCCATGTCGGCCAGCAGCGCGCCGGCGCGCGCGGCGATTGCGATGCCGTCGCCGGTCGCCTGCACCGGATTGGTGGTATAGCGGTAGAGCCGGCCGATGCCGCCGGTCGCGAGAACGACCGCGCGCGCGCGCAGCTCCAGGCGCGCGCCGTCGGCGTGCGATCGCGCGTAGATGCCGCGGACCCGGTCGCCCTCGAGGATCGCGTCGTCGGCGATCGCGTTTTCGACGATCTCGATGCTCGGATGCGCCTGCACTGCCTCGATCAGCGTTTTGAGAATTTCGTGGCCGGTCGCATCGCCGCCGGCCTTGACGATCCGGCGCCGCTGATGGGCGGCTTCGCGGCCGAGGGCGAGTTCGCCCGACGGATCGCGATCGAAGGCCGCGCCGAGCGCCAGCAACTCGTCGATGCGCGCCGGTGCGTCGCGCGTGAGGATGTCGACCATCGAGCTTTCGTTGATGCCCGCACCCGCATTGCGCGTGTCGAGTGCGTGCAGGCCGGGTGAGTCGTCGCGACCGATCGCGGCGGCGATTCCACCCTGCGCCCAGTCGGTCGCGGCACCTTTTCCGAGCCGCGTCTTGCAGAGGACGGTGACGCGTAGCGGCGCGAGTTTAAGGGCAGCCATCAGTCCGGCGATGCCGGCGCCGACCACGATCGCGTCGCGTTCGGGCATCTAGTCGCGCGGCTGCCGGCCGAACTCGAGCATGCGCGTGACTGCCGCACGCGCGCGGTCGGCCACGGCGGGATCGATCGTCACCTCGAACTCCATCGCCTGTAGCGCGTGCAGTACTTTGGGGAGCGTGTTGCGCTTCATGTGCGGGCAGAGGTTGCAGGGCCGCACGAACTCGACGCTCGGGTACGCGCCGGCGACGTTGTCGGCCATCGAACACTCGGTCATCAACAGCACGCGCGCGTGCCGATGCGGCTCGGCCAGCGTTCCGACGTATTCCGACATGCCTTGGGTCGAGCCGACGAAGTCGGCTTCGGCGAGAACGTCGGGAGGACACTCCGGATGCGCCAGGATCACGAGATTCGGATCGCCCGCGCGGAAGTGCCGCATGTCGGCGCCGCTGAAGCGCTCGTGCACTTCGCAGTGCCCTTTCCAGGCAACGATCTCGACCGACGTCTTGGAGGCGACGTATTTGGCCAAGTACTCGTCGGGAAGGAAGATGACTTTTGGAACGCCGAGCGCCTCGACGATGTGGACGGCGTTGCCGCTGGTCACGCAGACGTCGGATTCGGCTTTGACCTCAGCCGAGGTATTGACGTAGGTCACCACCGGAACTCCCGGGTAGCGCTGGCGCAGCAAGCGCACGTCGGCGGCGGTGATCGAATCGGCCAGCGAGCATCCGGCCTGCAGGTCGGGAACCAGCACGGTCTTCTCGGGGTTGACCAGTTTGGCGGTTTCGGCCATGAAGTGCACGCCGCACAGCACGATCACCGCGGCATCGGTCTTGGCCGCCTGCATGGCCAGCGCCAGCGAATCGCCGACGATGTCGGCGACGGTGAAGAAGATTTCGGGCACCTGGTAGTTATGCGCCAGAATGACGGCATTGCGCTCGCGTTTCAAGCGGTTGATCGCGGCGACGTAGGGAGCGTGGAGCGGCCACTCGACCCGCGGAATGACGTGCGCGACCCTCTCGAAGATCGGGTCGGTCGCTTCGGCGACGCTGCGGTCGTAGGGTAGCTCGATGGCGGTCATGAGGGGCTCCGTGGCGGCTGGCCCGCAGGCAGGCGGTCGAGGAGTTTGCCGGGTTATGGCAGAGTAGCGCCTGTGGGCCGTCTTCGTTCGTTCATTATACCCTTCGCGATAGCGGCGCTGGCTGCGCTTTCTGTTGCAGCCGCTCGCGGCCAGTCCCTTCCCGGTTTCGCGGTGCCGACGGCATCGCCGGGGCTCCCGCCGGGCATCCGCAACGAAGGCATCTTTCGCACCGCCCCGATCGGCGTCGACGGTAACTTTCTCTTTCGCATCGCGACCGCGATCAATCCGGGCGGCGACCAGATGTCGGCCGAGATGCGGCAGCAGTATATCAACGCCGCCATCGCGCAGCTCTTGGCGTTGCGCGGTACCCGGCCGAACTCGGGAACGATCTACGACCCGGCGAGCCTGCGCGTCGCGGTGCAACACGACGGCTCCCAAGCGCTGATCGTTGCGACCGACAAGCATCATACGACGCCGTTTCCGATCCTCACGGTTACGGCCACCGACGCCAAGTACCAGCGCACCACCGTGGATGCGCTGGCCGCGCAGTGGCGCGCCACGCTGCAGACGGCCCTGGTCGTGGCACTGCAGAAGCGCCAGCCGGCCCAAATCAAGGCCAATCTGCGCAGCTTGGTCGTGGTTGGCGCCGCCCTGCTCGCGCTCAGCCTCCTCGCGCTGGTGGCGCTGTGGGCGCTGCGCCGGCGGATCGTGGCGTTGCGCCGTCAGGTTGCGCACGACGCGGAGGCCATCGACGAAGCCCAGTTTCGCGACGTTCCCGAAAAGGAATCGGCGACGCATACCCGGCGCCGCTTGGGCGGCTTGACGGTGCGGGCCGCCGATCCGGCGATGCGCTTGACCGCCGCGCGCGCGCTGGCCACCATCGTGGTGTGGGGCACGGTGCTGGCCTGGTTCCTCGCGATCGTGTGGGCCCTGAATCTCTTCCCGCAGACCACCCCGCTGAGCAACGTGCTGATGCACCGCGTGCGCGCCGTCGTGATCATCGCGATCGTCGCCCTTCTGCTGGTGCGCGTTGCCGACGTCGTGGTCACGCGCCTGGCGCGGCTCTACGGCGAAAACGCGCGCTTTGCGCCGGCCGACGAAGGGACGCGTCTCATGTTGCGGGTGCCGACGATCGCGCGCGCGGCCTCGGCGATGGTCGCGATCTTGGTTGCGATCGTCGCCTTGATGGCCGCGCTCGGCGCCGCCGGAATCTCGACCGGCTCGGTGCTCACGCTGGGAGGCATCGCCGCGCTGGGCATCACCTTCGCCGCCCAGAACCTGTTGCGCGACTTCTTGAACGGTTTCTTCGTGCTGGTCGAAGATCAGTACGTGGTCGGCGACTACGTGACGATCGGCGCATGGAGCGGCGTCGTGGAGGCCATGACGCTGCGGGTGGTGCAGCTTCGCGACTCGGCGGGCAACCTCATCACGATTCCGCACGGCCAAGCCGACCAGGTGGTCAACAGCTCGCGGGATTGGTCGCGGGTGGATTTCCGCATCGGCATCGATGCCGACGCCGATGCCGACGCCGCGGTCGCGCTGCTGCAGTCGACGATCGAAGATCTCGCGCGCGAAGATCCGTGGATGCACGACGGCATCGTCTTCGAGTGGTGCGGCATCGACAGCGTTGGGTCGAGCGGACTGGTGGTGCGCGCCTCGCTGAAAACCGCACCGCTGCGGCAGTTCGAGGTGAAGCGCGAGATCAACGCGCGGATCATTCACGTCTACCGCAAGGCCGGTATCGCCTTCGGGGTCGATCCGAAATCGGGCGTGCAAGTGCACGTCGTGTCGCCGCCGAGGCCGGCATGAAGCCGGCTCTGGCGCTCGCGCTGGTGCTCGCCACGACGGCCGGCGCGCCGGCCGCGACGACGCGCGTGCTGGTGCTCGATGCCGGCGATCAGGCGATTCTTGCGGTGCACGTACGACCCGCCGCCGGCGGCCCGTGGAGCGCCGATCTGCTCGGATTTGCCCGCGTCATCGACGTCGGGCAAGGGAGGACGCTGGCGATCCCCGTGCAGCCGCACGCGTGCTTCTACGACGTCCGCGCGACCTATCAAGACGGCGCGAAGCAGACACGCAAGAACCTCGATCTCTGTCGCGTCCACCACGTGACCTTCGAGCCGTGAGCGCCCGCGTTGCGATCTCGCGTGCGCTGCTGATTCTCGTCACGCTCGTCTTCGCGACGTTTTTCTACGGCGCTGCCGGTCACGTCGGCTTCGCCGAGAACTGGGGCGACGGCAGCTTCGGACTGACGTTGGGTCTACGCAACAACGTGGTGCGCGCGGTGCGCCCCGGGTCGCCGGCGGCGCGGGCCGGCATACGCGCCGGCGACCGCCTGGTATTGCCGCGCGACGTCAAGGCCTGGCAGCGCCTGCGCGCACCCTACGCCGGCAGCCGTACCGAGGTCGTGGTGCGCCGGGCCGGAGCACCGCTGCGCAGGGTGCGTTTGGTTGCGGTACCGGTGCCGCACTTCGGCGTGCTGCAGCGGATCGGCGGGGTGCTGGATTTGATTCCGCCGACCGTCTTTTTGCTGGTCGCCTTTGCGTTGGTCTTTCTGCGTCCGTCGGTGATGTCGTGGTCGTTTTACGTCTTTTCGATCGGCTACTTCGGAACGCAGCCGGCGATGCTGTATTGGTCGCACGTGTTACCGGCTCCGGCCTTTACGATCGCCAGTTTCGTGACGATCGGGATCTTCGGAGCGTGGAGTCCGATGCCGCTG
>DAIDGS010000044.1 GCA_027459845.1 Vulcanimicrobiota bacterium | reverse complement strand
GGCGATCGCGCCGGCGCTGTGGTTGGCCGGTTTCGCGCTGTTCATCGCGTTTGCAATCGTCTTCCATCTTCCCTTGCTCTTCGTGGCGATCATCGGGCTGCTCGGGCTGCCCGCAATGATCGCCGCTTGGCGCGGCGAGGTCGACCCGCGCGCCGCCGCGATGAGCTCCGGCGCACGGCTGCGCGTCGGCGTGTGGTACCTCGCGACGCTCTTCGGGCTCTTTGCGGTCATGGCGCAGGCCCACGGACCGGCGACGGTCGCGCACGGGACCGCCATCTGGTGAGCGACGACGCACCCGACTTCGCGATGCGCCGCGCAGTCGAAATCCTCGCCGAGATGTACGAACGCAAGACACGCGGTGCGGCGCCGCCGCCACCGCTCGACAAGACCGTCGTGCTCTTCAGCGAGACCCTCGCGCTCGACGTCACCGCGACGACGCGCGAGCGGGTGGAACGCGCACTCGGCGTCGCGTTCGCGTATCCGGTGCGCGGATGGCACACCTACTGCTTTCGCACCGCAAGCGGTGCGCGTGCGTTCGTCAGCCTGTTCTATAGCCAAGCCACGCTGGTTGCCGCCGAGTGTTATCTGCCGACGCTGGAGCGCGCGCCCAGCCTCGAGCCGCGCGACCTGCGCTTTCGCTTCGTTCCCGGCGAGTTGGAGCTGGGCATGCACCTGGCGCGCCTCTCGGCGCATTACGCGCGCATCCCGACGCCGCCTGGGTTCAGCACCTACGGCGATATCTTCGAGGCGCGCTTCGCCGGCGGTTCGGCCTACGTCATGGGAAGCCGCGGCATCATCGAGCGGCTCGCGCTCTACGCGCTACGTCCCGGCGACAAGACCGCCACGCCATGAAGATCGGCGCCGCCGCGCTGGCCGTCGCGTTGGTCGCGCTCCTGATCGCCCTGCTGGCGCTTCGCCCCCAAACCACGCCGGGGCCGCTGCTGCGCGATTTCGAAGCCTACTGGAGCGCCGGGCGGACGCACGGCGACCCGTACGGGCGCACGGTCTGGCGTGCGGAGCGCACGATTGCGGGCGTCGACGCGCGCCGCGACGAGTTGTTGCCGTTCGTGTCGCCGCCGGCCGCGCTGCTCGGTTTGCGGTTAATCGCACGCCTGCCGTACGGACTTGCCAGCCGGCTGTGGTACGGGCTGTTGGTGGTCGCGGCGGCTGCACTGGTCGCGCTGGTTGCGCGCGCCGGCGACGCGCGCTCCGTGCGCGCCTACGGTGCACTCGCGATGCTGGCGGTCGGATCGGGAGCGATCACGGCCGATCTTGCCCTCGGACAACTCGCGCTGCTCGCGACCGCCGGCGCAACGGCGGTCGCCGCGTTGCCGGAGCGTCCGATCGCGGGGACGCTCGGCGCGCTGCTGGCGGCGCTCCAACCCAATCTCTCGCTCGGGCTCGTCGCGCTGGTCGGCCGTAACCGTACCACGATCGCGCTCGCGAGCGGCGCAATCGCGGCCTACCTGGCGGGCGTCGTGGCGCATGGATGGGCGTGGCCGCTCGCATATCTGCGCGTCTTGAGCGCGCACGCGGCCGCCGAGCGCTGCGACGCGATTCAAGTGACGCCGCGTGCGATCGCCTGCGGCATGGGTGCGTCGCCCACGCTCGCGACGATCGTCGGCATCGCCGTCGCGCTCGCCGCGATCGGCGGCGCCATCGTGCTGGCCCCGCGGATACCCGACCGCTTCGCCCGGTTTGCGGCGTACGGCGCCCTCGTCCCGCTCGCCAGCGTCTTTCTGCATGGTCCCGATCTGGTCGTCGCATACCCCGCTGCCGCCTGGTGCGCGCTGCGCGCGCGCGGTCGTGCGCGCACGCTCGCGCTGGTGGGAAGCATGCTCGTCGCCGTCGACTGGTTGGGGCTGGCGCAGCGTCCCGACGCGATCGCCCAGAGCGCGTTCCTCGCGCTCGGTGCGCTGGCGGCGTTCGTTGCCGCCGACGCGGACGCGCCGCCCGCACTCGCCCCGGTCACGCTCGGCCTAGCGCTGCTCTTCGCGGGTGCCGCCGGTTTGGCCGCGGCCCATCCGGCCCCGGTCTGGCCCGATGCACTGGGTCCCTTTCACGCCCCGGCGCAGGCGGCCGCAGCGACGGTGTGGCACGCCGAGCAACGTGCCAGCGGCCTGACCGCACGCGTACCGAGCTGGGCCGCGCTGCGATCGCTGAGCCTACTCGGGTGCGCGCTGCTGGCCGGCGCGATCGCGCTCAGCTTCGGTCGCGGCCGCGACGCCGGCGCGAAGCCCGGCTAGGTTCCCAGCGTCTGCACGATCGCCCGCGTATAGGCGCCGGTCGGAGCACCGCGCGCGCCCTTAGGGCCGCTGCCGTAGGGATACGAACGCGGATTGTCGTTCGAGAGCGACCAGATCATCATGCCGCCATAGCCCTGCGCTTTGACCCACGACGCATAACCGATCGCGCGCGCCACCGAGACGTAGGCGCCGTAGTCGTCCGAACCGGTCATCAGACCCATCACGATCTTACGCTTGGGAAAGGTTCCACCACCGGCGACCGGTACCGCGGCAAACGACTTCACGATGTCCTCGTAGCAGTCGTCGCGCGCTCCCAATCGATAGGAGCAGTGCGCGAAGCCGGGTGGACGATAGCCTTGGGTATCGTAGTCCATCACGTTGACCTGCGTGAGGGCTGTCGCGGTGCGCTCCAGAACGAGGCGGTCGAGTCCTTGCCAGTTGGCAAAAACGACATGCGGATTGGCGCCCGCGGGCGGCGCATCGAAGCTGATCGGCGCGTGCGCGAACGCTTTGCGCGTGGCCAGGATCAGGGCGATCAACTCGCGCTCGCCCTGCACGCCTTGGTTTTGAATCTGCTCGTCATCGAAGTCGAATCCGTCGTAGTACGGATGCGCCTTGACGTAGGCTTGCAAGCTCGCTACGAAGGCGGCCGCGTCGGTCACGTGAAACGGCTGACCGCCGCCCCCGATCGAGAGAATCACCCGTCCACCGCGCCGATGAACCGCCGCCGCTCCCGGGCCGAGCGGATAGGTGTTCTGCGGATTGCCCACGGCGTTGTTCCCGACCGTCGCAAAGGCGACATCCACGTCGGTCACGCCGCGCGGCACGCTGCCCAGCCGTTCGAACGCCGTGCCGGCGTCGGTATCGCTCCACGACTGCCAGAATCCCACGAAGCGCAGTCCGATCGGCGCCGCCCCGTTGCCGGCGAACGCCGCGGCGCGCTGCGGGGCGAGCGTCAGCGCGTGGCCCGTGGGCAGCGTGCCCCCGGCGCACCCGCTGAGGAGCGCCGCGGCCACGATACCGGCGCTCAGCGACCGTTCGCGACGCATTGCGCTAGATGTCGACGTTCATGAACGAGTCGAACGGCGTCTGCGCGTTGGGATGGAAACCGGTCAGATACCGATCGTAGGCAAAGCCGAACTGTTGCGCGTAGAGCGTGATCATCGGCACGTCTTTGATGACCTGTTCGGTCTCTTTGCGCAACAGTTCGCGGTGTTTGGCCTCGCTATAGGAGCGCTTCAACTCCTCCATCCACTTATCGACTTTGGGATTGCAGTAGCGGGTGTTGTTCTGACCGTTGGGCGGGATCTGGTCGCACTCCAGGAAGTTCGACATGTCCCCGTTGGGATCGGCTTGCCATGAGAAGAGCGTCATGTCGTATTTGCCGCCGTACACGATCCCGCCGCTCTGATACGAACCGAAGAACAGGGCCGGCGCGTACTTGCGCGTTTGGATCTCGATGCCGACCGCCTTGAGGTAGCTGCGAATCAACTCGACCTCGTCGTCGGCCGACGACGAGCCGGTGAAGTAGGCGAGGTCGAGCACCAGTTTCTTGCCGTCCTTGACGCGCACGCCGCCCGGGCCCATGCGCCAGCCGGCCTGTCGCAACAGCGCGCGCGCCGCAGCCGGATCGTAGGGAATGAGCGGCAAGTCGGTCGGCGCGATCGGCACCGCCGGGGTCGAGAAGTCCTCTTGAAGCCGGCCGTAGCCGTGCTGGATCTTATCGATCAACGCCTTGCGGTCGATCGCGTCACGAATCGCCTCGCGCACGCGCACGTCGCGCACCAGCGGGCGGGTGACGTTGAAGTCGAGGTGGGCGAAGTAGGCCGAGTCCTGCACGACCGTCGTGAGGGTTTTGATCGCCTTGGTCTTGTCGATGAATGCCGCCGGCACCAGCGGCCAGAGCTGCACGGCACCGGTCTGCATCAGCGTGAGGTTGGTGTCGAACGACGGGACCAGCTTGTAGACGATCTTCTTGAGCTTCGGCTCGCCGCGCCAGTAGTATGGGTTGGCTTCCAACACGATGCTCTGCCCGCGCGTCCAGCTCACCACCCGGAACGGCCCGATTCCGACCGGCTTGCTGTTGTACGGCACGTGGTTGATGTTGGGATACTTCGCGAGAATGTGCTCCGGCAGAATGCACGGGTTGGCGCCGGCCGATCCGAAGAAGGTCGGCAGGAACGACGAGTACGGCTTCTTGAGATGGTAGACGACGGTGTACTTATTGGGCTCGTCGATCTTGGTGATCAAGTCCCAACCGTCGCGGCCGACTTCGTTGTTGGCCGGATTGAGCACGACCTTGGTCGAGAAGACCACGTCGTCGGCGGTAAACGGCGCGCCGTCCGACCAGCGCACGCCGTGACGCAGGTGCCAGGTGATCGTCTTGCCGTCCGGACTGATCCCGCCGTTGGCCTTGGTCGGCACCACCGTCGCGAGTTCCGGCACCGGCTCGTTGTGGCTGTTGTAGCGCACCAGATACGCCATCGTCAGCTCGGCGATGTAGAGCAGCGTCGTTTCGGTGAAGAGGTGCGGGTTGAGCGTCGGAATGTCGCCGGTGCCGTCGGCGATCGTGAGGACGTGCGTGCGCGGCGGTGGCGTCGACGACCCACCGGGCGACTGCGCGACTTTCGTACAGGCTGCCAGCAGCGTGGCGGCCAGCAACGCGGCGACGATCTTGCGGTTCATATCGAGTACTCCTGCGGATCCCAAAACGGCGAGATGACCGGCGACGGCTTAAAGCCGTGCAGATCGGTGTTGTAAACGAACGGCTCCCTGAGAAAGTAGAGGATGATGGTCGGCACCTGCAGCGCAAGCTGTTGCTGGATGATGACGTACTGCTTCTTGCGCGCGGCTTGATCGATCGTGCCGAGCGCCTTGTCCTCGGCGGCGTTGACGATCGGATCGTTCCAAAACAGGTCGTCCTGCCCGGCCGGCGCGAGATTCTTGCCCGAGTAGATCGCCGAGTCGTCGGGATCGGCCGCCGAGAACCAGCCGTAGATGGCGACGTCGTAGTGGCCGCCTTCGAGAATCCCGTTCTTGCCGTTGGCGAAGAAGCTCGGCGTGGTGACGTTCTTGATATCGGCCTTCACGCCGATCAGGCGCCACTGCCGCTGCAAGATTTCCTGGATCGCCTTCCCGTACGTGCTCTCGGTTGGTGTTGAAAGATTGAACTCCAGAGGCCGTCCGTCTTTCACACGGATCCCGCCCGGACCGGTACGCCATCCGTCGGCGCGCAACAGCGCCCGCGCCTTGGCCGGATCGTACGGATAGTGCACGATGTCGTTGGTATAAGCCCACGAGTAGAGCGGCTGCTGATCGGTGTAGGCGAGAATCGCCGATCCGTGCATGACCTTCTGGATGATCGAGCGCCGGTCGACGTCGTACGCTAACGCGCGACGCACTTGGAGGTCGCTCAGGATCGGGTTCTTGAGATTGAAGTCGATGTGGTCGAAGGCGAATGAATCGACCCGAATCGCCTTGAGGCCGTTCTTGGGATTGTCGGCCAGCGCCTTGTAGCGCGGCCAGTTGAGTCCGCTGCCGTGCGCGAGCATGTCGATGCCATGCGTCTGCAGCTCGGTCTCCATCGTGTTCTCGTCCGGATAGGTTCGAATCTGCACTTCGTGCAACTTCGGCAGTCCGCCGTAGAAGTACGGATTCGGCTCCATGAGGATCTCGCTGCCGCGCTGCCACTCGACCACTTTAAATGGGCCGCTACCGATCGGCATCGAGTTAAACGGCGCCGTGTTCATCGAACCTTTGTCGTCGTTGTACTTGGCGAGAATGTGTTCCGGAAGGATCGGCGCGTTACCGTTGACGCCCCACAACTGCTGTAAATAAGGCGCGTAGAGCTTCTTCATGTGGATGACGGCTACGTACGGATTGCTGCAGTCGATCGATTTGATGTCGCGAAAGCCGTCGGTTGTATTGACGTTGTTGTGGGGATTCATGATGACTTGCCAGGTGAACTTCAGATCCCGGCAGGTCAGCGGCTGGCCATCCGACCACTTGATGTTATGGCGCAGTTTATACTTCAACGTGAGCCCGTCTTTGCTCACGTCGCCGTTTGCGACGGTGGGAATCTCGGAGAGCGCATCGGGGACCGGTTGTGCCTTCTGGTTGTAGCGCACCGCGTAGGAAAAGACGAACATCGAGACGTCGATGGGGACTTGCGAGGTACCGAACTCGGGGACCAGCGTCGGAGCACTGGCGTTTTCGCCGATGCGCAGCACGCCCGGCTCGGTCCACGGATTGCCCTTGCCGGTGACCGGCCCGGTCGCCACCTTGGAACACCCCGCCAAAACGACGGCGGCGAGCATCGCGCTCGCCACCGCACTCCAGGGCCTCGTCATTCGTCTCCTCCGTCGGGTTCGGGCGATTGGGACGCCATCGCGGCCGGGTCGATCCCGTGACGGCGGCAGAACGCGATATATGCGGCCGGCACGATCTCGGAAGGTTTGATCTCGCTGCGACCTCCCCAAAACACGTTGGTATAGCCGAAATCGATTCCGGCCTCACGCAAGTGCTCGTCGATTGCAGCCTTGTGCGCCAACACGCGTTCTTTTTCCATACCGTGGGCGACCGCCATGATGTTCACGTTGCGGAACTCGGGGCCGCCCTCGCGCCAGTAGGCGTGCGTGATCACGTAGTGACGCCCGACTTCGCGCCCCGCCTCGATCTCGCGCCCGGCCGGTACCGCCCAGTGGAAGAGCGCGTTGTAGCGCGTCACGCGCTCCTGATTCGCGGTTGCCTTGACGTGCTCCAGAAAGGTCGAAAAACGGCCGATCACCTTACGCGCTTGCAACTCGCGCGCGACGGCTTCGAATGCGTCCAGCGACATGCCGATCGAGTCCGCGCGTGGGCGCCACAGATCGCGCACCAACTCGTCGGCGGCGAACTCGCGCTTGAGCGCGACCAATACCTCCCACTCGCGCGCGCTCAGTTCGACCACCGTCGTGTCCATCGCCTCGGCCGGTGCGTCGGCGCGCGCACCCGGCTCGAGCCCGCGCCGGCGCACGTGCCCGACCCCGAGTGCGAAGAACTTCCTGGCGGGCATCAGCCGGACGCCCTCGGCGCCGATTTGCCCGCGCAAAAACTCCGCATGCTTGCGCAGCGAGAAACCTTGCGGCACCTTGAGCGTCGTCCACAGCCGGTACGAACTGCCGGGCGTCGCCGGGTCGGCGGTGCGGATGACCACGTGCCCGGAGAATGGGTCCTCGCGAAAGAGGTAATCGAACGCGGCGTCCAACCGCTCGGGCTCGACCTGCCAGGCGACCAGGGCACCGCGCGCGAGGCTGGTCGCCATCAGCGTCTGGCGCACGCGCCGAATCGTCCCGGCACGCAGCATGGCGCGGATGCGCTCGATGACGATCTCGGCATCGATGCCGCTCTGCGCCGCGATGGCACCGAACGGGTCGCGTTGAAAGCCGCTCAGGCGGTCCTCCGACACCGCCAGAATGGCGGCGTTGACCGGATCGGAGATCGTTGCCGGAATCAGGGCATCGGTCGCAGCCATGAATGCCGCCTTTGACGCGCTAGCTCCAAAGTCCCGGGCCCGCACCGCGCGGCGCGTACGGTAGCCGTCTGCCCGATGCGCGAAGCGCAGCGTCCAAACGGCTGCGCGCGCGACGCATGCAGTCGCGGCCGGCCGGGCTACCGCAACGCGGCTATGTGGCGGCGCACGCGTTAGAGTTGCAAGTCGCTTGCGCCGGTTGCGTAGAGGTAGTTCTGCTCGGCCGTGTGGACGCCGTAGAGCGCGGCGATGTAGTTGGCCGAGGCCGTCGAGAGGTTCGCTTCGGCGGTGACCAGGCCGAGGATGGTGTTGGCCCCGACCTTATACTGCGCTTGCGTGGCGTCGAGCGAGACCTGGGCCGCCTGCTGTTCGGCTTGGGCCTGCACCAGCGACGCGCGCGCCGAGATCAGATTGGCGAGCGCGGTGCGAACGTCCGACTCCACCTGCAGCTTGGTTTGAAAGAGCGCGGCGCGGGCTTGGTCGAGTTGCGATGCCGCGACGGCGACGTTGTAGTTGGTTTGACCTTGGTCGTAGATCGGAATCTGCAGCTGTAATCCGATCGAGCTAGCCGGCGTATAGCCGTTGACGTTGACGCCCGACTGGGTCGCACTGCCGCCGAACTGCGAGAGGGTGCGGCTGTCGCCGTAGCCGGCACTTCCGGTCAAGACCGGGAAGCGCGCGAGCTTGGCGTAGCGCAGCCCGTCTTCGCCGGCGTAGACCGTGTAACGCGCCGCGAGGTAGTCGGGACGCAGCACCAGGGCGCGCTTGAGCGCGGCCGCGTAGGTCGGGGTTGGCGCGGCGGCCTCGGCGCCGATCTGCTTGGGGAGAACCTTGGTGTCGGCATCCAGTCCGAGCGTGGTCGCAAAGACGGCCTGAGCGCCGATGGCGGATCCCTGCGCGGAGACGAGATTGCCGCGCGCTTGTGCGGTCTGGAACTGCGCGCCGGCCAAGTCGGAGCGGGCCGCCGCACCGTTGCGAATTTGCGCCCGGACGGCATTTTCGTTGATCTCGAACTCGCGCACCAGTTGCGCGTCGGCGGTGACGACGGCGTTGTTTTGCAGCACCGCGAAGTACGCCTTGGCAACGTTCAACTGCAGGGTTTGCAGGTTGCGAATCAGGGTCGCCTTACCGGCAACGTCGGATTCCTTGGCCGAACGAATTGCTGCGACGACGCGGCCGCCGTCGAAGATGAGCTGGGTCAGTCCGATCTGCGCCGATTCGGTGGTGTTCGCTCCGCCGCTGTTGAGCGTGACCGTTTTGCCGCTGCTGTCGGTGATGGTCGTGCTACGTGCCGGCGAGCGGCTGCGCGTCACCGAGAGGTTCCCGCTGATCCCCGGAAAGATCGCTTGTTGCTCGGAGGTGTACTTGGCGTGAATGGCGGCCCACTGCGCGTTCTGCGCGGCGAAGGTCGGCGAGAGCGCCACCGCGATCTTCTCGGCCTGGTCCAGCGTGACCACGCTCGGGACGCCGGTCTTGGCCGCCAGCGCGGCGACGTCCGGAGCCGGGGTCCCATAGGCCGGGTAGGGGATCGGCGAGGCGTTGGGCGAGGGCGTCGGAATCGGTGAGGGCATCTCGACCGGGGCAGCGGTGGCGCCCGGTGCCGCACCGGCCGCGCGCGTGGCGACGGGGGCGGCGCCGAAGGCGATCAGCGCCGCTGCGAGCAGCACGTATCGGTTCATTGCCCGGCCGGCTTCCCGTGCCCCGCGGCAGCACCGCCGGCGGCCGGCGCGCCGGGCGGTCCGGCGTTGCTGATCATAACCGGGCTGCCGTTCTTGAGCGCGTCGGGCCGGGTCGTGATCACGACCGCGCCGGCGCGCACCTTCGGGCTGACGACCTGCGCCAGCGTGTCGGTTTGAACGCCGACCTCGACCGGCACCTCTTGGGCCTTGCCGTCGACGACCACGTACACGGCGTTCCCGGTAGCGGTCTGCGCGATGGCGGTCCGCGGAACCACGACGGCGTTGTGCGCCGACGACTTGGGGATCACGGCGCTAATCAACATGCCGCCGCGCAGCACGTCGCCCGGGTTGGCGGTCTCCATGCGCGCCAAGTACGAGAGCGTTCCGGAGGTCGGCACCGCATTCACGGTCTGGATCGTGCCGTGGAAGACCCGGTTCCCCAGCGAACTCGACGTATAGGTAAAGGGGACTCCCGGCCGCACGTACGCCAGATCTTCGTCGGGAACGTTGATGTTCAACCACACCTTATCGATCCGCGAAACCGTCAACACCGGTTGGTTGGGCGACGCGAACGACCCCGGATCGAGCATGCGCTGCGATACGACGCCGTCGAACGGAGCGTAGAGATAGGTTTGCGAGACTTCGGTCGCCAGCGTATGCGCGTTGGCGGCGGCCGCACGCGCTGCGGCCTGCTGCGCTTTCACGTTTTGCGCGCTCACTTGATTGTTGCGCATGCCGACGCTGGCATTGTTATAGGCCTGTTGCGCTTGAACGTACTGCGACTGTGAGTTCTCGAGCTGGGTCTCGGAAACGTAACCTTGCTTGAACAACTGCTGGTTCTGCTGATAGATCAACTTGGCGTTGGCAAGCGACGCCTTGGCGCTTTCCAGCGCGGCCTGATTGGCCTGCGTCTGCACCGGATAGCCGACGACCGCGCCGTGCGCGGTGGCCGCAGACTGCGCGGCCTGGGCCTCGGCCGCCGCCTGTTGCGCAGCCAGCGTCGACGGATCGATCCGCGCCAGCAACTCGCCTTTGTGCACCAAGTCGCCGATGTTGACGCGAATCTGGGTGATCGGTGCGCTTTGCTGAAAGGCGAGCGACGACTGCTCGAGCGGCGCAACCTGTCCGTCGAGGGTGATGGTGGTCGCGATGTCTTGAATCTTGGCGGTAGCTACGTCGACGTTGAGCGGCGGCGGACCCGCGGGTCCATGCTTTCCGCCGCACGCATCCAGAGCAAGGGTCGCAACCAGCGCGACGATCGCCAGGCGTTGAAACTGCATCTCTCTCCTACGG
>DAIDGS010000043.1 GCA_027459845.1 Vulcanimicrobiota bacterium | reverse complement strand
GCGATCTTCGGCGATTTCCATCCCTTTCGCGACCGGCGCGCGCTCGACGCGCTGGCCCTGTTGTGGAACGTCTACGACCCGTTTCGGCACGACTGGATGGTGCGCACGCTCGAAGGCCCGCTGCTCGCCCTGAGCGACGCGACCATTGCCACGCTCTGCAGCGAACCCGATCGCGCCGCGGTACCGCTCTTCGCGCTGGAAGACGAACCCGCACCCACCGTCCGTGCGGCACGCTGGGATCCGCGGCGCGACCTGCGATTGGGGTGGAACGTGGTGCGTGGCGATCGCGACGCCGCACTCGGCGACGAGGCACGGCGGCGCGTCGCCGCGTTTCGCCGCAACCGCCTCGCCTGGCTCGACGCGATGGATGCGCTCGGCTTCGAGCGCTTCGCGCGCACGGTCTGGCAGCATCTTCCCCGCGACGGCGCGCCCGGATCGGCGCGCGCGAGCACTCAGCAGTGGCTCCTGCATCTCCTCCTGCGTCGCCTGGTCGACTTCCATCGCGCGGATCCCGGAGCCGGTCTTGGCGGCGTCCTCCGCGAAGCCGAACGGCATGCCGCCAGCGATCTGGTACGGACCGAATTGGAACCGGCGGCCGGCTTCGTGCGGCTGATCTCGGTCGAGGCGGCGGCCGGTCTCGAGTTCGACCACGTCGTTATTCCGCGCGCCCGGGCTGGCGATTTTCCGCGCTGGTACGCACCCGACGCCTTTCTCTTCAGCCCCCGTCACGGCATGATTCCGAAGGAAAACGCCGGCGGAACGCAGGCGGCTCGCACCGCCAAGTTTACCCACTACATGCACCGCTCGCGCGCTCGCGACGGTTACAACGCACGCGAGCGTACGGCGTTCGCCTATGCGATGTGGCGCGCGCGCGCGAGCCTCACGATCAGTGCCGCCGGTGCGCCGACCAGCGGCCGTAGCGCGCCCGAGTTCTTGGAAGAGTTACGCACCGCACGACCGCCGGGGAGCATCATCGTCTGATGGATTTGCGCGAAATCGACTTCGAACGGTACGCCCGCGAGGTACTCCCGTTGACGGCGCCGCTTTGGTCCGGCCGGCGCAGCTTTCCGACGTACGTCGATCAGACCCGTGCGATCGCCGCGAGCGGATACGGCCGTCGCCACTATCGCACCCTCGGGTTGTATGAGGGTGCAACGTTGCTGGCATCGTTCAAGCGCTACGGCCGGGTCGTCCGCGACGGCAACCTGCGCTTGCGCGCGATCGGGATCGGCGCGGTGTATACGCCGCCGGATCGTCGCGGGCGCGGATACGCGAGCGCGATGCTCGGCCAGGCACTCGATCGCGCGCGACGCGACGGGCACGACCTCGCCTACCTCTTCTCCGACATCCACCCGCGGTTTTACGAACAACTCGGATTCCAAACGCTCGCCTCGCGCGAGTTTTCGCTGCGCGCCGATACGCTGGCCAAGGGCCGTATCGAGGTTGCACGCATGGAGGAGCGCGACTGGAGCGGCGTGCGCCGATGCTTCGAGCTGACCGAAGCCGGCCGCAGCGCAGGATTCGTGCGCAGCCCGCTGGTCTGGGAGTGGATTCGACTGCGCTTTGCCCACGGCTCGGAGCGGCCCGAGGGCGCCGAGACCAATCTGGTCGTACGACGCGGACGCAGCATCGGCGCATACGTCTTCGGTACGCGTGCACCCGCGCGCGATGCCTTCGTGCTCGACGAGTTCGGGTTTGCCGACGCCGCCGCCGACCTGGTACCCGCGCTGCTGCGCGCAGCCTGCGGCGATCTGCGCCGTTTGACCGGCTGGGTTCCGCCCGAAAACGCGCGCGCGCTCCTGCCGCGCGGGGCCGCCCGCAAGCGCAAGACGTCGATTCTCATGATTGCGCCGCTCACGCGCGCCGGCACCCGGCTGGTGGCGGCCGCCGCATCCAGCGGCGAAGAGTTCTGCTGGGCGACCGATCACATCTAGACCGGCCGGTCGCGCGCGTTAGCCGCCTTCGCAGGTGCGCTCGAAGAGCGTCGGCGCAATCGCTTGCGCGGCGCTCAGCGATGCGACGCGCGTGCCCAGCAATCGCACCGGAGTATCGCCGAGAGCGGCGCGCCGCAGGCAGAACTTGGCGGCGCGATAGATGCGCCGCGCGTCGCGCGTCGGTTCGCTCAGCTGCGTCTGCCGGCCGAGCGTCGTAAAGTCGTGGCGTTTGATCTTGATCCCGACCGTACCGGCGATCAGACCCTCGCGTTCGAGCTTCGCGGCAATATCGAGCGCCTGGAGCTTGATCGTTTCGAGCAAACGCCGCTCGTCGCTCACGTCGTAGTCGAAGGTCTCCTCGCTGGAGATCGATTTGGTCGGACGCTCGGGCTGAACGGCACGTGCATCGCGGCCGCGCGCCAGATCGCCGACCTCGCGCCCCCAGCCCCCAAAGAGCGTTCGCAGTCCCTGCGCATCCAGCGCCGCGACCTGACCGATGGTCAGGATGCCCAGACCGGCGAGACGCGCCTGGGTCTTCGGTCCGATCCCCCAGAGCCGACCGACCGGCAGCGGCGCGAGGAACTCGGCCTCGCCGCCGGCGGCGATCGCCAGCAGACCGTCGGGCTTGCACGTATCCGAGGCGATTTTGGCGACCATCTTCGAACTCGCAACGCCGGCGCTCAACGTCATCCCGGTCAGGTGCTTGGCTTCCGCGCGGATGTGCTGCGCCAGCGTGCGCCCGGCCTCGATGCCGACTTCGCCAAAGTCGATGAAGGCTTCGTCGAGCGAAAGTCCTTCGACCGGGTGACCGCGCGCGCGAAACAGCGCGAAGATTTCAGCCGATACGGCCCGGTATTTGGCCATGTCGGGCGGAACGACGATCAGGTGGGGACACAGTTCGCGGGCGCGATAGAGCGGCAGCGCCGAGCGTACGCCGAACGGCCGCGCCTCGTACGACGCCGTGAGAACGACGGCCCGCCGGCTACGACCGGCGACGGCGACGGGTTTGCCCTGCAGCTCGGGTCGGTCGCGGATTTCGACGCTGGCGTAAAATGCATCGATGTCGAAGTGCGCGATCGTTCGGCGCGCGTCGCTCACCGCCGAACGAGGCTGCGATAGACGCGCATCCCGACGCGATCGGCGATGTGCGGCGCATTCGCCAGCGCGACGACACCGAGCGGTGACGGCGACCCCGTTCCGACCCAGTCCTCGAATCCCATCCACGAGCTAAAGCCCTTCACGCCCCCGTTCTTCGTGAGGGTCGCGACCCCGAAGCGCGATGGCTCGGCGTGAAACCACCCCAAGCTCGTGCGGATCGGAGCAATCGGTTCGGTCGTGCACGCGCCGACGCCGCGCATCGGCCCAAGCCGGCGGCGAAAGGTGATCGGCGCGCTCTGCGCTTCGACCAAGACCGCTTCGTCGGTGCCGGTACGCCCCATGTTATACGCCAGCCACGTCAGCATGTCGGCCGGCGTGCTCACCAGATTCCCGCCACCGCCGAGCACGAGCCAGTTCGGCGCGCCGTAGTCATCGCGTTGCGGAACCAATCCGGTCTGCGTGTAGCCGGCCGGGAGCAGTTCGGCACTCGCCGCGGTCCACGGCGCGGTTGCCGCCGAGAGACCGAGCCGCCGGCCGAGCGCCGCAACCGCCGCGTGGGCTTCGGGTGCGACCGGATGCGCGAGGTCGGTCAGCCCGAGCGCCGCCAGGCCGAGCAAACCGAACGCGAAGTTGGAGTACGAGTACGCCGCCTCGGGCGCGCAGGGCGGTAAATCCGGATGGGCGCGCAGCGACGCGACGAGCGCAGGAAGGCTTGCAACGTCGAGCGTGCCGCGCCACCAGATCGGCGGATGGTTATCGGTCGGAAACCCCGACCCATAGTTGGCGAGCGCGCGCACCGGGACGGCTGCCAATCGCTCCGGCAGGCCGAGCGGCAGCACCTCGCCCAGGCGCCGCTCGAAGCTTCCCTGGCGCATCGCGTAGATGCGCGTCGTAAAGACTTTCGTGATCGAGCCGATCAGGAAGGGCGTCGTCGCGTTTAGTGCGCGCGGCTGCGCGTGGTTGCGCGCCGCGACCGGCGCGCCGGCGAAGTACAGGCGACCGGGTCCGCCGCGCGCGACCACGCCGACCGCGATCGCCAAGTGCTCGAGTTCCGGATGCGCGCGGATCGCGGCGTCGGCGATGCGCGCAGCGACGTCCTCACGCGCCTCGACCGCGCCGCCGCGCACCGCGCCCGCGCTCAACGCCATCGCGCCGGCCGCCCGCAAGAATCGGCCGCGCGAGAGCCCCGTCATGCCGCCGCTCCGCGCGCGATCGTACG
This sequence comes from Vulcanimicrobiota bacterium, assembly GCA_027459845.1. GTDB lineage: Bacteria > Vulcanimicrobiota > Vulcanimicrobiia > Vulcanimicrobiales > Vulcanimicrobiaceae > DAIDGS01. The sequence continues at coordinate 15,891 of DAIDGS010000043.1, read as the reverse complement.
GATCGCCGAAAGGTTGCGCCGGTCGTCGGCATCGTCGCCGGGCGTTTCCAGAATCGCCGTCTTGTCGCGCAACTGCGGGTGCGCGAGCAGGGCGCGGAAGCCTTCGAAGCCGATCCGTCCCTCGCCGATGTGCCAGTGACGGTCGCGGGCTCCGCCCAGTGCGACTTCGGTATCGTTGAAGTGAAAGAGCCGTACGCGCTCGAGGCCGATTTCACGATCGGCCTGCTCGAGGAAGACTGCGACCCCGTCGCTCGAGTCGATTGCATACCCGGCCGCCCAGGCATGCGCGGTATCGAGACAGACGCCGAGTTGCGGGTGATCGACGGCGCGCAAGAATCGACCGAGTTCCTCAAGCGTTCCACCGGCCAGATTACCGGCGCCGGCCGAGTTCTCCAGCACCAGCACCACGCCCGGATCGATCGCGTCGAGCACGGCCTCGAGCGCGCGCACGATCGCGGCAAATCCTTCGCTGCGGTCGCGCGTCCCATACGATCCCAAGTGGGTATTGACCAGCCGCATTTCGCCGGCCGCCGCCACCGCGAGGTCGTGCTCGAGCAGACGCAGCGACCCGAGCGCGATCTTCGGATCGTCGCTGGCCAGGTTGATCAAGTACGGGGTATGGATCACGCAGGGATCGAGCCCGGCGGCACGGCGCAGTCCGGCAAACTCGAGCAGTCCGACCCGATCGATCTTCCCCACCCGATAGCTGCGCGGATTTGATGAAAACACCTGTATCGCGTCGCATCCAGACGCTTGCGCGCGTTGTACCGCCGCCGCGTAACCCTCGCCGATCTTCACGTGCATTCCGATTCGCATAGCTTTCGATCTCCCTACGGCACCTTCGCCAGATAGAGAAACTGCACGTAGTTGAGCGGGATCCGCGGGTCGCCCCCGCCGACGTGCTCGCGCAACCGCGAGTCCAGACGCGCCACGTATTCGTCGGTACGCGGGCCGCAACGCTCGCGCACCAGCGCGCGCGAGCGCTCGTACGCCAGATAGGCCGAAAGCGGCAGCACCGTCTGCCACGGAAGGACGCGAACCTGCTGTCCCTGTAGCGCGGCCGCATAGAAGGCGCGAAAACCACGCAACGGCGTTTCGAGCGGCGCGACGCCGAGATCGCGCGCCACCTGCTCGCGCAGGTTGCGCACCGGATCTTGCGTGGCCAGCACCTTCCACCAGATCGCGAGCGTTCCGCCCGAGGCTACGACGCGCGTTAACTCGGAGAGCGCGCGCGACGCGTCCAAGTGGTGCATCGCCTGCGCGCAGATCGCGCCCTCGAAGCTCCCCGGATCGAACGGCAAATCGAGCGCATCGGCGCATACCCATGCGGTCGCGGGATAGCGAGCGCGCGCCTTGCCGAGCATCGGCTCGGAGGCATCGACGCCGGTCACCGAAAAGCCACGATCGATCAGCGGCCCGGCGGCTAGCCCGGTTCCGCACGCGAGATCGAGCACGCGGCTGCCCACGCGCAGGCCAAACTCTGCGATCGTGTCGTAGAGTTCGCTCGAATAACCGGTGCGGCCGAGATCGTAGGCGTCGGCCAGGTCGTCGAAAGCGGCGGCGCTCACGTCTCGACCGCTTGAGGGACACCGGATGCGAGCAGGTTGAGTTCCAGCGGTGCGCCGGGTTCCAGTTCGATCGCCGGCAAGTCGTCGAGCGAGCGCAAACCGAACGACTCCAGAAAGAATGGTGAGGTCTTGTACTGCATCGGGCGCCCCACGACGTCCTTGCGGCCGGCCTCGAGAATCAAGTTGCGATCGAGCAGGGTGTTGACCACCGAATCCGAGTTGACGCCGCGAATCGCCTCGATCTCGCCCTTGGTCACCGGTTGCATGTGCGCGACGATCGCCAGCGTCTCCATGGCGGGAGTCGAGAGCGACGTTTTGGGCGGCAGCAGGTAGGCCTCGACCACCGCGCGTGCCAGTGGCGAACTCGCCAGGCGATATCCGCCGGCGACTTCACGCAGCACGATGCCGCGATCGGTGTAGGTTTGCGCAAGCGCTGCCAGGGTCGCCGCCACGTCGACCTCGTCGGCACGCACTAGCTTAGCGATCGTCTTGATCGAAAGCGGCTCGCTCGCAACGAACAGCAGTGCCTCGATCGGCATTTGCAGCCGCGCGACCGCCGCATCCATGGAAGCACCATCGTCGCCGGCGGCGACGGCATCGGAGTTGGTTACGATCGGGTCGGCGGATTCAGTCGTCATGCCTCGGGCCGTCGGTGGGAGAGAGAGTGGTAAACGGGAGGATCCGAATGTCGTCGAAGAGTTCGGGTTGCTCGAACGCGATGCGGCGGCGCCGGATGAGTTCGAGAATCGCCAGGAAGGTCACGATCACCACCTCGCGGGTCATGCCGAGCTCGTGGCAGAGTTGGGAGTACATCACTTCGCCACGCTCCTTGACCGCACGCGTGATGTAATCCATCTGCGCCAGGAGGGAGACGCGTTCGCGCACGATCGAACGCTTCTCGGGTCGCGCCTGCGCCAGCATGGCGACGAAGGCGCGCTTGAGTTTTTCCGGATCGATGGCGTAGCGCTGCACCACTTGGCTGGTTGCGTCGCCCGCATCGCGATAGAAAAAGCCGGCCGCCTCGCCCTGGCGCTCGCGCAGCGCTTCGCCGAGTTCGCGGTACTTCGAATAGGCGATCAAACGACGGCGTAGCCGCTCCTCGACCGCCTCCGGCGTCTCGCTCTCCTCGTCCACGAACTCGGCCGGAATCGGCGGCAAGAGCGCCTTCGATTTGAGGAAGACGAGCGTGGCGGCGATGACCAGGTACTCGGCGGCGATCTCCACGTCCAGCCGCTCCATGGTACGCACGTACTCGAGATACTGCTCGGCGACGCGCGCCAGCGGCACGGTGGCGATGTCGAGTTGCTGCTCCTTGATCAGGCTTAAGAGCAGATCGAGCGGCCCATCGAAGACGTCGAACCGGATCCGACACGAGTCGCCGGGCGAGCCGGATTCACCCCGCTCGGCGTCGGCCGTCGGGGGTGGCATCACGTCCAGGTCGGTCAAGAGCTCTTTTGCTCGGCGACGCGCTCGACGGCCGGAAGGTCGCCCAGCGCGCCCGGATGGGCGGCCAGATAGTCGAGCGCGAGGTCGATCAAGCGCTTTTCATTGACGTACTTGAGGCTCTTGCGGGCTTGCGCCACGTCGAACCAGCGCGCCTCGTCGACTTCGTGGTCGTGGTTGTCGGGATCGCCCGAGAGGTAGCTCATGAGGTAAAAGGTCACCGACTTGCGATGCTTGGCCCGGCCGACGTAAAACCAGTACGCGATCTCGTTGAGGCGGACGATCAGCTCGCCCCAGCAGCCGGTCTCCTCGCGGACTTCGCGGATCGCGGCCTGCTCGTTCGACTCGCGCGCTTCGACGTGTCCTTTGGGCAGGGTCCATAGACGCGGCGTGCCGCGGCCAATGAGCAGCGCATCGTAGGTTGAATCGCGGCGACGAAGGACCAGTCCGCCGGCCGACACCTCGTACTTGATCCGCATGCGTTCCTACCGTTCGGAGACGTGCAAGGGGCCCGCGAACGAAGCCCCTGATTACCCCAATTATAGCCTTCGAGGCCAAGAGGCGCCTGCCGAAAGGTTATTCCTTTTTGCCGACCGACGGAGTGCTCACGCCGAGTTTTCGGCCACCCGAAGGGCGTGCAGGAACTCGGCGCGCGAGCTTACCCCCCGCTCCGCGTAGAGCTCGCTGATCCGGTACTTGACGGTACGCGACGAAACGCCGAGGCGGTCGGCAATCATCCGGTTGGTCGCTCCACGGGCGATCATCTCGACGATCGTCTGCCGCTGCTGCTGGCTCTCGTAGCCGTTGCGTGGGCGTCCCGGCCGCGCCCGCTGGTGCAACAACCGCGCGAGCTCGCCGGCGGCGCCCATCGAGGCGTAGCGGTTCTTGGCGTCGGCCAGTCGCCCGGCCAGCTCGGCCGACCGGGCCGCCAAAATCGCCCACTCGCACGACTCGAACTGCGACTCGGCCTCGCCGGCACGCAACTCGGCGCGCGCGCGCTCGCCCGCTCGGGCGGCCACTCGAGCCTGAATCAGCGAGCGAAACGCCAACGCGACCGGATGGCTGCGCGGGAAGCGCTCGAGCAGATCGAGGGCCTGGCGGACCTGATCCGGGTCGCCGTAGCGGGCCGCGGCATCGAGCAGAGTCCAACCGCAATCCGGTGAGGGCAGCCGCATCAACGCGCGCGCGAGCAACGCGTCGGCATCCTCGTTGCGCCCGACGCGACGAAAGTGCGCGTGGTAGACCGAAGCGACGAAGCCCGCCGAGTACTCGTCGGCACCGGCCTCCGCGATCCCGGGCACGCGCTCGTCGAACGCCCGCGCGAGCAGTTCGGCATCGTCCATCGCATCGGCGATCGCAACGCCGGTCAGCGATCGCTGAACGTACGCCCAGCGATGTGGTTCCTCGCGCTCGAAGGCGCGCCCGATCAGCCCGCGCGCCTTATCCAACGCGCCGAAGAGGTAGGCCGCTAGGGCGGCACGCGAAAGCGAGAGCGTAAGCTCCCACGTCAGCTCCAACTCCGCGGCGACCGCGATCGCATCGTCCAGCACCGCCAGCGCAGCGCGCGCTTTACCCGCCGCCTGCAGGGCGTAGCCGTAGTACAGCAGCTTGCGCCAGAGTGAGTAGCGATCCGGGCGCTTACGTGCGATCTCGACCCCGAGCTGCGCGTGATGCAACGCGCCGACGTGATCGCCGAGCGCGCCGGCCACGTCGCCCTTGAGCACGAGGTAGGACGCGAACGTGTCGATGTCGGCGAGCTCGCCGACGTTCTCGGCTTCGTCGAGCAGGTGCGCGGCATGGATCGCGTCGCCGGCCTGCAGCGTCACCGTCGCCTGACGAATGTAGACGCGAAAGGCCTCGCGCGACGTCTTCGGCAGTTCCAGGCGCAGCAGCGCCGCGGTAAAGCGCTTGGACAGCTGGGCGTCGAGCTCCACCCAGGCTAACCATGCCAGCCAGTCCAGCGCGTCGGCGGCGATCACGTACTCGCGGCGGCGCAACGCTTCGTCGACCGCTCCCTCCAGCAGCGCCATCGCTTCGATGGTTCGGCCCGATTTGGCGGCTGCGATGCCGCGTTCGAGAGGTGCGCTCAATGCGTTTCGGGCCTCCAGCGTAGATCCGGCTGGCGCGCCGCGCGCGTTTCGTCGACGCGACCGACCACGGTCGTAACCGGCGCCGCGAAGAGCGCCTGCGGATCTTCATGTGCCGTCCGGACGATCGCGCGCATCACCTCGACGAAGGTATCTAGCGTCTCTTTCGACTCCGTCTCGGTCGGCTCGATCATCAGGCACTCGGGTACGATGAGCGGGAAATAGACGGTCGGGGCCATGAACCCGCGATCCAGCAACGCCTTGGCGATATCGAGCGCCCGCACGCCGGTCTGCTTCTTGAGCGCCTGGGCCGATGCCACGAACTCGTGCCGGCAAATCTCCGGGTACGGAACGTCCAAGAACTCGGCGATCTTCGCGCGCAGGTAGTTGGCGTTCAGAACCGCCAGTTGCGAGACTCGCGCCAATCCATCCGCGCCGTTGGCGTAGATGTAGGCGAGCGCGCGGACCGCGTGCGCGAAGTTCGACCAGAACGAGCGCATCGGTCCGATCGACTTGGGACGATCGAAGTCCAGGCGAAAGTTCAGCCGGTCGCTCGGCGCCAGCGCCGGATCGGCATCGGGATTCGGTTCGGCTACCACGACCGGTGTCGGCAAGTACTCCACCAGGTGTGCCGCGACGCCGAGCGGGCCGTGGCCGGCACCCCCGCCACCGTGCGGGATGGTGAACGTCTTGTGCGTGTTGAGATGCATGAGGTCGAAACCCATGTCGCCCGGGCGCACGTTGCCCATGATGGCGTTGCCGTTGGCGCCGTCGTAGTACATCAGGCCGCCGGCCGCGTGGACCGCGGCCGCGATCTCGGCGATGTGGTCCTCGAAGAGTCCGAGCGTGTTGGGGTTGGTCATCATGCAGACGGCGGTGTCGTCGCCGAGCACCTTACGGATCTCCTCGACGCTAACGCGGCCGCGTGCGTCGCTCGGCAGCGAGATGACCTTGAAGCCGCACATCGCCGCCGAGGCTGGATTGGTGCCATGGGCGGTATCGGGAACGATGACCTTGTCGCGTTTGGTCTCGCCGCGTTCCTTGAAGTACTTCTTGGCGATCAGCAGCGCGCCGAACTCGGCGTGCGCGCCGGCCGACGGGTTTAACGAAAACGCCGCCATCCCGAAGAGCGATGCCAAACTGCGTTCGAGTTCGTACATGACTTGCAGCGCGCCCTGCGCTAACGCGTCGGGGGCATACGGATGGAGCTGCGCGAATCCGGGCAATGCCGCCATCGCGTCGTTGACCCGCGGGTTGTACTTCATCGTACACGAGCCCAGCGGATAGAATCCTAGATCGATGCCGAACGTCCGCTGCGAAAGCTGCGTGAAGTGCCGCACCACGTCCAGCTCGCTGTTGTCGGGCAGCGGCAGATCCTTGCGTACCATGTCGGCGGGCAAGAAGGTCTCGAGCGCTCGCCCCGGCTCCACGTAGCGATTGGCTCGGCCGTCTTGGCCGAGGTCGAAGATCAGCGCGGGCTCAGCGTGCGGCATGGACCTGCACCATCTCCTCCAGCGCGGCCGCCAGCGCGTCGATGTCGCCGGTGGTCGTGAGTTCGGTCGCGTTCATCAGAATGCAGTCGGCCAGCTCCGGGTAGTCGCGGCCGAGGTCGAGACCGCCCAGAATCCCACGATCCGCCAACGCCGCCAGCACGCCGCCGGCCGGCTGGCCGACGTCGACCACGATTTCGTTGAAGAACGGCGCGTGAAAACGGAGCGTGCACCCCGGGACGCTCGAAACCGCGGTGGCCAGTTCGCGCGAGCGCTCCAAATTCAGCGCGGCCACGTCGCGCAGACCGGTCTTGCCGAGCAGCGCCAGGTACATCGTCGCGATCAGCGCGCAGTGCGCTTGGTTGGTGCAAATGTTCGAGGTCGCGCGCTCGCGACGAATGTGCTGCTCGCGTGCCTGTAGCGTGAGCACGTATGCGGTGCGGCCCTGCAAGTCGACCGACTTGCCGACCAGTCGCCCGGGGATGCGGCGCACGTGCTCGGTCGTTGCCGCGATGAAGCCGACGTACGGACCGCCGTAGGCCAGCGGAACGCCGAAGCTCTGGGCCTCGCCGACGACGATCTGCGCGCCCCAACTCGCCGGCGGTGGCAACGCCGCCAGCGCCAGCGCCTCGGTGACGACGGCGATCCCGATCGTCGCGCTGGCCGCTGCAGCCGCGCGCACGGTTTCGTCGAAACCGTCTACGCAGCCGAAGAAGTTCGGCGAGGCGACCGCAACCGCGGCGTACGCGTTGGTCGCGAGCGCCGCGACCAGCGCGGCGCGATCGGTGGTACCATCGGGGCCGTACGGGACCTCGTCGATGGCAACGTCGAGCCCATCGCAGTAGGTCTTCAGAACCGCGCGGTATCGCGGATCGACGCTGCGCGCGACCAGCACCTTCTTGCGACCGGTGGCGTTCAGGGCCATGATCGCGCCTTCGGCGAGGGCGGTGGCGCCGTCGTAGACCGACGCGTTGGCGATTTCCATCCCGGTCAGCAGGCAGATATACGTTTGCCACTCGTAGATGGCTTGCAGATACCCCTGCGAGACCTCGGCTTGATACGGCGTGTAGGCGGTCAGGAACTCACCGCGCATCGCCAGCGCTGCGATGGCCGGCGGTGCGTAGTGCCGGTAAGCACCGGCGCCGAGAAACGAGCGCATCGCGGTCGCGACGTTCTTGCGCGCAAAATGCTCGAAACGCCGGCCGATTTGATACTCGGGGAGCGCCGGAACGATAGCGAGACGTTCCTTGAGCGCAACCGCAGCGGGAACGCGGAGTAGGTCGTCGAGCGAGTCGACGCCGATCGCGCCGAGCATCTGCTCGATGTCGCGTTCGGTATGAGGGTAGTACGGCATGATCCTCGCGGTCAGTCGGTGGTGAGTTTGGCGTAGTCCTCGTAGGCGAGCAGCCCGGCGGTCTCGCCCGGATCGCGCAGGCGCAGCTTCATCATCCAACCGGCTCCGAGCGGATCGCGATTGACCGCCGCGGGATCGGCGTCGAGCGCGGCGTTGACCTCGAGCACCTCACCCGAGAGTGGGGTGAAGAGGTCCGAAACGGCCTTGACCGACTCGATCACGCCGACTGCCGCGAACTGATCGATCGTCGCTCCGACCTTGGGGAGCTCGACGTACACGATGTCGCCGAGCGAGACCTGCGCGTAGTCGGTGATCCCGACCGTCGCCACGTCTCCCTCGACGGCCACCCATTCGTGGTCTTTGCTGTATAGCAGGTGTTCGGGCTGCGCCACGCTGATGTCTGTGCCTCCGGCTTTCTCGCGAGTTTTAGGTTGAGCGTTTGTAAAACGGCAGCGCGGTCACGGTTGCCGCGTGCCACGCGCCTCGAATTTGAACTTCTACCGTGCCGCCCACGGTTGCGGCCTCTTTGGCGAGCAGCGCCGTTGCGACATTCTTGCCGCCGACCGACGGGGCCGCCGATCCGCTGCGCACCTCGCCGACGACGCGCTCGCCGAGCCGTACGGCATAGCCCTCGCGGGCCGGCACGCGGCCTTCCATCACGAGTCCGACGATACGCGGATACGCATCGCGCGCGAGTTGTTCCGCCAGCGCCACCTTGCCGATGAACTCGGGCTTGCTCAACTTCAGCGCCCAGGTCTGACCGGCTTGCACCGGGGTGATCGCTTCGGTCAGTTCGTGACCGTAGAGCGGCATGCCGGCCTCGAGCCGCAACACGTCGCGCGCACCCAACCCGCACGGCTCCAACCCGGCATCCCGGTGCTCTTCGAGCAGCCGGTTCCAGATTGCGGCGGCGCGATCGCCGTCGACGAACAGCTCGAAGCCGTCTTCGCCGGTATACCCGGTGCGCGCGACGATCGCCGGCACTCCATCGACGGTGCCTTCGGCGCAAAAGTAATAGCGCATCGATGCGAGGTCGAGGTCGACGTGCGGTTGCAGCATCGCGACCGACTTCGGCCCCTGAATCGCCACCAGCGCGCGGTCCCCGTGCAGGTTTTCGAGGCGAACGTCGCCGGCACGGTGCGCGTTCAGGTAGGCCCACATCTTGTCGGCGTTGGACGCATTGACGACCAGCATCCAGCGGCCGTCGAGCCGATAGAAGATGGTATCGTCGTGCGCTCCGCCGTGCTCGTTGCAAAAGATGTTGTAGCGCGCTTGCAGCGGCTTCATGGTTGCGACCGCGTTGATCGTGAGGCGGTCCGCCCAGGCGGCGACGTCGTCGCCGTGCAGCAAAAACTGCCCCATGTGGGAGAGGTCGAAGAGTCCGGCGCGGTGACGGACGGCGTCGTGCTCTTTGAGAATTCCCGCGTACTGCACGGGCATCTCGAAGCCGCCGAACGGAACCAGGCGCGCGCCGGCACGGAGGTGCTGCTCGTAGAGTGCCGTCCGTTTGTGAACCGGCGCGACGGTCACTTTTTGGGGCGCTCCGCCGCGTAGGAGTTCAGGAAGTTCAGGGTGGTATGCGCGACCAACGTCGTTCCGCTGTAGACCATGACCTCACCATACACGATCCGCCGCCCCGACTTTAGGACTTTGGCCTCGGCCACGAGATCGTGCGGCGGCAGCGCCGGTGCGAGAAAGTTGCACTGCAGCGCCACCGTCACGGTCTCTTGCTCGCGACCGAAAATCGAGGCCAGCGCCACGTAGAACACCGTGTCGCACAGACTCACGATCGCGCCGCCGTGGATCGCCCCGGTTCCGTTGGTGACCTCGGGCCGATACGGCATGCGCATCACGGCCTTCCCGTGCTCGACCCGTTCGAGCTTCAGGTCGAGCAACGCCACGAAGTTGCCGCGCTCCTTCTCCCAGGCGTGCGGCGCCGAACTATAATCGATACTCACGACGACATCATCTTCTTGATCGAGTCGTAGGCTTCCCGGAAGTTGAGCGTCCCGCCGTGCAGCCACTGGGCGCCGTCGACGGCTAGCGTCGCGCCGCTCACCCAGGCAGCCTCCGCGGAGCAGATCCACGTCGCCGCGCGCGAAATGTCGGCCGGCTCGCCGATCCGCCCGAGCGGAATCGTACGCCGCACGCGCTCTTCGACGTCGGCGATGCTCCAGAGATTTTTGTCGGTGCCCTCGGTGTGCACGGGTCCCGGCGAAATGGCGTTGGCGCGAATGCCGAACTGCCCCCACTCGGCAGCCAGCGTGCGCGTCATCGCCAGAACCCCGGCTTTGGCCGAGGCCGAGTGGACCGCACCCGGTTCGCCGCTCCACGCGTAGGCCGCGATGATGTTGAGAATCGCGCCGCGGCTTTCGCGCAGGGCCGGAAACGCGAAGCGCGTGCAGTAGAAGGTCCCCAGCAGCACGATGTCCACGACGCTCTTGAAGCCGTTGGGCGAGAGCTCTTCGGAGGGAGCGACGAAGTTGCCGGCGGCGTTGTTGACCAGAACGTCGATACGCCCGGCATGCGCCAGCACGTCCTTCATGACAGCTTCTACCCGCGCCGGATCGCGGACGTCCGCGCTCAACCCGAATGCCTTTTCGCCCAACTCGCGGATGGCGGCGGTGGTTTCGTCGAGCTTCTCTTGGCGGCGGCCGATCACCCCGACGTGGGCGCCTTCGCGCGCGAACGCCAGCGCCATGTCGCGCCCGAGGCCCGACCCGCCGCCGGTGACGACGACCACTTTGCCTTCATAGCGTCGATTCAAAACGTCTCTCCCGTTGCGGTCAGCATGCGCCGCAGGTAGCGCGGTAGCGCAAAGAGCCTGCGATGCGTCTCGGCGTCGTAGAAGAAGTTCTCGCCGCGCAACTGCGCGCAGTACGCGTCGACGGCCGCGTCGGTCAACCCTGCGACGTCAACGCGATCGCTGCAGGCCAAGAACGCCCAATCCGTATCGAAGGCCGGAACGTGCGTGAAGAACGACGCCACGTGCGCGTAGTGGCGGCGCAAGGTGCGCGCCATCTTGGCGTGCAGCGAGGCGTTGTGAAACGCCGCCGTGCTGGCCTGAAGCACGTAGACGCCGCCGTCGGTCAAGCGCGCTTTGATCAGCCGGAAGACGTCGTCGTTGAAGAGCGGGTTGCTGGGTGAATCTTCCAGCGGTTCGGTGAGATCGGAGATCACCACACCGTAGCGATCGCGATCCTCGCGCATGAACGCGAGCGCGTCGCCGACGATCGTCCGCGCGCGCGGATCGTCGAACGCACCGGCCGACCACTCCGGCAGATACTGCTTCGAGAGATCGATCACCATCCCATCGATGTCGACCATCGTGGCGCGCGCGACGCCGGGGTGGCGCAGCACTTCGCGCAGCGTGGCGCCCTCGCCACCGCCCAGGATCAAGACCTCGGCGCGATCGTCGGCAGCCGCCATGGCGGGATGCACCAACGCCTCGTGATAGATGCGCTCGTCCCCCTGCGAGCTTTGGGTATCGCCGTCCAAGATCAGCATCTTGCCGTAGACCGGCGTCTCGACGACCGCGATCTGCTGGAACGGCGACCGCCCGCTGAAATAGACGCGCTCGATTGCGTGATGGTGTTGCTCGGTCGGCGCCGACTCTTCGACGTACCACTGCCAGCGTTCGGTCTTAGGCATGCCGGCGTTAGATTGGCCGAGAAAAAACGGAACCCCGCCGCTCGGGCGGGGTTCCGCGGTGGACCGAACGATTCGCGACCTTAGTAGCAGACCGCCGCGAGGAAGAACGCGCTCTTGCCCGGGATCGGCAGGCCGGCCGGATCCGGGAACTGCGGGAAGATCAGCTTCTTGCCGACGACTTTGCCCTGCAACGGCGTGGCGATCCAACCCTTGGTGGTGAGCTCGCCGAGATAGCAGCTCTTGCCGGGGTACCGTCCGGTCTTTGCGATGGTGATGCCGGGCGACTGCGTGAACTCGAACGCCGCGCCGGTGTTGACGCCCTCGAAATACACGAACGCTTTGCCCTTGAGACCCTTGCCCATGAACGGCGGGAACGGATGTCCGTGCACCTTGCCGGTGATGTCTTTGCCCGGCGCGACCGCGTCGCGGAAGATGATCTCGGTGCCGGTAGAGCTGTTGGTGCCGAACTTCACCGCGACGGCGATTCCCTTGTAGACGCGCAAGAACGACTTCCCGCCGCTCGGCGCGAGCTTCGCGACGTTACAGGCGCCGCCGAAGACGTAGCCGACTTGTTTGATACCGCAGAGACCGGGCGCCGCCGGCGCGAGCGCGCGTAGCGCGCTGCCGCTCATCGGAAGCTGCCCGGCAGAGGAGGGCACGACGCCGTGGCCGGCGCAGGCCGCAAAAGCCACCGACGCCGCGACTGCGGCGGCACCGGCGCGAATCACCGAAAAACGCATAGAGTGTATGAACCTCACAGAAAGTCGAGATCGGAGCAATTGAAGTGACCGTCCAAGAAACCTTGGACGGTCGACGAAAGTCGCCTGCCGGCATTCCTTCAATTTTTTAATAGGTTGTTGACTTGCCGGGCGAGGCGGGCGAGCAGCCGTTCGGCGCTACGAGGCGGTACGGACCTGCAGGTCGTGGTCGGTACTGACGATGTGGGTGAACTCGCCGTCGCTCTTTTCGATGCCGCGCTTGAACTCGGTGGTGAGCAAGCTGCGCGCCTGGAGCGCGTCGGCCGCCGTTTGACAGGCCATCCAGGGGTCGGTGTGGTCGCCGCACGTGTAGAAGTCCATCGCGGCGTAGCCCTTTTCGGGCCAGGTGTGGATCGAGAGGTGCGACTCCGCCAGGATGACGGTCCCGGAGACGCCCTGCGGTTCGAACCGGTGAAACGCGCTCTCCATAATCGTGGCGCGTGCCGCCTTGGCGGCGGAAATCATCATCGCGTGGATGCCGTCGACGTCCGAGAGCGCCTGCGGGTCGCAGCCCGAAAGCTCGCACACGATGTGCCGTCCGAGTGCCTTCACTTTTTTCGCTGGTCTCCTTGACCCTCGGGGGAATCCCACCTCCGGACTCGTCGGCTGGCGCCTGCGGTGCAGTCACGTCCCCGACCTATCGACGAGCTCTTGCCGGCGCTTTTGTGCGGTGCACGGGCGACTCGCCGCGATGGCGCGAAAAAGGGCGCGCCCACCCTGAAACCGTGGACTCGCCCCGCGGGTCCGGCGCAAATCATACCCCCTGCACCCCCCCTTGTAAAGAGCGCTCTTCCCGCCAGATTATGAAGCTACTACTTCACTATCTTGACTAACGTCGCCGTTGGCCGTACGCTCACGAGGCTATGGCAATGGAATTGAAAGCCTCCTCAGCCCCCGCGGCGCTGGTCGAGGACTACCGGCACGGCTTTCACGATCCGGAGAACTACGTCTTCAAGTCGGCCAAGGGCCTGACGCGCGAAATCGTCGAGCGGATCAGCGCCATGAAGGACGAGCCGGAGTGGATGCGCGCGTTCCGCCTGCGCGCCTACGAGATATTCATGGCCAAGCCGATGCCGACGTGGGGCGACACCGCGCTGCTGAGCGAGATCGACTTCGACAACATTCACTATTTCGTGAAGTCGACCGATCGCACCGAGCAGTCTTGGGACGACGTGCCCGACGACATCAAGCGCACCTTCGACCGGCTCGGCATTCCCGAGGCCGAGCGCAAGTTCTTGGCCGGCGTCTCCGCGCAGTACGAATCGGAAGTCGTCTACCATAGCGTCACTAAGGAACTCGAGGCGCAGGGCGTCTTCTTCTGCGACATGGACACCGCGGTGAAGACCTACCCCGAGATCGTTCAGAAGTACCTCGCGACGGTGATTCCGCCGGGCGACAACAAGTTTGCGGCGCTGAACTCCGCGGTGTGGTCGGGCGGCTCGTTCGTCTACGTTCCCAAGGGCGTCGAGGTCACGATGCCGCTGCAAGCCTACTTCCGGATCAACGCCGAGAACATGGGCCAGTTCGAGCGAACCTTGATCGTCGCCGACGAAGGCGCCAAGGTTCACTACATCGAGGGCTGCACCGCACCGAAGTTCTCGAGCTCGTCATTGCACTCGGCGGTCGTCGAACTGATCGCGCTCGAGGGCGCCTCGATTCGCTATACGACGATTCAGAACTGGTACCGCAACATCTTCAATCTCGTCACCAAACGCGCGATCGCCAACAAGAATGCGACGGTCGAGTGGGTCGACGGCAATATCGGCTCGCGCCTCACCATGAAGTACCCGGCCATCTACCTGATGGGCGAAGGCGCGCGCGGCGAGATCCTCTCGATGGCGTTCGCCGGCGAGGGCCAGCACCAGGATGCCGGCGCCAAGGTCATCCACGCCGCGCCCAACACCACCTCGGTCGTCACCAACAAGAGCGTGAGCGCGCACGGCGGCAAGACCACCTACCGCGGCCTGGTCGAGATATTCCCGGGCGCCGTCGGGGCCAAAACTCGCGTGCGCTGCGACGCGCTCATCATGGACGAAGAGTCGGCGAGCGACACCAAGCCGACCATGAAGATTCACGAGCAGCGCTCAACCGTCGAGCACGAAGCCAGCGTGAGTAAGATCGGCGAAGATCAGCTCTTCTACGCGATGAGCCGCGGGCTCTCGGAAGCCGACGCGACCGCCATGATCGTCAACGGCTTCTTCGACTTCTTCGTCAAGGAGTTGCCGATGGAGTACGCCGTCGAACTCAACCGGCTCGTCAAGATGGAAATGGAAGGCGCGGTCGGCTAAAAGACCGGATCGCTGCGCTTCACGCGGCGCGGCTGAGTGCCCGCTACTGTGGCGCGGCGAAAGAGACCGCTCCCGACGCGAGGACGTTCGTCGCTCGCATCCTGCTCGCTCCTACTCGGGCGCTTTTTCGCAACGTGCGAAGGAATTCGCCCTCCGGGCTTTTGCGAAAAAGTCGCCACGCCTCGCTTTCGGGAGCGGTCACTCCGCCGCGCCTTGCTTTTGGGAACGACCGCCCCGCCACGCCTTGCTTTTGGGAGCAACCGATCCGCCACGCCTCGCTTTCGGGAGCGACCGATCCGCCACGCCCTCGCTGTTCGGAGTGACCGCTCCATCGCGTCGCCGGGCTGGCGGGACTCGAAGCGCCTGAGGTGGCATTGAACGTCCATGCGGTTCCTTCGGTGTCTGCCGCTGCTGGTTGCGGCGATTCTCTGCGCCAGCGCGCCGTCACGTGCCGGGCTCGTATGCAACGCGGTCATTCCCGCGACGATGCTCTCGACCGTCACGTCGGCTTCCGGTTACTCCGGCGAGGTTTTTCGCTTCAAGACGACCCAGGCCGCATCGTTTGGCGGCGTCACGATTCCCGCCGGCACGCTTGGGTACGGAATCGTGCGCTCGGCCGTGCCCGCCAGCAATCGTGCGCGCAACGGGATCGTGGTGCTCGAGCCGCGCTTTCTGCTCGTCGGCAGCCGCGTGGTTCAGATCACGGGAGATCCGCTCGATGCATCGATCCTTAGTCACGGTGCCTCGATCGTGGGCGAGGGCGCCGGCGCGATCCCAATCCCGGGGCTCGGACTGGCGGTTAAGGAAGCGCTGCACGGCAGCAACATCACCGTCGGACCCGGCTATCGCTTTCACATCGTTCCACTCGGGGACATCACGCACCAGGGCCCCTGCCGGCAGACGCCGGCAACGCCCAGCGCGCACCGCGAGCAACGCGAACCGCGCGCGATGCGTTTGCATCGGTAGACCCTCTCGCTCTCTCTAAAAGGAAGTACGCGTTCATGAAGTTCGAACTCAGGCACCTCGGCGCGCTGGCGCTCTGCACGGCGTTGGGCGCGTGCTCGGGCGGCGTTCCAGGGAACAGCGCACCGCTCCCGAACGCGGCCGCACCGAGCGCGCAGCTCGCGCCGCTCAATGCGGGCGCATGTCCCAAGGCCGGAACCGTCGTGCATCAGGGTAAACTCTCGGTGAAGATTGCGAATGCGACCACGATCGGGCAAGGCACCGGCTTGGTGACGTGGCGCTTGGACTT
>DAIDGS010000042.1 GCA_027459845.1 Vulcanimicrobiota bacterium | reverse complement strand
GCTCGAGAAGGTCATCTATTTCGCCGCCTACGTCGTCATCGATCCCGGCGACACGACGCTGACCAAGCGCGAGGTGCTCTCGGAGCAGAAGTATCGCGAAGCGCGCGATAAGTTCGGCAATCGCTTCAAGGCCGGCATGGGCGCCGAAGCGATCCGCGAGCTGCTGCGCGACCTCAACCTGAAAAAGATTCAGGAAGAGCTGCGCTCGGAGTTCAAGATTGCAACCGGTCAGAAGCGCCTCAAGGCGATCAAGCGGCTGGAAGTCATCGAGGCGTTCATCGCCAGCGGCAACAAGCCCGAGTGGATGGTGCTCTCGGCGGTACCGGTGATCGCGCCGGAACTGCGCCCGATGGTGCAGCTCGACGGCGGCCGCTTCGCCACCTCGGATCTCAACGATCTCTACCGGCGCGTGATCAATCGCAACAATCGCCTCAAGCGCTTGCTCGAACTCAACGCGCCCGAGATCATCATCAAGAACGAAAAGCGCATGCTGCAGGAAGCGGTCGACGCGCTGATCGACAACGGCCGCCGCGGCCGTCCGGTCACCGGGCCGAACAATCGCCCGCTCAAGTCGCTCTCGGATATCCTCAAGGGCAAGCAGGGGCGCTTCCGCCAGAACCTGCTCGGTAAGCGCGTCGACTACTCGGGCCGCTCGGTCATCGTAGTCGGTCCGTCGCTCAAGCTGCATCAGTGCGGCCTGCCCAAAGAGATGGCGCTCGAACTCTTCAAGCCGTTCGTGATGAAGAAGCTGGTCGATCGCGGTTTGGCGCACAACATCAAGAGTGCCAAGCGGATGGTCGAGCGCGTGCGTCCCGAGGTGTGGGACGTTCTCGAAGAGGTCATCAAGGAACATCCGGTGCTGCTCAATCGCGCCCCGACGCTCCACCGCCTGGGCATCCAAGCCTTCGAGCCGGTGCTGGTCGAGGGCAAGGCGATCCACCTGCACCCGCTGGTCTGCACGCCCTACAACGCCGACTTCGACGGCGATCAGATGGCCGTCCACCTGCCGCTCTCGGCCGGTGCCCAGGCCGAGGCGCGCATTTTGATGCTGTCGTCCAACAACATCCTGTTGCCCGCCTACGGCAATCCGGTGTCGATTCCGACCCAAGACATGGTCTTGGGACTCTACTACTTGACGTTCCAACGTACCGAGTACGCCGGCCCGGCCAAGGCCGCCGTCACCGAAGAGTTCGATGCGGCGCCGCGACCGAAGAAGAAGCACGCGCCCGCGGGCGACGCCCCGGGAACGCTGCCGACCTTCTACGATGCCAAGGAAGCGGTGATCGCGTTCGATACCGGCAGCGTCGCCCTCCAAGAGTGGGTTTACGTGCGCTGGAAAGGCGAGATGATCCGCACCACGATCGGGCGCATCATCTTCAATACCGCCTTCCCGGAGCGCTGGAACCATCCGTTCGTCAACCGCATCGTCGACAAGGGTGCGTTGAAGAAGATCATCACCGACTGTTACCGCAAGTACGGCAACTCGGAGACGGCGCGCTTCCTCGATGCGATCAAGGAGCTGGGCTTCCACTTTGCCACGCTCTCCGGCACGACCGTCTCGATCAGCGACATCGTGGTCCCGCAGAGCAAGCACGACATCGTCGAGAAGGCCCAGCACGAAGTCGACGAGTTGCACAAGCTCTACGATCAGGGCTTCATCTCCGAAGACGAACAGTACAATAAGACCATCGAGCTGTGGTCCAAGGCCTCGGACGAAGTCACCAGCGCCATGCAGGCCGCACAGAACCCGCTCAACCCGGTCTTCATGATGGCGACCTCGGGCGCGCGCGGCTCGATCGCGCAGGTCAAGCAGTTGGGCGGTATGCGCGGGCTGATGTCGGACCCCTCGGGACGCATCCTGGAGATTCCGGTCAAAGCCTCGCTCAAAGAAGGCTTGACGGTTCTCGAGTACTTCATCTCGACGCACGGTGCGCGTAAGGGGCTCGCCGACACGGCGCTGCGCACCGCCGACTCCGGCTACCTCACGCGTCGTCTGGTCGACGTCGCGCAGGACGTCATCGTTCGCGAGGAAGACTGCGGAACGAGCAACGGGATCGTCTTGCGCGACATCCGCTCCGGCAAGGAGATCATCGAACCGCTGGTCGACCGCATCATCGGCCGCCGCGCGGTCGACGACATCCGCGTCGAACCGAAGCGTCCGACCACGACCATCGTGGCGCGCGGTGAGGAGATCGACGAAGAGAAGGCCAAGGCGATCGTCGACGCCGGCATCACCGACGTGAAGATTCGCTCGGTGCTCACCTGTCAGTCGAAGTACGGCGTCTGCTCGATGTGCTACGGCCGCGACCTGGCGACCGGCAATCATGCCGACATCGGTACCGCCGTCGGCATCATCGCGGCGCAGTCGATCGGCGAGCCGGGTACGCAGCTGACGCTGCGCACCTTCCACACCGGCGGCGTCGCCACCGAAGACATCATCACCGGTCTGCCGCGCGTCGAGGAGATCTTCGAAGCGCGTAAGCCCAAAGGCGAGGCGCGCATCAGCGAGGTCGCCGGCACGCTGCGCTTCGGCGAGGATCGCAACAAGCGTACGATCGTGGTGGTCGAGGAGACCGGCGAGGAGCACGAGTACGACGTTCCGCTCGGCACCCATCTGATGGTTGCCGACGGCGCCAAGATCGCCGCCGGCGATCAGTTCAACGAGGGCTCGCTCAACCCGCACGACATCCTACGCATCAAGGGCGAAACCGCGCTGCAGAACTATCTGGTGATGGAAGTGCAGAAGGTCTACCGTTCGCAGGGCGTCGACATCAACGACAAGCACATCGAAGTGATCGTGCGCTCGATGCTGCGTAAGGTGAAGATCGTCGACGGCGGCGATACCCTGATGCTGCCCGGCCAGTTGGTCGAAGCCGCGACCTTCCACGAGACCAACGAGCGCGCCAAGGCCGACGGCAAGCAGATCGCCACCGCCAACCCGGTGCTGCTCGGCGTGACCAAGGCGTCGCTGGCCACCGAGTCGTTCCTCTCGGCGGCGAGCTTCCAGGAAACGACGCGCGTGCTGACCGATGCGGCCATCAAGGGCAAGTACGATCCGCTCCTGGGCCTAAAGGAGAACGTGATCATCGGCAAGCTGATTCCGGCCGGTACCGGCATGTCGCGCTATCGCAACGTCGAGATCGTTCCGCAAGGTCAAGACGTCGATGCCGACGGCCGTCCGCGTCAGGAGTACGAGATGGCCTACGCGGCGATGACCGCCGACGACGCGGCGCTGGCCGAGGTCATGGGCGGCAACGGCGACGGGGTGAGCCGGCTGGTGAGCGCCTACGAGCGCAGCCGCGAACCGTTGACCGTGCAGTACGAAGGTGAGTACGAAGACCACGTCAGCGTCGCTGCGCCGCCCAAACGCACCCAGTACGATCGCGCGAAGGGGATCAATCCGGAGGATCTCTAGCGTGCGTGTCGCGCTCGCGCTGCTGTGTGCCGCCGCCCTAGCCGGATGCTCCGGTGGGGGGCGTGCGGCGCACGGCGGCGCGAAGCGCATTGCGACCGCGGGAGCCAGCCGGATCGAGATCGACGCGGACAACGGCGCGGTGGCGATCGCCGCGGCTCCCGCAACCGATGCGGTCGTCGTCACGCAAGCCGGCAGCGCAACCGCCCCCTCGGCGCTTCCGGTGTCGTGGACTCGTCGCAGCGGCCGGCTGATCGTCACCATCGGCGGCGGCGTCGGCACCTCGCAGATTCCGTTTGTTGCCACCGGCGGCGTCGCGTATCGCATCCGCTATCCGGCCGCCCTCCCGCTCTACGTGCGCGCCTTCGGCGGTGACGTGCGCCTGAGCGATTCGCGCGCGCCGGTGCAGGTCACCGATGCGCAGGGCACCGTCACGGTGCAATCTCCGCGCGGCAGCGTCAGCGTCGATAGCGGCGGCGGCGACGTGAGCGCACGCGACGCCGGCGGCGCGCTCGATCTCGCGACCGATCGCGGCCGCATCACCGCCACGCTCGCGCATGCGTGGCAGCCGCACGCGATCCGCCTCGAATCCGGGACGGGCGACATCGCGTTGAGCGTTCCGCCGGGATTTCGCGGTCACGTCGACGCGAGCGCCGGCTCCGGGACGGTGCGCGACGCGCTGACGCCGGCCGCCCGGCGCGCCAAGGCGCCCCCGGTCTGGCTCTATACCGCCGACGGGTCGATCGCGATCGGATTTTCGCCCGGCACCTGAGCCGCCGCAACGTAGGCGCACAGCAAGTTGACCAGCGCGATCTGTTCGGGCGAGCGGGTGCGCACTTCGAGCAGGCGTGGCGAGTAGACGAGCACGCTCATGCACTGCGCCCGCGAGATCGCGACGTTGAAGCGATTCTTTTCGAACAGAAACTCGAGATCGCGCGGCAGGTCGTCGCCGCTCGAAGTCGCCATCGAGTAGAAGACGACCGGCGCCTGCTGCCCCTGAAACTTATCGACCGTTCCAACGCGCACCCCGGGAAAGCCGGCCGCGTGCAGGGCGTTGGTAATGGTTTCGCGTTGCGCGTTGTACGGCGTGACTACCAGGATGTCCGCGTCCTCGATCGGACCGCGCGCGAGCGCGCGCTCGCGTCCGGCGCGCACGCACTTCTCGCCGCTACGTAGCGCTTTGACCGCCGCGACGATCGCGCCGGCCTCCTCGCGCGAACTGCGCTGGTTGCCGGTATGCTCGACGGCGATGGCGCGCAGTCCGCTGCCTTCGAGCGGTGCGCCCTCAATGACGTTTGCCTCGTTTCCCGGCGCAGCCGTCAGCCGCCCTTCGTAGACGGCCTCCGAGATAAAGCTGCACAGCGCGGGGTGCATGCGCCACGATTCGCGCAGAAAGATGCCGTACTCAGGTGCGACCGTCGCGCGGTCGCCCAAGAGGTGCTCCAGGATCGAGACGCCCAGGCCGGGCGGGTGCGAGCCGTGCGCGATCGTGCCGAGTTGCAACGGATCGCCGAGCAGCACGATCGAGCGCGCCGCGCGCGCGCAGGCGACGGCGTCGGCCAGCGCGAGTTGTCCGGCCTCGTCGACGATCAACACGTCGAACGCATCGGCCGCGCGCTCGTCGCTGAAGAGCCACGCGGTGCCCGACACGAGCCGGTACCGGGCGTCGAGCGCGGCGGCGGCCGCGCTTTCGTTGACGACCCGCGGCACCTCGAGCGGCGAGACGTACCGGGTTTCGTCGTCGCGATCTTGGCACTTGTGCGCACCGTCCACACCGACGCCGCGCGTCTCGGCGGCGCGCTCGACCGCCGTCAGCAGGTTATGCGCGACCTTGTGGCTGCGCGCCAGAATGCCGACCCGTAGACCCCGCGCCAGCAACTGCGCGATCGCGTCGCCGGCGAGTGTGCTCTTGCCGGTTCCGGGCGGTCCCTGCACCAGCAGATAGCTTCGATCGAGGTCGGCGATCGCATCGGCGAGCACGCCGCCGTCGACGCGCTCGGGTTGGAGCGTCGCGCCCGCGGCGCGTCCGCGCAACCGCGGATGACGCACCAGCAGCATATCGACGATGGCCGGGTAGCGCTGTGCGAACGTGCCGTCCAGATACGTCTTTCCGAGGGCGACCAGCGCGCGCTGGAGCACGTCGGTGCGCATCGGCGTCGGCGGAATCAGGGCGCGCAGCCCGTCGAGGACCTCGGCGTGGGTCGACTTGATGCGAATCGAGCGGCGCACCTCGTCGACCGCGACGACGTTCAGGCTCTTTTCGGAGATCGGATCGACGCCGCTCGATCCCTCGCGAAATCCGTGCGCCTGTTCCGGAAACGTATACGTGTAGACCATCGAGCGTTTTTCGCAATAGGGCGGGTTTGCGTCGTCGCGCTCGAGATCGCCCAGAGCGTCGCGATCGAACTCGCGCAACTCATCGAGATTCTCGCGGCGGTAGTGGTAGCGCCACCACTCCGGCTTGGCTTCGGCGTAGTGATAGTCGACCGCGTTGCCCAACAGCCAGCGCAGGCGTTCGTCATCGCTCGCGCGAGCCAGCGCCTGGAGGTCGATCGGCGCGAGCGTCCCGACGATTGCATCGCGCACCGCGCGAACCTCGCGCTCGTCACCTTGGGCCTCGTCCGCGATGACCTCTTCGGGTGCGGTGCGCCACGGGATCGCGCGGCCCTCGCGCCCCGCCAGCTCGCTGCGACGCTCCAGCAGCCAGCCGTGCAGCGCGGCGGTCGAACGGCAGTCGTCGGCGTTGTAGCGCTCGATCTCATCGAGGATGCGCGCCTCGCCGGTATCGAGCCAGGTCTCGAAGAGGACGATCGAATCGTCGCCGCGGCGCAACTCGGTATTGCGGGTGAAGCCGTAGAACGGTTCGAGCTTCTTGATCGAGTAGCTCTCCTGCGAGATGCGCAGCGACTGGCGCACGACCGTATAGAGGTCCACGAAGACCTGCCCGCGCAGCAGCGCGTCGAGTTCGTCGCGACGCACGGCGTACCGTGACGTGAGCCGGCCGAGTGCCGCCTTTTCGTAGTTGGCATAGTGATAAACGTGCATCGCGGGATGACGTCGGCGACGTTCGGCGAGGAAGTCGATCAGGGCGATGACGGCGGCGCGTTCGTCGGCCGCCGAGCGCGCCCAGAACGCCTGGTAGCGGTCTTCGTGCGGGAGGTAGAGGCCGAAGAGGTATTCGAGCCCGGCATCGGGAGCGTAGAGCGGGTCGCCCTCGATATCGAAGTACGCATCGCCGGGATCCGGTGCGGGCAGCAGTTTGAGCCCCTCTCCCGCGCGCGCGTCGAGCAGCATGTAGCGCAGCGCCTCGGTCTCCGAGACACCGGCCCGCCGTGCATCGCGCTGGGCCCGCTGAAGCTGCGCCTGCCGGCGCAGATCGTCAAAGGTGTGCGGATTGAAGCCGTGCGGCCGCTCCTCGGGCCGGCTGGCGGCGAGCGCCGCCAGCGTCGTGATTCCGGCGTCGGCGAGACGCTGCGCCTGATCGCGGCGCATCCAAGCCACCAAGCTCAGGTGGTCGTCGTCGCGGCGCTGGCGATCGCAGCGCGCGTCCCACGGGCAGAGCGCGCAGTGCGCGCACGGCAACGGATACGCGCCCTCGTCGCGCGCGATCCAGGCTAGAAATCCGGCCTTGAGGTGGCGGAAGTACGCCATGACGTCGCGCGTCGCAAACGCGCGCTCTTCGCCGCTACCGAGCGCAACGTGCAGCGTGCGCGGCAGCGCACCGCCCTGCAGCGCGGCCAACTGCTCGGCGTACGATGCCAGTTGCACCAGGAAGTACGGCTTCGCCGAGCGCGCCAGCTTGGCGTCGATCGGCGCGTAACTCCAGGCGCGCGCCGGGTTGGGTTCGTCGATGCGCCGCAAGAAGTCGGCCCGGCCCACGAACGTGCCGTCGAAGAACGTCGGCTGGTAGATGTACTGATGGCCGGCTTCCAGCGCGGCGCGCGTGCGCCGGCAACTCCGTTCGAGCGATTCGCCGGCGTCCGGAGTGAGATCGGCCACCTCGGCTCCGGTCTCGCGCAGGCGCTGCAGGTAACGCCGCTCGTGCTCGTCGCCCTTGCGTGAAAGCAGGCTGCGCTGGGTGACCCCTGCGGGTTCGGCCGGCCGTGCCAGCTCGCCGCGCGCCACCGCCCGGGAGAGTTCGGAACTGTGCGCGCACTCGAGGTAGTCGTTCAGGTCGGAGGCCGAGTAGAGCATCCGTCCGTCCAGCAACTGCATGGCGGCAGTTTAGCCGGCCGAGGTGCCATATGCCTGGCAGCCGGTCCGCCCCGGCGCGAAAGCACGCAGCGTGCCAGGCTGCTGGCATTGCCGTGCATCAGACTGATCGCGTGGACTCCCTGATGTTGACCGAGCGCCTTCCGAAACTGGCCGTGCGCGCGCAGTGCGACGCCGTCGTCGCCAGCCTGTGCGATCGCCGCTGGGCGTCGCCGCGCGCGCTCTGCAACCGTGCGCTGCTGCAGTTCGAGGCCGCGGTCGCGCGCTCGGCCGGCGCCGGCGTCCGTCCGGCGCTGCTCTTCGCCGAACGCGATCGCATCGTGGTCGAACTGCGGCGCTTTTTGGCAAGCCGCTTGGCGTCGCGGCTGCGCGCCCTCGCACCGGCGCGCGTGCGCGCCGGGCGCGCGGCTGCGCCCTTCGACGCCCTCGTGCTGGGTGGAGATGGCGCGCGGTACGCGATCGTGCTGCGGCGCTTGCCGGAGCGCGGGCGCCGGCTGCATGCGCTGCACGCCATCCGCACGGCCGCGGCGCGCTCGCGCGATGGCGATCTCGCCGCCGTGGTCGTCTACGATTTCGCCGGCGGTCGCACGTACGTGTTACGCGCGCTCGCCACGCGCCGCGTGCGCGCGGCGTGAGTGCAGGCGGTGCGAAAGCCGGCTACTCCAATCCGGCACGCAGCGCCAGGATGGCGACTTGCGTGCGCGCCGTCAAACCAAGTTTGCGCAGGAGGTGCGAGATGTGATTCTTGATCGTCTTGTCGCTCAAGCCCAGCCGCACGCCGATCGCCTTGTTGGTGAGCCCGCGGGCGATCAGCCGCATCACCTCGATCTCGCGCGGCGAGAGGCCGGCGTCGGTCGTCTTGGCCAGCGCCTCGGGCGCGGGCAGCGGCCGCAGATAGGCCACCGGTTCCGGATCGCCGGCGACGGCGTCGATCAAATCGCCGAGCGGAACGGCGCGCAGCGCTGCGACCCCGGCATCGGTGGCGAGCCGGGCGAGCGTACTGCCCAAACCTTCGCAGCCGGCGATCGTGCGTCGCAGGTTGCGTGCATCCAGGCGTCGGAGCGCTCCAACCGCAAGCGTCCGTCGTTGCATGGCATTTTCTCCATGGGTGCCGGCTCGGCTCCATCCCTGTTATAGCAGAGCAAGGTGGCCGCGGCAACGCCGGCCCCAAAGAGCCGGTGGCGGCGAGCGCGAACTACCGCGCATGCGTCGCTTCTGGGTTTCGATTGTCGTCGTGCTGCTGGGGCTGGCGGCGGCGCCGCGCGCCGGCGCGGCGACCGCGATGCTTCCGATGCGCAATCTCGGGCCGGCGGTCTCGGGCGGACGCGTGGCGGCAGTGGCCGGCAGCGACGCCGATCCGGCGCTCTACTACGTCGGCGCGGCCGACGGCGGCGCCTGGAAGACGACCGACGGTGGAACTCGCTGGAAGCCCGTCTTCGACGCGCAAGACGTGCAGTCGATCGGCGCGATCGCCATCGATCCGCGCAATCCGCACGTCGTCTGGGTCGGAACCGGCGAGGCCAACCCGCGCAACGACGTCACCCAGGGCGACGGCGTCTATCTCACGCGCGACGGCGGTCGTCACTGGAGCCACGTGCTGTGGTTGCCCGACAGCCTGATCGCCGGCATCACGATCGACCCGCGCCAGCCCGACCGCGTGTTGGTCGGCGTGTTGGGCGATCCGTTCGCCGATTCGCGCGCGCGCGGGGTCTATCGCACCACCGACGGCGGCGCGCACTGGACGCAGACGCTCTACCTCGCGCCCGATAGCGGCGTCTCCGACATGGCGCGCGATCCGGCCGATCCGAACGTCGTCTACGCCGGCATGTGGCAGTTTCGCCGCACCGGCTGGAGTTCGAACAGCGGCGGCCCGAACGACGGTCTCTTCCGTTCGCGCGACGGCGGCGCGACCTGGACGCGCTTGTCGGGCGGCGGCCTTCCGAGCGGGATCGAAGGACGCATCGCGGTTGCGATCGCGCCCTCGAATCCCAAGGTCGTCTACGCGCTGATCCAATCCAAGCACGGGTTGCTGTGGCGCTCCACCGACGGCGGCGCAACCTGGCACGACGTCAGCCACGATACGCTGATCGACGAGCGCCCGTTCTACTTCAGCCACATCTTCGTCGATCCGGTCGATCCGCGCCATCTCTGGTCGGTCTCGGTGCATCTGGCGCAGAGTACCGACGGCGGCCGGCACTGGCACACCACCGGTCACGGTCTGCACGGCGATCATCATGCGATGTGGATCGGCCGCGGCGGACGGCGCATCATCGAAGGCAACGACGGCGGCGTCGGCTTTTCGGCCGATGGCGGTAAGAGCTGGCGCTGGGACAATCACCTGCCGATCGCGCAGCTCTATCACGTCGGTTACTCGTACGGCACGCACTTCGATGTCTGCGCGCCCTTACAGGACAACGGCACCTGGTGCGCGCCGGCCAATCCGCTCGATCCGCGTGGGATCAGTGCGAGTCGTTGGATCACCACCGGTGCCGGCGGCGACGGCACCTGGGTGGTGGTCGATCCCACCGATGCCGCACGCGTCTGGCAGAGCTTCGGCGGCGGCAACAACGGCGGCGACGTCTGGATTCACGACTACACTACCGGCGACACGCGCTCGGTTGCGCCGTACTTGCGCGATCAAAACGTCTTTCCGCCCTACCGCATGCGCTATCGCTTCAACTGGGAGACGCCGATCGCGTTCGATCCGTTCGATCCGCAGCGCGTCTACGTGGGCGCCAACGTGCTGCTCGCGACGACCGATCGCGGGTATCGTTGGCACGCGGTTAGCGGCGACCTGACCCGCAACGATCCGGCCCACCAGCAGCTCAGCGGCGGCATCACGCTCGATGCGACCGGCGCCGAAACCGCCGACACGATTCTCGAGATCGCGCCCTCGCAGGCGGCACGCGGCGAGATTTGGGTCGGAACCGACGACGGCTACGTGCAACTGACGCGCGACGGCGGCCGTCACTGGCGCAACGTCACGCCGCCCGGGATCGCGCCGTGGGGACGGTTCGGCTCGATTTCACCGGCGATCCGCGATCCGGCCACTGCCTACGCCGCGTACGACCGCCATATGGTCGGCGATCGGCGGCCGTATCTGTTCGTCACCCACGATTTCGGCCTGCACTGGCAGTCGCTTGCGGCCGGCTTGCCGCGTGACGACGACGTGCGCAGCGTGCTGGTCGATCCGCACGATTCCAGGCTGCTCTTCGCCGGGCTCGCGCGGGGGCTCTACGCATCGTGGGATGGCGGCGCGCACTGGCGCCGGCTCGACGCCGTTCCGGCGACGGCCGTCGATCAGGTCGCACTGCAGCCGGCCACCGACGACCTGCTGGTCGCGACGCATGGCCGCGGGCTGTACGTCCTCGACGATGCCGCGCCGCTAGAGCAGCGCGCGCGCGCGCGCGCGGCCGGGACCTATCTCTTTGCGGTGCCGCCGGCGACGGCGTGGGAAGAGAACAGCTACTGGAACACCGCGAACGACGGCGCCGGGCCACCCTATGGCGCGCTCGTCAGCTACTACCTCACGCAGCCTGCCAAATCGGTTCGCGCGACCATCCTGGATGCGCGCGGTAGCGTGGTGCGCCGCTACGCGCAGGCCGGCGCCGGCGCGCAGGGCTACAATCGCTTCAACTGGGATCTGACCACGGATGGCGCGCGGCCCTGGCACGACGCCGCCAAGTGGAACCGCGGCTTTCCCGGAGTGCCGGTCCCGCCCGGACGCTATACCCTGCGCCTGCAGGTCGGCGCGCAGACCTTGACGCGCGCGATTGAGGTCCGTCCCGATCCGCGCCTCGCCTACACGCCGGCCGAGTACGCGCAAAACTACGCACTGCAGAAACACCTCCTCGCGCTGCTCTCGCAGGTCGACGGTACCCTCGATACGCTCGACGCGGTCGAGCGCACCGCACCACAGCGCGCGCAGGCGCTGCGCCGCGCCGGTCATCCGCAGCTCGCCGCGCGTCTCGCGCAAGCCGCCGACGGCGCGCGCGCGCTGATCGCGCGCTTGAGTTCCGATCCGGCCAACGATCAGGACGACGACTTCTTACCCGATCTGCTGCGCGAGCGCATCGAGGCGCTGTTGGGAACCTTCGCATCGTACGCACCGCCGACCGCCGCCCAGGCGCGCGCGGCCGCAGCGCTCGATCGACTCGCGGCGCGGCGCCTGGGCGCCTATCGCAGCTTTACGGCCGGCCTGGCACCGCTCGACGCCCGGCTGCGCGCGGCGGGCGAGGAGCCGCTGCTCGGCCGGTCGCGATGATCGAAGTGTTCTTTCGCTATCGCGTCCATCCGTCGCAGGTGCGCGCCTTCGAGCACGCCTACGGCCCCGGCGGCCCGTGGGCGCAGCTCGCGGCGCGGCATCCGGGATTTCGCCGCACGCGCCTCTTTCGCCACAAGAGCGACGAACACACCTACGTCGGCATCGACGTCTGGGAGAGCAAGGCCGACTACGACGATTTTCGTGCGCGCTACGCCGACGAGTTGATGCAGTTGGAGGCACAACTAAAGCTGCTCGCGCTCGAAGAACTGCTGCTGGGATACTATCACGGCGACGACGAGTATCACGCGCCGCTCGACGCACTGGCATGAGGCGGTACGCAGCGTGATCCGCCCGGTCCGCGACGACGGCAGCATCGACACCGGCGGCGCGTTCGTCCCATTGCTGCGGCCGCGTCTGCTCGAGCGCATGACTGCCGCCGCACGCTCGCCGATCGTCGTTTTGGCGGCCCCGGCCGGCTTCGGGAAATCGGTGACGCTGAGCCAGTACCTCAGCGAGCTGCGCGAACGTTGGGTGCGCTTCGATCTGGGCGGCGAGCACCGCACGTTGCTCGGCTTCCTCGATGGCTTGAGCGCCGCGCTCGCGCCGATTGCGCCGCACGCGCGTGCGTCGCTCCCGGGTGCGTACGAACGCAGCCGCATCGCCGGCGATGCGATCGCCGGATTGGTGCTCTGGTTGCACGCGCACCTGGCCGGCTATCGCGGCGTCGTAGCCGTCGACGATCTGCATGTGGCCGACGGCGATCCCAGCGTCGCGGCGTTCCTGGCGGCGCTGATCGCGCGCACCAAAGGCGAGGTGCGCTGGATTGTCGCCGCGCGCTCGCACGCGCAGCTTCCGATCGGCACTTGGCTCGCCTACGGCGATGCCGACCTCCCGATCGACGAACGCGATCTGGCGTTCACCTTCGAGGAGGCGCGGCGCGCCGCGAAGGCCTCGCGGCTGGCGATTCGCGACGAGGAGTTGCGCGACTTGTTGGTGCTCACCGAAGGCTGGCCAACCGCGCTCGGCTTCGCGCTGCGAACCTCGACGCGCGCCGCCGATCTGCGCGCCGTTGCGGCGATCACCCGCGAGATGATCTATCGCTTCCTGGCCGAGCAGGTCTACGCCGGTCTCGACGACGGCGATCGCGAACTGCTGGCGGTCGCGGTGCTGCTGCCGCGCATCGACCTCGATCTGCTGGTGCGGGCCGGCTTCGAGCGTGCCGCCGAGGTGGTCGAGCGGTTGCGCGGCCGCACCGCGTTCATGTATCCCGAAGCCGACGGCACCTACCGCACGCACGAGCTCTTTCGCGATTTCGTGCGCCTGCAACTGGAACGCGACGGACGCGCGGCCGTCGAGCGCGCCTATCGGCGCGTCGCCGCCGCACTCGAAGCGGTTGGTGACCAGGCCGGCGCGCTGTCGGCCTTTACCGCGGCGCGCGCGCGCGACGAAGTGCGCCGGATGCTATCCCAGTGCGGACTGACGCTGCTCGAGAGCGCGCAGCTCGAGCGCGTGGAGGCGGCGCTCGCGATCCTCCCGCAGCCGCTCGTGCAGCAGGACGCCGCGCTGTTGTTGCTGCGCGGTGTGGCCTGCGCGATCGGCGGTAAGTCGGCCCGCGCCGAAAGCCTGCTGCGCCGGGGGATCGCCCGCAGTGCCGACGGCGAAGTCGCCGCCACGGCGCGCCTGCGGTTGGCGCTGCTGTTGGTCAACGCCGGCCGCGACCCGCGCGAACTGCTCGCGCCGGTGGCCGCCGAC
Source organism: Vulcanimicrobiota bacterium (assembly GCA_027459845.1). Classification (GTDB taxonomy): domain Bacteria; phylum Vulcanimicrobiota; class Vulcanimicrobiia; order Vulcanimicrobiales; family Vulcanimicrobiaceae; genus DAIDGS01. The sequence goes on along the minus strand of DAIDGS010000042.1, from coordinate 1,215 downwards.
GCGCGGCTCGCCCCGGCGCTGCGCGTCGAGGCGCTCTCGCTGCTGGCACTGCACGCCGCCGCGCACGGCCCACCGCCCGCAATCGAACGCACCCTCGGCGAGGTCGACGCGTTGCTCGTCGAGCTCGACGACGACGCCGCGCGGGCCAAGGTGCTGCAGCGGATCGGACTCGCGCGTAAGGAACTGGGCGAGCGCGAGGCGGCCGAGGTCGCGTTGCGCGGCGCCGCCGAGCTGGCCGACGCCCTGCACCTGCACAGCCTGGCCAGCCGGACGCGCGCCTCGCTCGCCAGCCTGCGGCTGGTGGAGTACGACGACCTCGACGGCTACCTCGATCTGGCGGAGCGGAGCTGCCGCGACGCGCGGCTGGCTGGCGACGTCTTCGATTTGCAGATGGCGCTGCTGCGCGTGCTGGATGCCGCCATGCGTCGCGGCGACGCGGCCGCGGCCGCGGCCTGCGACGACGAACTGGTCGCGCTCGGGACGCGCGAGTCGCCGCTCTGGGCGTACGTGAGCGTCAATCGCTCCATTCGCGCCGGCTGGGAGGGAGGCTTCGAGGATGGACTGCGCGAGCTGGGCGCACAAGCGGAGCGCATCTACTACGGCTTCGATCGGGTGCTGGCGCAGGCCCACGTGGCGCTCTTCGCCGCGCTCGGCGAGCGGCGCGCCGCCAGCCTCGCCGCGATCGCCGCCGCTGCCGAGGCGCTCGCGCAGGTCGACGGGCGCGGGCCACACCGACTGCGCAGTCTGGCCGTCGCGCGGATGCTGATCGCCTTCGCCGAGGTGCTCAACGGCCGCAGTACCCAGGCGCGGCGCTGGAGCGATGCGATCGCTGAGGGTGCCGGCGGCGACGAGGTCGCCGCGATCGCGCAGCGCGCCGCCCGCGCCTTGCTCGACCGCCTGGTACGCGGCCGGCTGCAGGCGCCCCCCGCGCTGGAGCCGAGCGTCGCCGCCTTCGAACGCGCCGGCTACGGCGACGCTGCGCGGTTGCTGGCCGCGGTTGCGATCGCGCTGGCGGAGCGGGTTGCCGCCGACGCGCGCGCGCACTCGCCGCTGACCGCCGCCGAGACCGAGATCCTGCGCCAGCTCGCCGCCGGGCGGCGGCCCAAGGAGATCGCCGCGGCGCTCGGGCGCAGCGTCTACACCGTGCAGACTCACGTCGCCAACGCGGCCGGCAAGCTGGGCTGTCGCGGCGGGGCCGAGGCGGTCGCGGCCGCG
>DAIDGS010000041.1 GCA_027459845.1 Vulcanimicrobiota bacterium | reverse complement strand
TTCGGGTTGTCGAGCATGCGTTGGATCGCGGGCACGTCGTACATTTCGAACAGGCCGCTGCGCATGTCGCAGAGGTCGCGCACGGTGATGGCGCCGGCATTGGGAACCGAAATGCCCAAGTGAAAGCGGCTCACCGTATCGCTCAGTGCGAGCTTCTTCTCGTCGGCTAACTGTAGGATCGTGGCGACGACGAAGGTTTTGGTGTTGCTGCCGATGCGAAAGTGATCGTTGGCCGTCAACCGCCGGTGCGTTGCGAGGTTGGCATATCCAAAGCCGTGGATGAAGCTGTGCCCTTGCCCGTCCCAGACGGCGACCAGAACGCCGGGAACCGGCGTTCGCCCGCCGTAGACGCCGCGATCGTGTTGCACGGCCGCGACGATCGCGTTGCGCACGCGCGCGCTGGTCAGCGAGGGCGACCGCTGCGCCGCGGCGGAGGGCGCAAAGCCGCTGGCGGCAACGAGCGCGGCGACGACGGGAACGATGAGATGCTTCATGCGCGCCCCGTTCGCCGCGCCGCGCCACCGTCCTATGCGTGCGCGTGATGTGCGTGCGCGACGCGTTCGGGGGCGATGATGAGCGGAATGGTCGATTTGCGGAGAACCGCTTCGGCCACGCTTCCGACGAAGAGACGTTTGAGACCCGAACGTCCGTGCGTTCCGAGCGCGATCGCATCGGCGTGCACCGCTGCTGCCTGTTCGCCGATTTCGAAGGCCGGCTCGCCGAAGCGGATCGTCCCCTTGGCCTGTACGCCGGCCGACTGCGCCTTGGCAAGCGCGCCATCGAGCAATCGTTGCGCGTCCTCGCGGGATTCGGCGAGCGCGCGGCTGGCCATCGAACTCGCGCCCGTTTCGCCCAAAATCGGAATCGGGTCGACGACCGTGCAGATCGAGAGATGCGCGGAGTCGTGCGCCGCGAGATCGAGGGCGATGCCCAGTGCCCGCTCCGCGCATGCCGAGCCGTCGATGGCGACGAGGATGGTGTGAAACATCGAGCTACTTCACTTTCGTCAGTGGGGTCGTCCACCACAGCATGTAGCGCCATCCCGGCGTGGTGTGCGCCGCAAAGTAGTTTTCGACGTAGAGCCGGAGATACCGGGCGATCGGGATGCTGAAGTCGGCATTTCCGCTCTGCAACTGCGTGCCGAGGCCATCGTTGGTCCACTCGCGGCGCAGTGAGACGAGGCCGCCGGTGTTGCCGAGTGGTTCGTACAGCTCGAAGGTGCTTGCGCGGCTGCGTGCCGAGCCGAGCCCCGGTCCGGGATTGCCGTCGAATCCCGACTGATAGATGGCCAGAACGCCGGGGAAGTTGCCGACCGGGTCGCGCTGCACGTAACCGGCCAACGACCAGTACTGATCGAAACCGCCCTCGGCCAGCGGCCAGGAGCCGCGCGATCCGTAGATGCCGCCTTCGAGCGGATGCACCGGATCGGCGTAGGCGAGCTTGTATTCGAACGACTTGTCGGTGTCGGCCGCGTAGTCGCTGCTACCGCTCCAACCGCCGTTGCTCGCGAGCCAACCGGCTTCGGCGTCGAGCCAGTCGTGGACGTAGTTCATCTTGACGCCCCAACGGTTCGCGTCGAGCTCGTAGGCGTGCTCGCCGACCGTGATCTCGGGTGTCGTGAACGGTGCGAGGTCGACCCATTGACTGAACGGCGACGGTCCGGGGGCTTCGATTTTCCCGACGAAGAGATGGCCGTCTTTGTGCAGCAGATTGTTATAGGCGACCCAGAAGGTATCGAGATCGCCGGCCTGATCGTTTTGCTGGATCCATTGCTGGAAGTGATAGGTGACGTCGTTGCCGATGGCACCGACCGCATGCAGTGCAACGTTGCCGAACTGGGTGTAGTGCGGCTGCGACGGGTCCTGGGTATCGTACCAGGTGTTGACCCCGAGCCAAACCGGCAGCGCCCGTCTGAGCACCTTGGGATCGAGCGAGGCGTATCCGGTGCGCTGCACGTAGCGGCCATAGGCATTCAGCGTGGGAACCTGCGTGTGACAGAGACTACAGTCGACGCCGTAGGCCTGTGCGAACGGCGGCATCGCGCGTGCCGCGATCGGCATGAGCGCGAAGCCGGCGACGATTGCGAGCCGCGCAATCGCCGCCGGTACCCGTCGCAACGGATGCGTTCTCATGGGACGACGTGGACGGTCAGCGCCATATTTGGATGGCCTGCGCCGCAGACGATCGCGCAGTGCACGACGTACGTACCGACCTTCTTCGGCGTGACGTCGACGGTCGAGAACGTGCCGGGCATGATCGTGGTAAGCGGGATGCCGAGCGCGTCGGATTGCAGCCCGTGAACGCCCTGGCTCGAGGTAAGACGAAGCGTCGACGGCTGGCCCACGTGCAGCGTGATGCTCGAGGGCGTAAACTTCCAGTTCGATGCGACGATGTCGATGCTGGGATGGGCGGGCGCGCTACGCGCCGTTCCGGCGAAGACCAGGGCGGCGACTCCCAGCAACAGAGCGTGGCGACGGGTGATCGAGATCATGAGTTCCTCCTTGGTGCTCACGCTAGCAAGGCGATGGGAACTCGCTGGGAAGCCCTTGAGAAGTCAATGAGAAGCCGTTGCGACTTTTCTCTCTAGCGGAAATTGAAAGGGACCACGCCGTGCGGCGCGGTCCCTCGGACTCATCCGTCCGATCGATTAGTGCCGGTTCGCGTAGTTCATTCCCATGTTGACTTGGTTGATCGCTCGGTTGACTAGATTGATCGCATTTTTCCGATGGCCGCCCTTGTTGGCGGTGGCTGCGTTGAGTGCGCCGAGCGCCGAGTTCAGGTAGTTGCGTGCGTTCATCATGTGCGGTTGATTCATCGATGCGACGGCGTAGCCGATCGAGCCAAAAAACAGGGCAAACGCTAAGGCGGCGACGCCGAGACCGAGTTTGGTGCGGATCATAGCGGGTTGAACCTCCCTATAAACAGTAGTCGAGGAATACAGCGATTCGGTTCGCCGGCCGTTACCCCTCGCGTGCGTCACTGCTCCACGACCACGGATCGAACGTTCCCCGGCTCGACCAGGGTATTGCCGCGGCTGACCGCGCGCGCGACCAGCAGCCCGGCTGCCGGCGCCGCAGCAGGGTAGAGCACGCGGTCGGCGCCGGTGGGGCCGCCCGCGAGCTTGACGTGCGCAAAACCCTGGTGCGCGAGGTGGAGCGCGAGGTGAGGGGTGCCGTAGAGCACCACCGCGACGTCGTGCGGATCGGGAAGCGCAAATCCGTTGGTGCACCCGCGCGCGCCGAAGGGCGCCAGTCGCTTGCAGATCGCGGCGGGATCGAGCACGTCGTAGTAGTCGCCCTCCAAGTACCCGTGTGCGTTGATGCCCGGGAAGGCGGCCGGCGCGAGCACCATCGAGTCCGCAATCGATCCGAGCGGGACCTGATAGACCGGCGCCCCGGCCATCGCGATGCCCAGGCGCAGCAGCGCGCTGGCCGAGAAGCTGGTGGCGACGTCGCGCTTCATGCGCGCGACGAAGTGTGGCAGGCGCGTGGCAACGGTAGCGGGATCGAGGAGCTTGTCGCGCAGTAACCCGAGCACCGCGACCTCCGCCTGCATCCGTTGGAAATCGTTGATGCGATAGCCATTGCCGGCTTCGTTTTGCCGGACGCGCACGAATGCCAGCGCCTGCGCGCCGTTCATGTGTTGGATGCCGGGTTGAAAGTCGGCCCCGCTGTGGCGTGGATCGTAGATGCGCGCTTTGACGTCGACGGTGAGGCCGCCGACGGCATCGACGGCATCGCGAAAGCCGGCGAAGTTCGCAACCAGGTAGCCGTCGATCGGGAGTCCGGTCAGCGCCGAGACCGAGCGTTCCAGTTGGCGCGGTCCGGTCGGTGGCGTCTCCTGATCGCCCATGAAGAAGAGCGTCTTGATCTTGGGAACCGGATCGTCCCAGTGCGGCTGCGCGACCAGCGTGTCGCGCGGGATGGTGATGGCGTCGATCTCGTGCCGTTGGGGATCGAGGTGCGCGACCAGGATGACGTCGGCTTGGCCGGCAGCGGTGCCGAGGCCCAACGGATCGGTGGCTTTCACGCCGCGTGCGTTGTTGGCGACGATCAACACGTTCACCGGTTTCAGTCCCATTGCGAGCTGGGCCACGACTTTCGAGGTGACGTGCGTGCGAACGACAAGTGTTGCCGCGGCTGCGAGCGCGATGGTGCCGACGGCGATGGCGATGGCAATGCGTCGACGGCGCCAGCCGATGCGTGCGCGCGACGAAAGACGCGGTGAAGACCGTTTCATGGCAAAGAGTCCCAAGGCGGATCGGAGTGCGCTCGAAGCGGAGCGCGACGCGCGGTTATCCGAGCGGGATCGGAGGGGCACGCCCGTAGAGGCGTGTAAAGGCCGGTGCGGCCGGGAGCGCAAAGCGCGCACGACGGCAACGCGTCACCGGTTTGCCGTACGACCGGCACGCGAAGGCGCCGGCGAGAGCGCGGACGGCAGCGGCGATGCGCCGCGTGGTTGCCGCCAGCAGCCGCGCGAGCAGTGCGGCGACGACGATCGCGCCGGCGAAATGGAGCGCGAGGCTGACGACGATCGGTCCGCCTAACCACACCGTGCCGCCGAGGACGTGGCCGAGCACGAGGCGTTGTTCGAGCGTTTCAGCCAGATAGAGCGTGGCGAGTTGCAGGGGATAGATTGTGGCGACGCCGGCCCCGAAGCCGCGCCATGCATCCGCGCGCGATCGCGTCGGCGCCGCGCTACACGGGGCGGTGCGCAGCAGGTGGGCGACGCGCAACCCGACGACGACGATCGCCAGGAAGACGGCGATTGCCAAGATAGGGACGACGTCGGCGGTACTGCGGTCGGTGAACGTACGCATACCGAAGAGACCGGCGTTCGACAGTCCTTCGACGATCGGATCGACGAGCGCAGCAGCCGCGACTGCCGCCGCGAGCGCATAGAGGATGCGAGCCGCGCGGACGTTCATGTGCTGCCGACGCTTCGGGTACGGTGTCGACCGATCCCGCACCGCCGCTCGCCTCGGAAGGAAGTCGCGCGCCAACGGTGGATTCGCCGGGCTATGCAGGGCTCGCTTGATTTCGATCGCTGGTCGGAGCGCTTCGCGGCCGAGTGGGTTCGCGGAAATCCGCTGCTCGCGACGCGCGCGCAGTACTTTCGCGGCGCCGAGCAAGATGCGTTGGACCGCCGCCTCGCGCTGGCGACGCCCTACGGGTGGCCGATCGGCGAGCGCAGGGCGCGCGAGCAGGCGACGCTGGCGCGCCGCGGGCTCAACGAGTTGATGGCTTTTTCACCCGACGATTTGGTCGGAACGCAGCTCGCCTCGGCGGCGACCATCGATTGGTCGTTGCGCAACGCGGTTGCGAATGCCGGCTTTGCGCGGCAACGCTTCGTGTTCACGCAGTTCTTCGGCTTGAACGTAACCCTGGCTCTGGCCCTGACCACCGGTCACCCGGTGCGCAGCGCGCGCGATGCCGAGAACTATCTGGCGCGGCTGTGCGCGCTGCCGCGTGCGCTCGACGACGGCATCGCGGAAGCCCAGGCGGCGGCCGACGCCGGAATCGTACCGCCGGGCTTCATTCTGGATCGCACGATCGAGCAGATCGACACCTTTCTCGCGCCCGGGGCCGAGCGCGGCCCGTTGGTGAGCGCGCTAGCCGCCGGCATTGCGGCGCTCACCGGCGCAGACCCCGCCCCGCCTGCGGATCTGATCGAGCGCGCGGTGGTGGAGGTTCGCGAACGCGTGCTGCCCGCGTATGCGCGCGTACGCGCGCTGCTGGCGGAGCAGCGGAGGGTTGCAGGCGACGTCGCCGGCGCCTGGGCGCTACCCGACGGCGACGCCTACTACGCGCGCGCGCTCGCATCCGAGACTGGGACCCACCTCGGCGCGCAGGAAATTCACGCGATCGGATTGCGCGAGGTCGCGCGCATCGAGGAAGAGATGGACGCGCTGTTGCGTGGGCTCGGGCATACGCAGGGGAGCGTGAGCGAGCGCGTGCGCGCGGTCAACGCGACGCTGGCCGTGCCGGAGGACGACGGCGCGCGCGCGCACGTGATCGCCGCGGTGCAGGCGATCGTCGACGACGCCGCGCGGCGCGCGCCGGCGGCGTTCAACCTCGTCCCGGCCGCGCCGATCGAGGTGCGCCGCGAGCCGGCCCTCTCGGAGAAGGGCATGGCCGCGCACTACACCACGCCGAGCGCCGACGGCGCGCAGCCCGGGGTGTACTGGTTGCCGCTACCCGATCTGAATCCCAACGCACCCTGGCTCGGCTGCGGCTTGAAGACCACCGCCTATCACGAGGCGATTCCCGGCCATCACTTTCAACTGGCGCTCGAACTCGAGTCGCGTACTCTGCCGTACTTTCGCAAGCGCGGTGCATTCGGATACAACGCCGCGTTCAACGAGGGCTGGGCGCTCTATGCCGAACGGCTGGCCGACGAGAGCGGCTGGTACGAAGGCGATCCGGTCGGACGGCTGGGGTTCTTGCAGGCGCAACTCTTTCGCGCGCGCCGACTGGTCGTGGACACCGGGTTGCACGCCCTACGCTGGACGCGCGCGCAGGCGATCGCGTACGGGATCGTTCCGACCGAAGTCGACCGCTACGTCACCTGGCCCGGTCAAGCGTGTTCGTACGCGATCGGCCAACTGCGCATCCTCGAGTTGCGCGAGCGCACCAAGGCGCGTCTGGGCGCACGGTTTTCGCTCAAGGCGTTTCACGACTTCCTGCTCGACGGCGGAACGCTTCCGCTCGACGTGCTGGCGCGCGAACTCGACTGCTGGTCGGGAGCGCCGGAGAAGGCTTCGTAGCGCGCTAGGCGAGCGCCGGATTCCCCTCGGCGCGCCCTTCGCCCGCGACACGCAATCGCACCAACGCGAGTGCGTGGCCGACCAGGTAGGTTGGCACCAACACGAGCGGAATGAGGGCCCACGGCAGCGTCGTCATCGCGGCCGATCCGATCCCCGCGTGAATCAGTTGCAGCGCCGAGCCGGGCGCCGATGTTATTCCCAGCGCGACGGCGGCCAGCAGGTCGAGCGCTCCGAAGAGATTCCACGCCACGATGCGGCGGTCGCGCGGATTGCGCGCAGCCAGACGTGCGACCGGCAGCGCGAAGAGGCCGGTGATGATGTCGCCGATTCCGGCCGAGTACGGAAAGGGCCCCGCCAGCCGGCCGGTAGCCGCGAGCACGAGAAAGAGAACCCCGACCACGCGCATGGCGTTAAGGCCGATGACGAACGGCAGCGGGATCGCGCTCATCGCGGCGCGGCCGCGCGTAGAAGCCGCCGCGCAGGCTGTCGCGACGAGCGGCAACAGGAACGAAGCCGGTAGGACGAGCTGCGAGCCGGCCAGCACGCCGGAGGCGGCGGCTGCAACGGCCACTGCGATCCAGGCGCCGATCCCGGCGCCGAGCGCAAGCCGCGCCTCCGTACGCAGCGGTAGCGCGCCGACCAGAGACGCGAACAGGCCGCCGGCGGTTCCGCCGATGGCCAAGGTTCCGAGAAGATCGAGCATCGATGCCTGAGCCTTTCTGAAACTTGCGTGATGCAAGCAACTCTACCAGATTGACTCTTGTGATGCAAGTGTTTATGCTAGGGCGCATGCGTCATGCTAGCCTGGCAAGCAAACCGTGCCCGATCGCACGAACCCTCGATCTCGTGGGCGAGTGGTGGACGCTGTTGATCGTGCGCGATGCGCTGCGCGGGGCTCGGCGTTTCGAGGAGTTCAAGCAGACGGGCATCGCCGACAACATCCTATCGACGCGGCTCAAGCGGCTCACCGACGCCGGTATTCTCAACCGCGCGCGGTATCAGACCCAGCCGGATCGCTACGAGTACCGGCTTACCGAAAAAGGGCGCGCGCTGGGTCCGGTCGTGCTGGCACTTCGTGCCTGGGGGAAGCGGTTCACCAAGGGAGCCGACGCGAGTCACGTCGTGCATAGGGACTGCGGTGGCGAGGTCGCCGTGGAACTCCATTGCGAGAAGTGCCGCTGCAAGCTGGGTCGTGCGGAGATCGCCCCCGCGCCGCAGTAGGTCACGGATCTCACCGCGTCGACAGCGTGATCTCCCCGGCATCGGCGAGCGCGCCGAGAACCTTCGCTGCGTCAACGATCTGACCGACCGCGAACACTCCGGCGTGCGAGCCGGCGCGCACCCGCTCGGCGATCTCGACGACAAGCGGCGCCGTGACGGCATAGATGTCACGCCCGCCGATCGCGACGCGACGCTGCTCGCCCTGGTGTGAGGCCACGGCCTCGACGAGAAACCGTTGATCCGACCGGCCGCGTGCGTCGGTCGCAACCGGCGCCGGCGTCGCGGCGTCGCGCAGATCGCGCAAGGGCGTTTGATTGATGAAGTTGCGCACGTCGCGTACCGCAAGATGGCGTGCGATCAGCACCGTCTCGGTAAGCGGCATTTCAACCATCTCTTGCGTTCCGAACGGTTCTGCAAAAGCCCAGGGCGCAGACGTGGATGGCTGCATGGGAGCGAGCACGCCGCCGACGAACGCGAGCCGCGGCGCGGTATTGCGCCGACCGGTGCGGCGTGTTCCCGCCGTCGGGTGCCAGCTATCCAGCGCGATTGCGATCTCGATGCGGTCGGCGCGCGTCCAGTCGTGCATCGCCGCGGTGGCCATAAGATCGCCTAACCCGCCGTAGAAGCCCACCGCGGGCATCACGAGCACGCCGCGTTCGCGCGCGCCGTCGTTGAAGCGCTCGAAGGTGTGCAGCGCACTGCCTTGTTCGGCCGTAAGATCGAAATAGTGAACGCGCCGGCGAAGTGCCGCCTCGATCAGCGGCGTGGCCGTATCGAGAAATGGGCCGGCGCAGTGAACGACGGCGTCGACGCCGTCCAGCGAACGGTCCAGGGCCTCCGGCGCATCGAGACTTGCGACGCGGGCCTCAACGGCGCCCCCGTACGCGGCCAACGCGCCCGCAAGCGCCGTCGCGTCGCGTCCGATTGCGATCGGGGTGTGGCCGCGTCGCACCAGCTCGGCGATGACGAAGCGCGCGGTGTGGCCAGCCGCGCCATAGACTGCGATGATCACGAATGCTCCTATAAGACAGACCGTTCTGTTTGCATTAAAACAGACCAGTCTGTATACTGTCAATATGGCGACGACGATAGGTTCGGGCGAGTCCGGGCATCCGGCTGCTGCAGACGAGGTTCGGGAGCGCATCCTCGGGACCGCATCGGCGCTCTTTTATCGCCACGGCGCGCGCGCGGTTGGAGTCGATCGCATCGTCGAGCGCGCCAACGTCGCCAAAGCCAGCCTCTACCGCCACTTTCGTACCAAGGACGATCTCGTCGCGGCCTTCCTCGCGCGCGAGGACGAAGAGTTCTGGGAGCAGTGGGACGCGGTAGCGCGATCGCATCGCCAGGACCCGCAGGCCGAACTCGACGCACACATGGCGTGGATCGGCGAGCGGGTAGGGCGCGACGGCTACCGCGGTTGCCCGCAGTTGAACGTCGCGGCGGAGTTCGCCGATCCAACCCATCCCGCGCGCGTCGCTGCCGCGGCGCACAAGCGGCACCTCCGCGCGCGGCTGAAAGACCTCGCCAACCGGCTGCGCGTGGACCGCCCCGACGAACTCGCCGCACAACTGCTCCTGCTGGTGAACGGCGCCTTCGTCAGTTCCGGGACGATTGCTGCCGACGAGGCCGTGCCCATCCTGCGCGCGGCCGGCCGCGCGCTGGTCGCCGGCGCGTCTCGCGCAAGCGAAGGCAGTCGGCACCGCGACGAACGATAAGGGATTCCGAGTGGTGCATCCAAGCGTTCGTGAGACCTTTGGCGATGGAATGTCGTCGGGCCGCATTCGTGCGACGAAGCAAGCCGCCATCACAGCCCGCTTCTCAGTAGAGAATGTGACGCACGGCGCGGGCGAATTCCGGGAAGGGTTGGGTGAGCGTCGAACCGAGACTGGCCCGGGGCCCGCCCGTCCGACCGCCGCTCCTGAGATCAGTGCTAAGGTCTATACGCTCTGCGAGTCGCTACCGATCACCGCGCGGTAGTTTGCAACACCCTGTGCGGTGCTAAATTGGAGGTCGACCGTGCGCGCACGAACGGCGAGCTGGAGATGCTGATTGTCCTATCGGCGCCTCTGTCACTCATTGGATTTACCAGAGGCGCCAAGCCGCTGTCACGGCGCCGCAGGCGGGCCCTGCGAAAGAGCAAGATGTGCGATAGCGAATCGACACGGTGACGAACGACGGGCAATGCCGAATCTCGGCCATGAGTCTGTTCCTCCTTCCTAAATAGGTAGAGAGGTGCCCGTCGAAATCCCGTGCCGGTACGGCGCTTACCGGTGTCCTCGATGAGGCCGGAGGCGAGCATTTCTCCAGTGAATAGAACCTTCGTCGAGCCTATAACCCAGACCAGCTTCGTGAAAGCGCTGCAGTTCAAAGGGCATGAAGGTCATCGTGCAACAACTCGAATCAGATCAGTTCGTAGCTGAGTCTTCCGCGAATGCGGCCGAGGGTCAGTCCGGCGGGCGAAACAGGGCATTGCCTCACGCCTGTGTTCGGTCATGACGCGATAGAAAACCGCGGAGGGGAGGAGCGCCCCGGCGGTGCGCACAGCGGTGTGATACGTGCTCGATTGGCGAGAAACAGGGGCGCAGCCGAGCGCCGGTCGAAAAAGCGCGCGGGAATGACCATGACGAGCTGTTCGTCCATGCCGGGAGAGTACCATCGTGTTGATGGCCTCGCAAGAACCGTCGTTGGGGCCGCACGAATTAGACGCGCTCCCGAACATCGGATCGCCGCAGAGCTAGATGATGGACAAACCATTCCAATAAGCCTTCGAGGCCTGCGATCGCCTCAAATGTTAGGTCACTGTGTCTGATTGGAAGCAATACCAAGAAAACGTTGCCAATCTTTTTCGGCTGCTTGGCCTACGGGCTGACACAGAAGTCACCGTAAAAGGTGCGCGAACCGAGCACAAAGTTGACGTGCTCGTTGAGTCGATGCACAAAGGCATCGCGATAAAATGGATCGTTGAGTGTAAATTGTGGAAGCGGCCCGTCACCAAAGCGAGCGTCCTAACCCTTCGCACAATTGTCGATGACGTTGGTGCGGACCGAGGCTTCTTGATGTGCGAGGCGGGCCATCAGAAAGGGGCGCGCGAAGCCGCCTATCTCACCAATATTCAATTGACCTCACTTGCGGACCTTAGCGAGACGTGTGCTCAGGAGCTAGCCATGATGCAGGTACGCAAGCTATACTTGCGCGGGTTGAGGTTAGGAGACCGCTACTGGGAGCTCGACAAAGATACTCGGATCAAACACGGACTTCGAGGCGAAGTAGGCACAGGCCATGCGTACTCCGGAAACAGAGTCATTAAGGCCGCGAAAGCAGCCCTCCTTGCGGCCATGTTTCACGGCTTTCCCGTCGTTTACAATGAACTTTACGCTGATCTCCTCGCCTACGGCGGAGGCGCGGGTGACAACCACTTTGATGGTGCCATTTCCTTCGAAAGCCCGATCGAATTGGTCGACTTCGTGAGCGATAGACTTGCCGAACTTGATTCCTTACTGCAGAAGGCGGAGCGTGGCCAGGGAGAGCATCGCTGACTCAATCAGGTTAACCTCACGGCCAAGCATCGCGAGACTCTTCACGCGATGCTTAGGCCCGAAGGCGGCCCGGACGCCATGCTCAGCATGCTCGACGTCGCCATTGTTAGCGGACTTCCAAAACTGACCCACCCCGGACGTTGAAAATTGACCCACCTGACCCGATCGCGAACATCTGTTTGCGATGCTTACGAAAGAGAGTCAGGTGGAAGTACACGTCCTGCACAAGCAGGGAAAGGGCGTCC
>DAIDGS010000040.1 GCA_027459845.1 Vulcanimicrobiota bacterium | reverse complement strand
CGGCCACGTTCCCGCCGGCGCAGTAGACATCGCCGCGCGAGCGCCGCACGCGCTCAGCGCGGCGACGCCCAGAAGCGACGTTGTAGCACGTGCAAAGAGTCTATTGGATGCGGTACGACCGCGATGTTCGAAAATGCCCACAACCTCAACATGACGACGGACTCTAACCGGTCCGCATTGAAGGACTACATCCTAAAGATTACCCCCCCCCCCGAGCGCGATGTCAATCGGTGCGTTTCGCCCATATATGCGTTTTGCACTCATCATCCCTTACCATACCGCGGCGCGGGCCGTACCCGCAATCAGCCGTTGCGGTGGGCGGCGCGCTCCAGCGTTGTGCCGACGGCGCGGGTTTCGACGATTTCGTAGATCGTGAGTGGGAAGCGAGCGTCGAATCGCCGCTTGTTGCAGCGCGGGCAACTCGCCGGCTTGCCAGGGCGCTTGCGCCGCAGCGCCTCGAAGCCGCAATGCTCGCAACGCAGGATGTAGCGCTTGCTCGATTCGGTGAGCGGCCTCACGTTGCCGAGGTCGTGATAGATCGAGGCGATGCCGCACTCGCGCAGCTTCTTCTTGAAGCGCGGTCCGTGACCGGTGTCGCGGAAGTGCGCGTAACACCACGCGTGCACCATCTCGTGGAGCAAGGTCGGTTCCAACGCATCGGGATAGCGCCGAAAATGCTTCGGCGAGAGCTCGATCGTCAGTTGCGCCCCGTACGTGATGCGCCCGGCCGAGTTCGAGAACCGCTCGTTGTAGCGAATTCGGCAATCCGGAGCCGTACCGTTGAAATACTGATAGTTCAAGCGGGCAAAGAGGAGCTGAAGGTCCGGCTCGGTGGGCAGCACGGATGATTTCTTTCGTCATCCGTCCAAACGAGTCATCGTGCCAAACTCCACATCTCGCGGGCTTCCACCGCGCATCTACGTGCCGATCGTGGCGCTCTTCGCCGTGCTATTTCTAGTTGTGGTCGGCTATTTCGTCGCTATCGGCTTCGGCGTGGCCGGCTCGGTCTTCGGCCGAGGGGGTGCTCCGCAGGCAGCCGCGGCCGGCGCCGCGACCAGCGTCGAAGGTGGCCCTCCGCCGGCGGTCGTCGCGCAGTTGCAGACCTTACGCAAGCGGATCGCCGAGCACCCCAACGACGATGTCGCGATCACGCAACTCGGCGACATGGAGCTGGCTGCCAATCGCTTCGCGCAGGCGATTCCGCTCTACGAACGCGCGCTACGCGTCAATCCGCACAACGTCGCAGCGCAAACCGGCCTGGCTCAGGCGCGAGCGGGTCTCAAGGCCGAGGGCCAATGAACCTTTACGTCTCGGCCGATATGGAAGGAACGGCTGGGATCTGCTCGTGGAAACAGTGCGATCCGAGCGACACCCACGAGTATCCGATCTATCGCCGCCTGATGTCGCGCGAAGTCCGCGCCGCCGTCGACGGCGCGCGGGCGGCGGGCGTGCGCGCGGTGACGATCAACGACGCGCACTGGAGCATGCGCAACCTCTGTTTCGACGAGTTGCCTGCCGACGACGACGTGCGGGTGATCTCGGGAACTCGCAAGCCGCTGAGCATGGTCGAGCGCCTCGACGCGCGCTACGCCGCCGCCTTTTTCACCGGCTACCATGCCGGTGCGGGCGAGGCCGGCGTGCTGGCGCATACCTATGCCGGCGAGGCGATTTATGCGGTACGCCTCAACGGCGTCACCTGCAACGAAGCGCTCCTCAACGCCGCGTACGCCGGTACCCACGGCGTGCCGGTGGCGTTGATCTCCGGCGATCGCGCGGTGGTGGCGTCGGCGGCGCGGCACCTGCCGTGGGCGATCGGCGTCTGCGTGAAGGAGCCGATCGGTCAAAGCGCGATCGAGACCTGTTCGCCGCAGGCCGCGCGCGAAGCGCTCTATGCGGCCGCCGCGTTGGCCATCGAGCGCGTGGCGTCGATGCGTCCGTTCGGTTTCGATCCGCCGTTCGTTCTGGAGATCGAAACGGTCGGCGGCGAGCACGCGGATTTCATCGAGTTGATGCCCGGCTTCGCGCGAATCGGCAGCCGCGCGCTGCGCTTCGAGGCCGGCGACTACGCCGAGGTGCTGCGGGCCTTTATCGCGGCGACGCGGCTCGGGTCGGCGGCGAGCGTCCCGGCGTGAAACTCTACGTTTCGAGCGACATGGAGGGCGTCGCCGGTGTCTGCGCCTGGGAACAGGTCGACGCGCGCACGCCGCACCCGGAATACGACACCTTCCGGCGCTACTACACGCACGAGGTGCGTAGCGCCATCGACGGCGCGCGCGCGGCGGAGCCGTGCGACGTGAGTGTCAACGACGCCCACGGCCCGATGCGCAACCTGCTCCTCGATGAGCTGCCGGCCGACGTGCGGACGATTTTCGGCAACCGCAAGCCGCTCTCGATGGTGCAGAACGCCGAGGGTTTCGACGGCGCCTTTTTCGTCGGTTATCACGGCGGCATCGGCGATCGCGACGCCGTGCTCGCGCATACCTACACGCCCTCGGTCGTGCACGCCGTACGCATCAACGGCACGACCTGCAGTGAGGCGACCGTGAACGCCGGACTCCTCGGCCACTACGGCGTGCCGCTGCTCTTGGTCAGCGGCGATCGCACGACGGTCGAAGGCATCCAAGCCTCGATGCCCTGGGTCCGCGGCGCGATCGTGAAGGAATCGATCGGCAACTTTGCCTGCGACTCGCTCGTTCCGGCTGCCGCCCAACGGCTGATCCGGCGCGAGGCCGAGCAAGCGATCGCGCAGCGCGCCGCGGCACGACCGTTTCGCTTCGAGCCGCCGCTCGAACTCGAGCTCGACCTGGTAAGCACGGCGCAAGCCGACGTGGTCGCGACCATTCCGCGCTTTGCGCGCAGCGGCGCGCGTGCGGTACGCTTCACCTGCACCGACTTCCCAACGCTCTTCAAAGCGTTCGTCGCCGCATGGCGGATGGGCGCCCTGGCGTAGCCTCAGCGCGCGGCGTTGCGCGCGCCGGCGGTGAATGCCGCGTACGCGCAGACCGGCAGCAGCGCGACCGCAAACACCCACCACTGCGGGGCGCTTGCCAGGAGCGCGGCAACCGCGCCGCCGAGTCCGCCGGCCGCAGTCGCCGCAACGCCCCAGCCGATCGATCGACGAACGATCAGCAACGCGAGTGCGCCGATCAGCATCGCACCGAGCAACACGGCCGTAGCCAAGGTCGACGCCGCGTGCGCGGCGCGGCGTGCCGCATCCGGAATGCGCACCCGCGCGGCCGGCAGCCCTGCGACGATGCCGAAGGTTCGAAAAGCAATCGTCTCGACCGGCACGCTCGCGGCGTTGGCGAGCACGGCGACCGCAACGCCGTCGCGCGGAAAGATTGCGTTCATCGCGCGAAATCCGGGCAGCCGACCGTCGTGCCAGTCCATCGGGTGCCCGTCCAGAGCGTCGATCACCCAGCCGGCGGCGTAATGTCCCATGCCGGTCGGCGCGATCGGCGAGGGCGACAGCGCAAGGTGCACCGCGCGCGGCGGTAGTCCACCGCCGAGCAGTGCGCCGTCCCAGCGCAGCAGATCGGGGACGGTCGTCGTCAGTCCAGCGGCGCCGCCCGCCCAGGCCAGGTTAAATGGCGCTGCCGCCCGTCCGTCGGCGCGGTAGCCGATCGCGCGGTCCTGCGTCCGCGCCACGCTCCCGATGCGACTGGATCGTAACCCCAGCGGGCGCGCGATCCGACGCGCAAAGATGCGCTGCAGCGACATGCCGTCGACGCGTTCGAGCACGAGTTGGAGCAGGCGCGCGTTGCTGGCGCTGTAGCCAAAGGCCGTGCCCGGCGCAAAGCGCGGCGGCACCGTGACGAGTTGTGCGACCACCGCGTCCATCGAACCCGTGCGGATAAAGACACCGTAGGCCGGCGCGAAGTCGGGAAACTGCGTGTAATCGGCAAGCCCGCTACTCTGATGCAGGAGGTTGCGTACGCGCAGGTCCGGGTGTCCGGTGAAGCTCGGCAGATAGTCACCGACGGCCGCATTCAGGTGAATCCGCCCCTGGGTCGCGGCGAGCGCGGCTAAGAAGTCGGTGAACTGCGCGGTGACCGCACCGGCGTGAAAGACGGTCTGCGCGTCGACCGGCAGGCCACGCGCACGATCGCGCATGCCGCGCGCGACGGTAAAGAGCATCCGACGGTCGCGAAGGACGCCGACCACGACGCCGTCGCCATCGGGCACGATGCGTCGCAGGAGCGCGCGCACGCGGGCCGCGGGCGTTTGCGCTGCCGCGGCGACTCCAGGCACCTGCATGGCGGCCGCCGTCGGCGGCGTCATCAGCATCGCAAGGGCGAGCGCGGCAATCACGGCCTGCGCGCCTCCGGCGACACGACGCTCTCGAGCCCCGCGCCGCGCGCGTAGATGCGCAGTTCGGCGATATCGCGCGGGAAGAGCATGTCGAGCGTCCAGTCGATCGCTACCCGCACCTTCCGGTCGTTGCCGGGGAGGCGCGAGAGATAGTAGGAACGCCACAGAAACCAGGCCGGAAAGCCGGTCAGCACGCGACCGCCCGGCAACTCCGCGACCGCGGTGCGACCGCCGAGTGCGGCCATCATTCCTAGCGACCGATACGCAAACGGTTGCAGCGCGCCGCCGCGCAGCGTGGCGATCAGATTGTCGGCCAGACGCGGGCCCTCGCGAATGGCGTGCTGGGCGGTCATCGGATAGAATCCGCCCGCACCGTCGGGAATCGTGGCACAGTCGCCGAGCGCCCAGACGCGCGGCTCACCCACGACGCGGAGATCGCGCTCGACCGCGACTCCACGTCGCTTGCCCAGCGGAAGCGCGGCCTGCGCGATCGTTGCCGATGGTGCGACGCCGGCACTCCAGACGATCGTTTCGGTCTCGATGCGTCGGCCGCTCTGCAGCACCAACCCGTCCGCATCGGCCCGTGCGACGCCGTCGCCGGTCGAGACCGTGATCCCGCGTCCTTCGAGCACGCGCCGCGCGTAGATGCCCATCTTCGCCGGCAAACCGGCCAGCAGTGTCGGCCCCGCTTCGATCAGCACCATCGCGATGTCGTCGCACCGCACGTTGGGATAAAAGCGCACCACGCTGCGGAAGAGTTCGAAGATTTCGCCGGCCGTTTCGACGCCGGTAAATCCCCCGCCGACCACCGCGATCGTGAGCAGGCGACGCCGCCGCACCGGGTCGTCGATCGAATCGGCCATCTCGAGCAGCCAGACGCAGCGGTTGCGCAGCGCCTCGGCATCCTCCAGCGATTTGAGCGGAAAAGCCCGCTCGGCCACGCCCGGAAGCCCGAACGTCGAGGTCGACGATCCCAGCGCCAAGACGAGATGATCGTATGCCAGCGCACCACCCGAGTGCGTCAACACGAAGCGGTACTCGACGCGCCGGTTTGCCACGTCGATCCGCTCGACGTCGGCCAACAGAAAACGCGTGCGGCGCAGTTGGGCGCGAATCGGCGTCACCACGTGCCGCACCTCGATCTCGCCCGAGCTGACCTCCGGAAGCATCGGCGTAAAGAGCGAGAAGTTCTCCCGGCTGACGAGCACGATCTCGGCTTCTCCCGGGCGCAAGCGGCGCTCGAGCCGCGCTGCAACCGCGAGTCCGGCGAAGCCGCCACCGAGAATCACAATGACCGGCACGCTGCGCGGTTGAAGAGGCCAAGGTGGAATACCTGCCCCCGACACAGGACGACGAGCCGTCGCCGCCTCCGGCGAAGCGCGGCCGCCGCGGCGGCATCGGGGCACTCCTCGCGGGCGCGCTCGCCTTTCTCGCCAAGTTCAAGCTCGCGCTCCTGCTCGGGCTCAAGCTCTTGGCCCCCGCGTGGACGTTTCTGGTCTCCCTTTGGATCTACGTTGCGATCTTCGGCTGGCGCTTCGCGCTCGTCCTGATGCTGCTGCTGCTGGCGCACGAACTCGGTCACTACTTCGCCTTTCGCGCCTACGGCTTACCGGTGCGGTTGCCCGCCTTCGTGCCGTTACTCGGTGCCTTCACCGCCGGCACCCCGCCCGCGGACCTCGAGCAGGACGCGCACATCGCCCTGGCTGGACCGCTTACGGGACTCGGCCTCGCGGCCGCCTGCTACGCAATCGGCGCGCAGAGCGGCGACCGCTTCTGGTACGCCTGCGCCGACTTTTCGGCATTCCTGAACCTCTTCAACATGATCCCGCTGCCGCCGTTCGACGGCGGCCGGATCATTGCGGCGATTGCGCCGGCGCTGTGGTTGGCCGGTTTCGCGCTGTTCATCGCGTTTGCAATCGTCTTCCATCTTCCCTTGCTCTTCGTGGCGATCATCGGGCTGCTCGGGCTGCCCGCAATGATCGCCGCCTGGCGCGGCGACGTCGACCCGCGCGCCGCCGCGATGAGCGCCGGCGCACGGCTGCGCGTCGGCGTGTGGTACCTCGCGACGCTCTTCGGGCTCTTTGCGGTCATGGCGCAGGCCCACGGACCGGCGACGGTCGCGCACGGG
>DAIDGS010000039.1 GCA_027459845.1 Vulcanimicrobiota bacterium | reverse complement strand
CGGTTCGGGATAGCGCGCGTCGCCCGGCCAGAAGCCGGCGCAAATCTCCTGCGCGTCCATCGCACCGCGCGCGATCGGATCGTCGCTCGGCGGCGTCGCCGGCCGGCCCGAGAAACGCGCGTACGCCAGATCGAACGTTCCAAAGAAAAACTGGACGCGCGTGTGCCGCCCGCGGAACGGCGCGCGATGCGCGCCGAGCGCCGCATCGACGCTCACCAGCACGCGCGCGAAGCGTGCCGCGTACTCGGGATCGTACGCGGCATGAACCGTGTCGCGATCGAAGCGGATCGGATCGGGCACCTCGACCGGCATCGGCCAGATGGTCGCGTCGATCGCCAGCACGCGCAGCGCCGCGCGGACCGCGGCGTACGACTCGGCCACGCTCTGCGCGCGCAGCGGAATCGCTTGCGTCGCAGCCTCCGACGTGACGATGCGTAGCGCATGGCCGAGCAAGTCGAAGTCGATCTGAAACGCACGGTCGCGGTAGGGGATCGGCCCGGTCGTCAGCCCGACCGGCGTGACGTAGAGTGCAACCTGCGCCCACTGCGGCTCGGGCGGCGCCAGCGCGAGCCGGATCTTGCCGACGATCTGCGCGAGCATGTGCAGCGTATCGCAGGTCGGGCGCCAGGCCGCGAGCGGCAGCTCGGGCCACGGATCGCGCGGCGCGTCGCTCATCGCGGGACCCGCGTGCGCCGCGCGCGTGCGTACTGATCGGGCACGAAGGCCGCTGCCCCGAGCGCGTCGGCGGCATCCCACACCCAGCGCGGATCGCGCAGAAAGCCGCGCGCCAGCGCGACCAGATCGGCGTCGCCGTCGGCCACGATCTGCTCGGCGTGGTGCGGGTCGACGATCGCCCCGACCGCGATCGTCGGGATGGAGGCCTGCTGCCGAATCGCGCGTGCGTACGGCACCTGGTAGCCGGGCGTCACCGCGATCTTCTGCGCCGGCGAGAGACCGCCGCTCGAGCAATCGATGAAGTCGCAGCCGCGCGCCTGCAGTTCGCGCGCGAAGAGGATCGCGTCATCGAGACCCCATCCCTCCGGAACGTGATCGGTCGCCGAAACCCGGACGCCGAGCGGACGATCCGCCGGCCATACCGCGCGCACCGCGTCGAAGAGTTCGAGCGGAAAGCGCATGCGCCCCTCGCGCGAGCCGCCGTAGCGGTCGGTCCGCCGGTTGGCCAGCGGCGAGAGAAACTGATGCGCCAAATACCCGTGCGCGAAGTGCAGTTCGATCGCGTCGACGTCGAGGCGTAGGCAGCGTTCGGCCGCCTGCACGAAATCCGCGCGCACCTTGCGCAGGCCGTCGTCGTCGAGCGCGCGCGGCACGATCCACCCATCCTCGTACGCCAGCGCCGACGGCGCCACCGGTTCCCAGGCGCGCGCGTCGCGCACTGGGCCGCCGCCCTCCCACGGCGGCAGCGTCGAGGCCTTGCGCCCGGCGTGCGCTAACTGCACGCCGATCTTGCTGCGCGTCCAGGCGCGCACGAATGCGACCACCCGCGCCATCGCGGCTTCGTTGTCGTCGGAGTAGAGCCCGAGGCACTGCGGCGTGATGCGCGCTTCCGGGCTGACGTGCGTCGCCTCGAAAAACACCAGGCCGGGACCGCTCAGCGCCAGGTGTCCGAGGTTGACCACGTGCCAGTCGCTCGCCGTTCCGGCGCTCGCCGAGTACTGGCACATCGGCGAGACCACGATGCGGTTCTCCAGGGTGAGCGCGCGGAGTTCGAGCGGCGCGAAGAGCTGGCTCATGCGACGCTCTTGGTGACGCCGGGGAGGGCCACCTGTCGCGAATGGGAAATGCCGCGCTCAGCGGAGGTTTCGCATTCATGCATCGTTGGTTTCTCGCCGGCGCCGCGGCATTGGCCGCGTTGGCGTCGCTCGCACTCCCGGCTTCGGCCGCACCGTTCGTCGCGGCAACGCCTTACGCCACCCAGCAGCATCCGGTCGTGCTGGTGCTCGACGCGACGCGCGCCGCGCGCGGCATCATGCAGACGCACGAGACGATTCCGGTCGCGCCGGGACCGTTCACGCTGGTCTATCCGAAGTGGATTCCGGGCGAGCATGCGCCATCGGGGCCGCTCCACGACCTCGCCGCGTTACGCGTGAGCGCCGACGGCAAGCCGATCGGGTGGCGCCGCGATAAGATCGACCTCTACGCCTTTCACATCACCGTTCCACCCGGCGTCACCGCCATCGACGTCGATTTCGACGTCTTGATGAACGCGCCCGGCGACGTGATGTCGACGCATTCGGTGGGGATCGTCAACTGGAACCGCGTGCTGCTCTACCAGCAAGGCATCGAGTCGCATCATTACTTCGTCAAGCCCTCGATTGTGCTACCGGCCGGCTGGCAGTACGGCACGGCGTTGCGCGGCCCGTTGCAGAACGGCAACCGCGTCGATTTCGCCGAGACGATGCTGGCGCAGTTGGTCGATTCCCCGCTCGATATGGGGCGCTTCGTCAAGAAGTGGGATCTCTGGAAGAGCGGGAGCGCGTTCGTGCAGCTCGACGCCTTTGCCGACGCCCCGCAAGACCTCGCGATCCCGCCGGCGTTGCTCAAGGCCTACCGGCGCGTGCCGGCCGAAGCCTTCGCGATGTACGGCTCGCGCCACTTCGCCGACTACCACGCGCTGCTCACGTTGAGCGATGCGATCGGCTTTCAAGGCATCGAGCACCACCAATCCAGCGACGATCGCGCTCCCGACGACTTCCTCACCAATCCGGCCGAGTCGCTGGTGGGAGGCGACCTGATCACGCACGAGTTTTCGCACTCGTGGAACGGCAAGTACCGGCGCCCCGCCGATCTGACGACGCCGAACTTCCAAGTGCCGCAGCAGACCGATCTGTTGTGGGTCTACGAAGGCATGAATCAATACCTCGGCGACCTGCTCTCGTTCCGCGCGGGGATTCGCAAGCCGAGCCTCTATCCGCAGTACCTGGCCTCGATCTACGCGTCGATGGCGAGCGAAACCGGGCGCAGCACCACGCCGATCATCGATCTCACCACCGGCGCGCCGTACTACTATCAGTCGGCGCGCGGGCAGTACGGCTCGATCCGCCGTAACGCCGGCGACTTCTACACCGAAGGCGAGTTGATGTGGCTCGACGCCGACACCATTATCCGCACGCTCTCGCACGGAGAGCGCTCGCTCGATACGTTCCTGCATCGCTACACGTTACCGGCGCTGACCGGTCCGATCACGGTCACCTACGATCGCGCCGAGATCGAAAATCTGCTCAACGCCGTCCAGCCCTACGACTGGCACGCCTTCTTTCAGAAGTACGTCTACTCGATCGCGCCGCGACCGCCGACCGGTGAGTTGGCGCGCGCCGGCTGGAAGCTGGTCTACACCAGCAAGCCCAACCCGTTTGTCGCCGCCGAGCAGCAGTTGGGGCACTCCATCAACGGCTGGCACGAGTACGGCGCCAGCCTCACCGCTCGCGGAACCGTGATCGACGTACGCCAGGGGTCGCCGGCCTGGAAGGCCGGGCTAGCACCGGGCATGCACGTGCTCGCGATCGACGGGCAGGGATTCACGCCCGGCGTTCTGACCTACGCGGTGAAGAGCGCGCAGCACAGCACCGCGCCGATGCGTTGGATCGTCAGTCAGACCGGCTGGTATCAAACGCTCACGATCGCCTACCACGACGGAATCCGCTACCCGCACCTCGTGCGCATCCCGCACACGCCCAACCTGCTCGCCAAGATCGCCGCGCCTCACGCAAAGTGAGGCGCGGTGCGCGTCACGCCCGGCGCGCCACGCAGACGTACTGCGCGCCGAGCCGCGCGCAGCCGGTCGCCGAACGGTCCTTGGCGAGAATCGCCGCGATCCAGGCGTGAAAGCCGCGCAGGTCGGCCGACACGTCGTAGCCGTCGTGATAGGTCTTGCCCCACACGCCGCACGGCACCGGTCCCCAGGAGTGCGCACCGACCAAATCCCAGTGGGTGCCGTCCCAAAAGAGGTCCGGGCCGCCCGAGTCGCCCTGGCAGACGATGCTGTAGAAGTTGCCGCCGTGGCGATAGCCGTTCATCAACGAGGCCTCGGAGCTTTCGCCGCGATAGCGATCGTTGGCAAAGTACTGGTAGTCGACGTAGTAGAGCGTGTTGTCGTCGGGCGTCGACGTGGTATTCGCGCCGTAGCCGAGCGCCATCACGAACGCACCCGAACGCAGCGCCAATGTTTTGGGCGCGAGCCGAACCTGCGGCATCACCCCCAGCGCGCGGCCGTTGAAGGCGCGAATCTTGAGGACGGCGACGTCGCCGTTCTGCGCCGCCAAATCGGCGCAACCCCCGCCGGCAAAGGCCGGCACCCGGCAGTACGGCCGGTACACGTAGACGGCTTGTATTTGGCCGGTCAGATTGCTGCGCGCGGGCACCTGCGCGGGCGTTCCCTGGTACACGTACGCCGCGTCGCCGCCGCTCGCGAAGGTGGTGACGTTACCGGCAGTCACGAACGCATCGGCCGCCTTCCGGCCGCCGACGACGCAGTGCGCGGCCGTCACCACGAAGCCGATTTTCGTGGCCGCGTCGTAGCGAATCGGCGTCCCGGTGCAGTAACTGCTGAACCCGCTGCCATCCGAGCTCATCAGTGCGACCGCCATCCGCCGCAAGTTGGCCGCGCGCGGCGCGCTCGCCACCGCGCACGCATCGATGTATGCCAGACTGGGGCGCGCGCCGAGCACGGTCGGCAACTTGCTCGGCA
>DAIDGS010000038.1 GCA_027459845.1 Vulcanimicrobiota bacterium | reverse complement strand
GATAGGTGGGTTGCTTCTTGGCGCCCATGCGCCGCAGTCGGATTTTAACCATTCCTTGTACCTTATCAGTTCGGAAGCCGCAGCGGCTCCTCTTTAGGGGCGAAGCATTCCGGAGGGAAAGCGCGGCAGGCGCCGAGCATTTTTCCCACCCATTTGCTTCATCATCTGACGCATCTGCTCGAAGTTTTTCACGAGCCGATTGACGTCGGAAACTTGCGTGCCGGAGCCGCCGGCAATGCGCTTGCGGCGCGAGCCGTTAAGGATGTCAGGGCGACGCCGCTCGTGCCGCGTCATCGAGCAGATGATGGCCTCGACTTTCCCCAGCTCCTTTTCGGGAATATCGAAGTCCTTGGGTAGCGCGCGCGAGAGCCCCGGAATCATCTTCATCACGTCCTTCATCGGGCCCATCTTGCGCACCTGACGCATCTGCTCCAGAAAGTCGTCGAGGGTGAAGCTGTTGCGGGTGAGCTTCTCTTCGAGTTTGCGCGTCTGCTCGGCCGAGTAGAGGCTCTGCGTCTTCTCGATGAGCGTGAGCACGTCGCCCATCCCGAGGATGCGCGAGGCCAGCCGATCCGGGTGGAACGGCTCGAGGGCCGCGAGCTTCTCACCGACGCCGACAAACTTGATCGGCGCACCGGTCGCCTCGAAGATCGAGAGCGCCGCACCGCCGCGCGTGTCTCCGTCCATCTTGGTGAGAATCACGCCCGTGATGCCGAGCCGCGCATCGAAGCCCTTCGCCACGGTGGTCGCTTCTTGACCGGTCATCGCATCGGCGACGAACAGGATCTCGGTCGGCGCCACGGCGGCCTTGATGGCGGCGAGTTCGCCCATCAGCGCATCGTCGATCTGCAATCGTCCGGCCGTATCCACGATGACCGTGGAAAGGCCAAGCCGACGCGCTTCGGCGACGCCGGCGCGCGCGATCTCGACCGGATCGCCGGTTCCCCGCTCGAAGACCGGCGTATCGATCTGCCGGCCCAGGGTCTGCAGTTGCGCGATCGCGGCCGGCCGGTAGACGTCGGCGGCGACGAGCAGGCTGCGCCGGCCCTGTTCCTTCAAACGCAGCGCCAGCTTGGCGCTCTGCGTCGTCTTTCCCGAGCCTTGGAGCCCGACCATCAGGATCACCGACGGCGGCGCGTCGGCAAACTGTAGCCGTGCTGCGGCGCCACCCAGCAACGCGACCAACTCGTCGTGGACGAGTTTCACGATCGTCTGCGCCGGGGTGAGCGACTCCAGGATGTCGGCGTCGAGCGCCTTGCTTTTTACCGTCGCCACGAACGCCTTGGCAGCGCCAAGCGAAACGTCGGCCTCGAGCAATGCGATGCGCACCTCGCGCAGCGCCTCGTTGACGTCGCTTTCGCTGAGCTTTCCCCGGCCGGTCAGGCGCGTGAAGATCGCGCCCAGCCGCTCACTGAGTTGGTCGAACAACGCCGCGGTTACGCCCCCGCGCCGCCGGTTGCATCGTCGATCCGTTTGACCGCGTCGCCGACGGTCTTGATCTTCTCGGCTTCCTCGTCGGGAATGTCGATGTTGAACTCCGTCTCGAACGCCATGACCAACTCGACCTGATCGAGCGAGTCGGCGCCTAAGTCGTCGGTGATCGACGCCTCGGGAGTAACTTCCGATTCGTCGACGCCGAGTTGCTCGACGATGATCTTTTTCACTTTATCGAAGGTGGACATCGCGTCTCCTTATTGCATCACGACGCCGCCGTCCACGACGAGCGTCTGTCCGGTGATATAGCCTGCTAGGTCGGAACACAGGAAGCACACAGCGCCGCTCACGTCCTCCGGCGTGCCGGGGCGGCCGAGCGCGGCCGATTTCAAAAGGTAATCCCTTGCGGCGTCGGGCATCTTCTCCGTCATTGCGGTTTCGATCAGGCCCGGCGCGACGGCGTTGACTCTTATATTCCTCGAACCCAACTCCTTTGCCATCGACTTGCCCAGGCCCAGTAATCCCGCCTTGGTGGCCGCATATGCGGCTTGCCCGGGATTGCCGATGAGGCCAACGATGCTGCTCACCAGCACGATCGCACCGGCGCGCTGCTTCATCATCGGTTTGGCGACCGCGGCGCACAGGTAGAACGCCGACTTCAGGTTGACGTCGATCAAGCGATCGACGGTCTCCGGGTTCATTCGTGCGATCAGCGCATCGATCGACTGTCCGGCATTGGCGACCGCAATATCCAGCCGTCCGAACCGCTCGACGCTGGCGGCGACCGCCGCCTCGACCGCAGCGCGATCGGTCACGTCGGCCGCGTAGACCAGGGTGGTAGCGCCCTCACGCGCCGAGGCACAGGCCAGCGCGGTCGCTTCCAGGGCATCGCCATCGCGCCCGATCAGGACCACGTCCGCGCCGCGCCGCGCGAACTCCAGCGCGATACTGCGCCCGATGCCGCGGCTGGCTCCGGTGATCAACGCGACCTTCCCGTCAAAGCGCATCCATCACTCCTCCTTTGCGAGCAAAGCTCGCAGCTTCTCCAGACCGGAGCAGTCGCTGACGACCAGCGTCGGCGGGGCGCCGGCGAGGCGCTTGATCAACGGTCCCAGCACGGCGCCGGCACCGAACTCGACCACGGCATCCAACCCGTAGGCCAGCATGGCCTCGGCGGTTTCGTGCCAGCGCACCTCGTGCGCGAGCGAGCGCACCAGATTTTCGCGAATCGTTTCCACGCTGCGGTACGGACGCGCGTCGACGTTCGAAATGACGTCGAAGCGCGGGAGCGCAAAGCTGCCCGCCGCGACCGCTCGGGCAAAGCGCGCGACCGCCGGTTCCATCAGCGCACTATGCCACGCTCCCGAAACGTTGAGCGGAATCACGCGTTTCGCGCCGGCGGCGACGAGCGCGTCGCCCGCCTCGGCGACCGCCTGCAGTTCGCCGCTGATGACGATCTGCGTGGGAGCGTTGAAGTTGGCGAGTTGCACGCTGCCCCCGCTGCGCGCATTCTCGGCATCGATGACCGCGCGTACGGCGGCGGCGTCTAGTCCGAGCACCGCCGACATCCCGCCGCGGCGCAGCTGCGCGGCCTCTTGCATCGCTTCGGCGCGCTCCCGGACGATGGCCAGCGCATCGTCGAAGGCCAGCGCTCCGGCGGCGACCAAGCTGCAGAACTCGCCGAACGAGTGGCCGGCGCTCACCACCAGCTGCAGCCCCGCGCCGGCGGCGGTATAGAGCGCCACGTTGGTCGTGAAGATGGCCGGCTGGCTGAAGCGCGTTTCGCGCAGCACGTCGTCGGGCCCGCTGCGCTGCAGTTCGAGCACATCGTAGCCCAGCACGCGATGGGCGCGCTCGAAGAGCGCAGCGGCTGCCGGAACCGCAGCGGCAACCTCGACCCCCATCCCGATACTCTGCGATCCCTGGCCGGGGAAGACGACGCCGATCCGCAGGCTCATGCCGCCCACCGCCAGGCGACCGCGCCCCACGAGAGCCCGCCGCCGAAGCCGACGAAGACGATCACTTCACCGTCGGCGATCTTGCCGGCGCGCACCGATTCCGAAAGCGCGATCGGGATCGAGGCGGCCGACGTATTGCCGTATTCGGCAATGTTGACAACCACCTTGTGGTCGGGCATCTCGAGATAGCGCGCGGCCGCATCGATGATGCGCTTATTGGCTTGGTGCGGTATCAGCAGGGTCACGTCGGCCTTGGTGAGTTGCGCGCGCGCGAGCGCGGCATCAGTTGCGGCGATCATCTTGTGCACGGCAAACTTGAAGACTTCGCGCCCGTGCATGTGAATCAGATCCTCTTTTGCATCGAGCGCGGCGCGATCGATGCGATGGCGCGAACCCCCAGCGCGCACGTAGAGCAACTCCGGCTTGCTGCCGTCGGCGCCGAGCTCGGCTCCCAGAAACGAATCGGTCTCGGCGGCTTCCAGGATCACGGCGCCGGCCCCGTCGCCGAAGAGGATGGCGGTGGCGCGATCGGCCGGGTCGAGGATCTTCGAGAGCGTTTCGGCACCGATCAGCATGATACGACGGTAGATGCCGGAGCGAATCAGCCCCGACGCGACGGTCAACCCGTAGATGAATCCGCTGCACGCGATCGACAGGTCGAAGGCCGCGCGATCTTTGGCACCCAAACGCGCCGCAACCAGGCAGGCCGTTGCGGGGAACGCATAGTCGGGTGTCACGGTGGCAACGATGAAGCAGTCGACGTCGGCGGCGTCCATTCCGGCAAACTCGAGGGCGGCCTGGGCGGCGCGAAGTGCGAGGTCGCTGGTCGCTTCGCCGTTGGCGACCCAATGCCGTCGCTTCATTCCGGTACGGGTCGTAATCCACTCATCCGAGGTGTCGAGCCAGCGCTCGAAATCGGCATTGGTCACCACGCGCTCCGGCGCGTAGTGCCCGACGCCGACGATCTTGACCCCGCGCAGCGACACCGGCCGCTACTTACTCGTGATCGTGGCCGGCGTGTTCGTCGCGAATTTCAACGACCTGGCGTCCGTCGTAGGTACCGCAGGTCGCACAGGCAAAGTGCGGCCGTTTGGGCGCGTGACACTGCGGACAGGTCACCGTGGTCACCTCGCCGAGTTTCCAGTTTGCCGCACGCCGGCTGCGCGTTTTGCTGCGCGGCGTTTTCCACTTCAGATTGGCCACGTTACGTTCCCTCTCATCGATCGCACGAGCAGTCGCCCGCGTTCCTATTCGCGCCGCACACCCCGCACAGGCCGGCACAGTTCTCGCGACACCGCAATCCCATCGGCACTGCGCTCAGCACGAGTTGCTGCGCGAGGTCGCCCACGTCGAGGCGGTCCCCGTGAAGCACGTTCCCTTCCCCGAAGGGATCGCGTGCATCGCCGACGCGCGGGTCGAACCGTTCTTCGACGTCGACGTGAATACTCCGATCGACGTCGTCGAGACACCCATCGCACGGCCCCTGCGCCCGCGCATCGACGGTCCCCTCGATCGTCAGCATGCGATCCACGCAGCGCATCTCCAGATGAACCCGCGCCGGGTCCGGAAAGGCGATGCCCTCGAAAGCCTCGATCGTCACCGCATCGTCGAGCACGAGGCGCTGCCGGCTGCCGGCCAGGAGCCCTCCGATGTCGATGCGATGCGAGCGGGTCATAGGTATGCGAAGCGTCGTGCAGTACGAAGGCCCCACCTCCGGGCGGGGCCCACGAACAACCTCGCCATTCTACGGGGGGCCGCCGAGCTTGTCAAACGCCCTCGTCATAGGG
>DAIDGS010000037.1 GCA_027459845.1 Vulcanimicrobiota bacterium | reverse complement strand
CGGCGACGGCATCGGAATCGCGGTCGGCGTGACGTACTGCGAGAGCGGCGAGCCGGTCGGGCTCGGCTGCGCGTAGGCGGCAACCGTGAAGGCATCGTCGCCCGGCATCACGGCGACGTCGAAGCTGCAGGTGAGCGCGCTGTTCGTCGCCGAGGTGGTCGCGCACGGGCTCGGCGTTGCGACCACCAGTGTCTGTAACGGCATCGGCGTGCCGCCGGCCGGCACCACCGAAATGGTGAGCGACTGGGTTGCGGGCGAGATGTAGCGCGGGCCGCCGTGGCGCGGAATGCGCCGTTGCCGGGGGCGCGGGATGCGCAAGTAGAGCCGCGCACGGTAGCGCCCTCCGCGCCGCCGGTGCATCGCCGCGAGCGCGCCGCTGCCCGCCGCGCCGGGGATGAACCCTCCGCTGCGTGACCGTCCCGAGCAGCCGGCGACCAGGGCTGCAAGCCCACACACGACGGCAAACAGCAACGCGATTCTCCCCACCGCGAACCTCCGAAGACGAGCGAGCAACTCCCCGCGTGTGGCGTTAGGCAGAGGCAGTCTTGCACCTGTAGCCACCGTGTCGGCGCCATCGTCGGGCGCAGGCACCTGCCCACGTGAAACGGAGTTCGGGACGCCGACGTTCCCCGGGGGGAAGATGGGAAGCGCGCCGAACCGCTCGGGTGGTCGGCGCCAGCCGCTCGGAGGAGTCGTATGAGAGTTCTGTATGCCCTCGTCGTCGTCGTTGCGCTCTTTGCTGCAACGGTGGCCCCGTCGAGTGCCGCCGACAACCTACTGGCGAACCTGCACGGATCGGTATCGCACCAGAGCGGCGGCGGAGCGCCGCAGGCACTCGCACCCAACGCGACGATCGCGCTCGCCGACAGTGCCTACGCCATTACCGGCAAAAAGTCGGAGGCCGCGATCACGATGCCCGACAGCTCGCGCGTGCTGGTCGGTTCGTCGACGAAGATCCAGCTCGCACGATTCGATCAGGCGCCCGGCATCAACACCGCCAAGTTCATCGTTCTCAACGGCAAAGTGCGCTTCACGGTGGAGCATCCGGCCGGCGCGCGCGCCAACTATACCTTTCAAACCTCGAGCGGCCAGATCGCCGTGCGCGGAACGCAGGGCGACATCCTGGCATCGAGCCAGCAGTTGCAGGTCAACGTCTATCAACTGACCGATCCGAATCTCCCGGTTGAAGTCACGCTCGCCAACGGCAAGCAATACACGTTGCATGCCGGTCAATCGCTGACCGTCTCGATCGCCGGTGCGATCATCGCGGCAGCAACCGTTGCCGCCGTGACACAGAGTTCGTTCGCGCCGTTCGCCGCGTTCGGCGCACCCGCGAATGCCTCGGCGCTTGGCATCAGCGCAGCCGCCGCCGGCGCAGCCGCAGTTCCAGCCGCCGCCGTCGCCGGGGCCGCCGCCGCGGCGGCAGCCGGCATCGCGGTCGCGGCAGCGCATCACGCGACACCCAGTCCGTCGCCGCGCCCAACGCCGACCCCAACGCCGTCACCGACGCCAACACCGACTCCAACGCCGTCACCGACGCCAACACCGACGCCGACGCCGACGCCAACGCCGACGCCAACGCCAACGCCGACGCCAACGCCGAAACCGACGCCGACGCCGACGCCGACGCCGACGCCAACGCCGACGCCGACGCCAACGCCAACGCCAACGCCAACGCCGACACCGACACCGACACCGACACCAAGCCCGACGCCGACCGCATCGCCGACCGCGACGCCGACCTGCGTGCCGATCATCATCACGCGCGGAAGCGGTCCCAAAGACCGCCATGCGATGGTGCGCCGGCCGACGCCGATGTCCACCTGCTCGTCCAACGCAATGCCGATCACGGGTGGCGTGCTGCCGGCACACGTGAAGCCGGTCGCACGACCGGTCGCGCATCCGGTCGGCCCGCAGCCGCCCAAGCCGGCCAAGCATCCGCACGCGCCGAAGACGCCGCATCCGCAGCCGAACGCGCCGTACGTTCCCGGCATGCAGACGCCGCCGCCAATGCCACCGCTACCTGGGCAACCGCCATCGGGACCAGCGCACCGCCGCGTCGCGTAGGCGCTCCGACGGGCTCGTGCCCTACCTGATCCTCGGCGTCGCACAGCTTGCTGTCGGCGCCGCGGCAATTTTTGCGCGCTACGCGCTTACCGGCGCCGGACCGTTGGGCGTTGCCGCCGGGCGGCTCGGCATCGCCGCCGCGTTGCTGCTCGCGGCGTCCACGCTTCGCCGCCCGCACCGGCGTCCGTCGGCGCGACAGGCGCGACTGCTCGCCTGCGCCGGCGTCGCGCTCGCCCTGCACTTCGCGTGCTGGATCGCCTCGCTCGAGTACACGACCGTCGCGATCTCAACGCTGCTCGTCACCACGACCCCGATCTTTACCGCAACCTACGACGCATGCGTGCGCGGGCGGACGCTCTCGCCGGCAAGCCTGGGCGCGTTCGCGATCGGCGGCATCGGGCTCGCGCTGGTCCTCGGCTACGATCGCACGCCGGCTCCGCTGCCGGGGTATGCCTGGTTCGGCGACGCGCTCGCCCTGCTCGGCGCAATCGCGATCGGCGCATACTTTCTGCTGGTGCGCGAAGTACGCGCCGCGCTCGACACGCGCGCCATCGTGACGCGCACCTACACCTGGGCGGCGCTCGCGCTCGCAGCGGCGGCGCTGCTCTCCCGCCAGCCGCTTCCGCCGCTCGATGCCCATGCCGCCTGGGCCGGCATCCTCGCGATGGCCGTGATCTCACAGTTGCTCGGCCATACCGCGCTCAACGCCGCGCTGCACTGGTTTTCGCCCAGCGCGATCGCCTTCTCGACGCTCCTCGAACCGGTCGTCGCGGCGGCGCTGGAGTTCGTCGCCTTCGGCGAGGCGCTGCCGTGGCCGGCCATCGCCGGCGGGGTTTTGGTCCTGGCGGCGATCGGCGTCTTCCTCAACCAAGAGAAGCGGATGACGCCAGACGCCCTATTGGATTGAGCCAATAAGAAGGAATTGGCCTGATCGCGGGAATGGCGTCCCCACTATGGCAGGCTCGTATCACGACCCCGACCCCGACGAGACCCGCGAGTGGCTCGACGCCATGCGCGGCGTGCTGCACGCCGAGGGTCCCGAACGCGCGCGCGATCTTGTGGCGCGCCTGGTGGACGAAGCGCAGCGCGGCGGCGCCCACGTTTCGCTCGGCCTCGAGACGCCCTACGTCAACACGATACCGCTCGAACGTCAACCGGCCATGCCCGGCGATCGCGACTTGGAAGCGCGACTGCGGCATTACGTGCGCTGGAACGCAATGGCGATGGTCGTGCGCGCGAACAAGGTCAGCTCGGAACTCGGCGGTCACGTCGCGAGTTTTGCCTCGGCGGCAACCCTCTACGACGTCGGCTTCAATCACTTCTTTCGCGCGCCGTCGGCAACGTTCGGCGGCGACATGGTTTTCTTTCAAGGACACTCGTCGCCCGGCATTTACGCACGCGCCTTCCTCGAAGGCCGCATCGACGAAGCGCGGCTCGACCGCTTTCGTCAAGAAGTCGACGGCGGCGGGCTTTCCTCGTATCCGCATCCGTGGCTGATGCCGGAGTTCTGGCAGTATCCGACCGTTTCGATGGGCCTTGGGCCGATCATGTCGATCTACCAGGCGCGCTTCATGCGCTACCTGCACGACCGCGGACTGCGCGACACGCAGGATCGCAAGGTCTGGACGTTCATCGGCGACGGCGAGACCGACGAACCCGAAACGCTCGGCGCCGTCTCGCTGGCCGGACGCGAGAAGCTCGACAACTTGATTTGGGTCATCAACTGCAACCTGCAGCGCCTCGACGGTCCGGTGCGCGGCAACGGCAAGATCATCCAAGAACTGGAAGGCGTCTTCAAGGGAGCCGGCTGGAACGTTCTCAAGGTGATCTGGGGCAGCGGTTGGGATCCACTGCTTGCCGCCGACACCAGCGGCAAGCTGGTGCAGGTGATGACCGAGTGCGTCGACGGCGAGTATCAGACGTTCAAAGCGCGTGACGGGAAGTACGTGCGCGAGGAGTTCTTCAATCGCTATCCCGAGACGAGGAAACTGGTCGAGAACTGGAGCGACGACGAGATTTGGCGGCTCGCGCGTGGCGGGCACGATCCGCTCAAGGTGTACGCCGCCTATCGCGCGGCGGTCGAGCATCGCGGCGCGCCGACGGTGATTCTCGCCAAGACGATCAAAGGTTACGGCATGGGTGAAGCCGGCGAAGCCCGCAACATCGCGCACCAGGCCAAGAAGATGGACCTCGACGAGATGCGCGCCTTCCGCGACCGCTTCTCGATTCCGATCTCGGACAAGGCGATCGAGAAGATTCCGTTCTTCCGGCCACCGGACGACGCGCCCGAAATGCAGTATCTGCGCGAGCGGATGCATGCGCTCGGACAGCTGCCGCAGCGCCGCCGCACCTCGGCAACGCTGGCCGTTCCCGAGCTGTCCACCTTCGACGCACAACTCAAGAGCACGGGCGAACGCGAGATCTCGACGACCATGGCGTTCGTGCGCGTGCTCAACACGATCGTGCGCGATCCGGTCATCGGGCCGCGGGTCGTTCCGATCGTTGCCGACGAATCGCGCACGTTCGGCATGGAAGGGATGTTCCGCCAACTCGGCATCTACTCGTCGGTCGGGCAACTCTACCATCCACAAGATGCCGAGCAGCTGATGTGGTACCGCGAGGACAAGCTCGGTCAGATTCTGCAGGAAGGTATCAACGAAGCCGGAGCGCTTTCATCGTGGATCGCCGCCGGAACGTCGTACTCCAATCACGATCTGCCGATGATTCCGTTCTACATCTTCTACTCGATGTTCGGCTTTCAACGCGTCGGCGATCTCGCATGGGCGGCCGGCGACAGCCGCACGCGCGGCTTCCTCTTGGGTGGGACGTCCGGTCGTACGACCCTCAACGGCGAAGGGCTGCAGCACGAGGACGGCAGCAGCCAGATGATGGCCTCGTTCGTTCCCAACTGCCGCAGCTACGATCCGACCTACGGTTACGAGGTGGCGGTCATCATCGCCGACGGGCTGCGCCGCATGCTGACCGAGCAAGAAGACGTCTATTACTACATCACGCTGCTCAACGAGAACTACGCGCAGCCGGCGATGCCCGAGGGCTCGCGTGAGAGCATTCTGCGCGGTATGCACCTCGTGCACGCAACCGATCCGGGGAGCGCGAAGAAGCCGGCGCCGCGGGTCCAACTCTTCGGTTCCGGCGCGATCCTGCGCGAGGTGTTGGCGGCAAGCGCGCTGCTCGCCGACGACTGGGGCGTGGGATCGGATGTTTGGAGCGTGACCTCGTTCAACGAGTTGCAGCGCGACGGCGTCGCCGCCGAGCGCTGGAACCTGTTGCACCCGCAGGAGCCGCGGCGGGTCGCGTTCGTCGAGCAGGCGTTGGCCGGCCACGATGGCCCCGGCATCGCCGCAACCGACTACGTGCGCGCCTTTGCCGAGCAGCTTCGCCCGTTCGTCGGCCGGCGCTACACCACCCTCGGCACCGACGGCTTCGGCCGCAGCGACTACCGCCGCAAGCTGCGCGAGTTCTTCGAAGTCAACCGCGCCTTCGTCACCGTCTCGGCGCTCAA
>DAIDGS010000036.1 GCA_027459845.1 Vulcanimicrobiota bacterium | reverse complement strand
CATCGACGGCAACACCGCGCGGGCTGCTGAACGTCGCGACCGCGATGGGCCCGTCGACGTCGCCGTCCTTGCTCGGATCGCCGGCGAGCGTCGAGACGATGCCGTTACGGATCTCGCGGATGCACCGATTGCGCAGGTCGGCGACGTAGATGGTTCCCTTGGGGCCGATCGCAACGCCGGTCGGCGCGTTGAACTGCGCCTGCAAGGCCGGCCCGTTGCGGTAGCCGCCGCCGACGCCGGCACCGAACAGCGTCACCGCGCCCGACCCCGCAACCGTCGTCACGTTTCCGTGCGGATCGACCATCCGGATGCGCTGCGCGGGTGTATCGGCGACGTACAGGTCGCCGTACTTGTCGTAGGCGATGCCCTCCGGCCCCATGAACTCGGCCTGCGCGGCCGGACCATCGGCAATCCCGGGACGCCCGGATCCGGCGAAGGTGGTCACGGTCGGCTCGCTGGTCAGTTTCTGCAGCGCGATCGCCGATGCGCCCCGGCTCGCACCGGCAATCGCACCAAGTGTCAGCGCGACGCAGAGGCCGGCGCGCATCGATGCGTTCACGGCCGTGTACCGAAGCCGTGGCGGATCGCATCGGCAGCGACCGCGTCGCCGAAGAGCGCGTTGCCGTGCGCGGTGAAGTGATCGTCGAACGCCCCGAAGAGCGTCCGGTACTCGGGGCGTGCGTCGTTGGCGAAAAACGCCGGCCAGAGATCGATCGCGTCGACGCCGGAGGATCGAACCTGCGCCAACGTCGCCCGGTAGTGGCGCAGCGTGGTTCCGGGATCGTAGTTCGGCCCGTTCACCAGCTTGCCGAACGTCGTCTCGTCCGGCATGTCGAAGGCGTCGGGGAAGAGGGCCACGACCAGTCGCGTATGGCTTGCGCGGGTCTTCGCGCGCAGCGCGCGCAGCGTTGCAGCCATCGCCGCGATCCGCCGCGCCGGATCGCCGTCGCGCGGCGCGAAACTGAACGAGGTCGCCATCAACACCACCTCGTTGACTAGACCGTCGCTCAAAAACTGATCGACCTCCGAGGCGGTGTCGGTAAAGAGCGCGCCGTCGAAGCGTATCGGGATGATCTCAACGTTGCAGGGATGGCGCGCGAGGCGTGCGCACAGCCGCGCGCGGACCACGCCGCCCAGCGACTCCTGTGCGCTGACGCCGTCCCATACGTACGAATCGCCGACGATCGCGATCCGATAGACGTGCGGATTGGGAGCGGTCGGAAGGTGAACGTCGGCTTCGTACGAGGTGCGATCGAACGGCCCGATCAGCCGAATGCGGCGATTGCCGGTATCGGCCACCGCGATCGCCCCGCTGGGTGCGAGCGCAATCCCCATCGGCTGAGCGAAACGCGCGTCGACGCCGCTGCGGAATCCTCCGCCGATCGCGCCGGCATCGAGCAGCGGCGGCGCGCCGATCGTGCGGGCCTTGCGGTACTGCACCAACGTGACGGTCGAATAGAGATCGTCGGCATAGACGAACTGCGATGGCGCGATGCCGGCAACGGCGACGGCCGGACCGATCAGCTTCATTTCGACCGGATTGGCGAGCGGAGGGTAGCGCTCGCGCAGCAACGTCGCGATTCCATCGACGATCTTGCGCCGAGCGATGTCGTAGGCCCACACCACGCGCGGCGTCGCGACGTAGAGCGTTCCGCCATAGACCGCAACCGCGCGCGCGCGGTCGAACGCGGCGACCGGCAGGGTCGAAACCACTCCGTGCGCGATGCGCCGCACGCCGTCAGGCGGATCGGCTACCCACAGCGTCCCCTGCCCGTCGACGGCGATACTGCGTGGATTGGTAAAGGATGCCTGCGCGAGGGCACCGTCGGCCCCTCCGACGCGCTGCGGGCTGCCGGCAACGGTCGTGACGATGCCGTCGTGAATCGCGCGAATGCAGCGGTTGCGCAGATCGGCGACGTAGACCGTTCCGTCCGGCGCCACCGCCACGCCGGTCGGTTCGTTAAAGCGCGCCTGAAGCGCTGGTCCGTTGCGATAGCCGCCACCGACGCCGGCCCCAAAGAGCGTCAGCACACCCGAACCGGCGACGGTCGTGACGATGCCGCGCCGATCGATCATCCGAATGCGCTGCGCCGGGGTGTCGGCGACGTAGAGATCGCCCTTGGCATCGTAGGCCAGCCCTTGCGGTCCTAAAAACGTCGCGGTCGCGGCCGGTCCGTCGGCGATGCCGGGCGCGCCGCTGCCGGCCAGCGTCGTCACCGCCGGCCGGTCGGGGAGCGGACCGGCCGCGGCCGCACCGGCGCTCAGCGCGAGCGCGACGACGGCCGCCAGCATCCCACCGCGCGCGAGCGGGCGGCGCCGGTGCGCGTCAGTGGCGGGCATGCGCCTCGGCGTACAGGGGAATGAGGCGCTGCGCGATCGCGTCTCCGACCAGCGCGTTGCCGAAGTCGGTGAGATGATGATCCCACACGCGAAAGAGCGGCTGGAACGTCGCTTGATCGTCGTTGCCGAAGAACAGCGGCCAGAGGTCGAGATACGGGGCATGCGATGCCTGCACGGCGGTCAGCTCGGCCGCGTACTCGCGCGCGACCTGCGCCGGATCGCGCGGGCCGATCGTCGGCGTCAGCTTGAGATACGACGTTTCGTTGGGCATCTCGTACGCGCCGGGCATCAGCACCGCTAATAAGTCGGTGTGGCTGGCCGCCATCTTCGCATCCAATCCGGCCAGCAGCGGCGTCAGCGATCCGGCAAACGCCGGATCGACGGTGGTCGCATCGAGTTGGCCTGGCGTCGAAACCAAAAAGACCACCGCATTGACCAAGCCGTCGGTCAGATAGCTCTGCATGTACGAGGCGGCGGCGGCCGACGACTCGCCGCTGACGCGCAACGGATAGACCTTGACGTTGCAGGGCGTTGCGGCCGGGCGCTGGGCGCACAGCCGATCCTCGACGATGCCGCCGATCGAACGATGCCACGGTTCGCCCGTCCAGATCAAGGAGTTCCCGACGATCGCGACGCGAAACTCCCTCGGGTCGGGCGCGTTCGGAAGGCGCGCCCCGTCGGTTTCGTAGGTTCGCCGGTCGAACGGCGAGAGCAGGCGAATGCGGCGATTGCCGGTGTCGGCCACCGCAATGCTTCCATCCGGTGCGACCGCGACGCCCATCGGCTGATCGTACAGCGCTTGGCCGCCCGGACCGTCGCGGAATCCGCCGCCGCGCGCGCCGGCATTGAGCAGCGGCGGCGCGCTCAGCGCCCGCGTGAACTGCCACGGCTCGGGCGGCCGGAACTGCACCAGCCGCACCGTCGAGAACAGGTCGTCGGCATAGACCAGTTGGGTCGCGCTCAAGGGTGCGACCGACGCGGCCGGACCGACGAAAGCACGTCCCTCGCGCGGCCACGACTTCGCGTCGTTGGTGGTGAACATGCCGCCGGCGTTCTTTCCGCTCCGAAGGTCGTAGAGCGAGATGAGCATCGGGGACGCGACGATGAGTTGATCGACGCGTGCGGAGTGGTAGGTTGCGACCGCCCACGCACCCTGAAAGTTGGGATCGTGGATCGTCGTCACCGTGCCGTTCGGTGCGACCGCGCGCACGCCGTTGGGCGGATCGGCGACGTAGAGCGTACCGCGCGCGCCGAACGCCAAGCTGCGCGGCATCGTGAACGACGCGACCGCACGCGCCCCATCGACTCCGCCCACGCGGTTGGGCGCGCCGACGAAGGTCGTGACGATTCCGTTGCGGATCACGCGAATGCAGTGATTGAGCGAGTCGGCGACGTAGATCGCGCCGTCCGGCGCAACCGCGACGTCGGTCGGATCGTCGAAGCGCGCCTGGAGCGCCGGACCGTTGCGATAGCCGCCCGGAACGCCGGCGCCGAACAGCGCGGCCGGCCCGCCGCCGGCAATCGTCGTGACGTTCCCGCGGGGATCGACGCGCCGAATGCGCTGGGCGGGCGTGTCGGCGACGTAGAGATCACCCCGCGCATCGTAGGCGATTCCCTGGGGGCCTTCGAAGCGCGCGCGCACTCCGGGACCGTCGACGATGCCTGGTCGGCCATCGCCCGCGAGCGTGGTGACGGTCGGCATGTCGGGCAGCGAAGCCCGCGCCGCCCCCGCCGGAACGGCAGCGGCAACCACCGCGAGCAGAAGCAGGACGCGAAGCACGCGCTACTGCGGCGGCGGCAGTTTGCCGGTGACCTCGACGGTCAAGCCGGGCGGCGTCGTACCGGCCGCCACGGCGTCGACCCACGACGCTCCCGATGCAAGCAGGCGCTTACGCGTGGCACGCAGCGTCGCGACCTTCTCCATGCCCATGAACGTCGGCGTGCCGTAGACCGGACTCACGGCACCGGTCTTCTCGTACAGTACGTGAATGCTCAGCTCGGTTGCATGCACGCCCTTGGCCTTCGCGACCAGCGCCTTCAAGGCGGTCGCCTCGATCGCGCGCATGCCCGGATCCCCCAGCAGTTTGTCGCCGACCAACTGGGTGACGTACGGCGTGGCGTTCCAGACGTAGAGCGCTGCAGCGGGGGTCGACTTCGCCATGATGACGTTCCCTTGCAGCGGGCGAACCTGCGCGGCAAGCGCGGGTGCCGCGAGCAGCGCGGCGGCGATGGCAAAACAGGCAACGACTGGCTTCATGATGTCCCTTCCTCAGTTACTCGCCACTCCGATGAACGCCGAGTGGAGCGCGATCATCGCCGCGTTCCACGACGATGCCGCGAAGAGCACCCATCCGACCACGACGAAAGCGAACGTCAACGCTACCGAGAGTACGTGAACGGCGACGTTCGGCCGAGCGAGCGCACGCACGTGCACGACGACGAACTGCGACCAGATTCGATGCACCATGAGTCCAAAACCTTGCCAGATACCCCAGATCACGAACGTCCAGGCGGCCCCATGCCACAACCCGGCCAGCGCCATCGCGACCAACAGATTGAGCAGCGTGATCAGCGGCGGCCGACGGCTTCCACCCAGCGGAATGAAGATGTAGTCGCGGATCCAGGTCGAGAGCGACATATGCCAGCGCCGCCAGAAGACCGATGCGTTGGTAGCCCAGTACGGCCGGTCGAAGTTTTCCGGAATCCGCAACCCAAGCAGGCCGGCGACGCCAATTGCAATGTCCGAGTATCCACTGAAGTCGAAGTATATCTTCACGGTGTATGCCAGCATCGCGACCCAAAAGTCGAGCCGCCCGTATGGAAACGCCCCCGGCGCCGTCAGCGGTCCGGTCAATACGGTAGCCGAGTCGGCCAAGATCAACTTCTTGGCCAATCCGATCACGATGCGATAGAGGTTGAGCGCCAGTTCGCGATCGCTGGGAAGCTCGATATGGCGCACTTGCGGCGCGAAGCTCTGGTAGCGCTTGATCGGACCGGCCACCAGCGTTGGGAAAAACATCGCAAACGTCGCAAAGTCGAGGCCGTCGAGCTCGACGATCTTCCCCAGATACACGTCCACCAAGACGTGCACGAACTCGAAGGTAAAAAACGAGATCGCAAGCGGGACCAAAATTTGCGGAATCGGCAGGATGTCGTGACGCGCCACCTGGTTGACGGTGGTGGCGAAGAACTTCGTGTACTTGAAGAACACCAGCACGCCGGTGATGAGCACGACGCCGATCGTGAGCAGTAGCTTTCGGCGCCCCGGCGACGCCCCGTCGCGGAGCATCAAGCGTCCGATGACAAACGTGATGACGGCCAGTGAGACGATCAGGGTCAGGTACGCGGGCACTCCCCACGCGTAGAAGATGCATCCGACCGCGACGAGATAGTGCGGGCGATAGCGTTGCGGAATCAGTCCCCAATAGATAACCAGCGCGATCAACGCAAAGCAGCCAAACGTCCAGGTGTTGAAAATCATCGCGGCAGCTCGCGTTCCAACATCGCGGCCAACGTGGCGTTTCCAGCCGGCGTCAGATGGTCGTTGTCGATGAAGTCTCGCGCCGGAAAGTTCGCATCATAGTCGAGCACGCGAATACCCGCACGACGCAGGATTGCACTCACGTAGGCGAGTTGGCCCTGGTAGGCCGGGCTGTCGATATACTCGTGCAGCAGGGTGTGGTTTGTAGGCGTCAGTATCGCGATTGCGGGCAGATGCCGGCGCTCGACGACGCTCACGATCTTGCGCAAGAAGACGACCTCGACGTTGGATCGCGTGAGCGGAGCGAGATCGTAGGTACCCAAGTACCGATCGGCGGTCGGCGCCGTTGCAACGGCCAGTCGCGCACGCTCGCCGGAAAGTCCGTTCGTCCAGGCGCGGATGGCATGCGCCATGTCGGTGTGACCGAAGAGCTTGTCGCGCAGATCGGAACGAATACCGTAAAGAAACCACACGTTGCCGAGCGCGCGGTCGATCTTGGCATCGAGCGTCTGCTTGACGTGCGGAACCAGCAACGCGCGCTCGGCTGGCGTCAGTAGCGGCCACACGAGCCGCTCCACCGTCGGATGCAGCGTGCGATACGCGCTGTCGCCGGCGCTGAACTCCTTGAGGTTGACGTTAAAGACGAGCAAGCGCGGCCGTACGCCGGCGTGCAGCAGCACGCGCAGCATCGCGTAGGTGTTGGCGGTGCTTCCACCCTCGTACGCGAGATTCTCGATCGGCCAGCCCCTGCGCATGAGGATCGAGGCTGCGACTTGATCGGCGTGGATGTCGTACCCCCAGAGCGCCGAGTCGCCGAGCACGACGATCGGCCGGCGGTTGCGATCGGCGCTCAGCACCCGACGCAGGTAGGTGGCCGAAAAGTCGCGCTCCAAACGCAATAGGTGCGGAAAGGCGGCGCGCGCGATCGCGTCGGCGGCCGCCAATGTCAGAAGCGTCGCGACCGCGACCGTGCCGAGAAATCGCAGAAAGCGCACGCTTAGAAGTCGGTGTAGATGAAGTGCGAATCGGCGGACGGGCCGAGTACGATCGCGACCACGACGATCAGCCCGATGACGACCCCCAGCACCCACGGCGTGGCCAGCCGCGCGCCACCCAGCAGCCGGTAGAGCGGGTCGCTACGCAACACCTGCTCGACAGGTACTGCCCCGGGGACGTCGACGTGTCTATCGTCCATCGATCTGCGAGCACGCCGCGCGCGCGCCAGCGTTCAAACGCGGCCGGAAGTACGTCATCTGCATGAGGTCGGACTGGCTTTATCGGAGCCCGCCCCGAC
Organism: Vulcanimicrobiota bacterium; assembly: GCA_027459845.1. Classification (GTDB taxonomy): domain Bacteria; phylum Vulcanimicrobiota; class Vulcanimicrobiia; order Vulcanimicrobiales; family Vulcanimicrobiaceae; genus DAIDGS01. Next base: position 28,587 of record DAIDGS010000036.1, on the reverse strand, counting down.
GACCTGCCCGCACCGTCGTCGCACGAGCAAGGTTTTGGCCGGCGCGAGCGGTGAATACGCCGATGGCATGCGACTGAAGTATCTCGGCACTGCCGCCATCGGACTGACGCTCGCCCTGATCGTGCTGGCCGCCCTACGCATGCTCTTCGCAGGCCCCGACTCGGCGCTGGCCGACGAAGCATGCATCGTCGCCTTCGTCACCTTTGGGATCGGCGTGCTGGCCTTGCTCTCGTCGCTGATCGTCGGGAGCTCGCGCGTACGCGAATACCCCGTCTCGCTCGCCCGAGTCGATCGCGTTCCCGATTTCGACTACACGATCGTGATCCCGGTCTACAATCGCGCCGGCCTCCTAATCGACCTGCACGCAGCAATTGAAGAGCACCTGACGGCCTGGACGCGCTGCGGTCGAGGGGAAATCGTCGTCGTCGACGACGGATCGACCGACGCCACACCGGCGGTTGCCGCGCGGCTCGCCGAACGTTCGACGCTTCCGATGCGCGTGATCACCCAGGCCAACAAGGGGGTTAGCGGCGCGCGCAATCGTGGCTTCTGGGAGGCCCGCGGTGCGATCGGCGTCGTAATCGACTCCGACTGCGTGCCAACTCCCGAGTGGCTTCCGGCAATGCTTGAAGCCGTACGCGCGCGGCCCGGATCGATCGCCTTCGCGAGCGTCTACAGCGACCGTGCGGCCCGTTATCCGCTCGAAGCGACACCTTCCGGCGCGAAGTTTGTCGGTGCGAGCTTTGCGATGCGCGTAACCGACTTCATTCGGATGGGTGGAAACTGCGAGCGCTTCTCGGGCGCGTCGCGCGACGATAGCGACTTGCTGCTGACGGCACGCGCCGCCGGCCTTCACCCGAGCACGGTCGAAGCAGCTCGCGTTTGGCATCCCATTCGAGCCCAGGATGCCGCCGATATTTTCCGTACCGGACTCCACCACCGCTTCGATAACCTTCTGGTCGAACGCCACGGTGACCGAGCGCTTGCATTCATCGGCGACGCGCTGCTCGGCGGGTCGTTTGCCGGTCACTATCCGACCTCGTTGTTCGTGTATGCGTACGTGCTATTGGCAGCCTACGATATCCTCGCTGCGGCGCTGGCACACCGTGCGGCACACCTCGGCGGGCTGCTCGCGCTGGCACTGCTCCTGCTCGTCGGCTGGACCCTCGCGCAGATCGTCGCCGCGCGCATGATGCGCGTATCGCGTTTGCGCTTCGGGAGCTTTGTGGTGGGCAATGCCGCGCACGTGCTCGGCGTTGCCATCGGTCGACTCCGCGGCTCGCTCGCCTACGGCATCGTACTACTGTAAAGGGAACTTCCCGGCATCCGGCGCGCGAAAGGATCCCTAAGAATTGCGGCGCAGGCTCGCGCGCGCCAGCACGGCTAGTGCGATCAAGGCGACCAGCAGCCCGGATGCAGCGAGCACGTTACTGAGATAAAATGTGATCACCGTTCCTTGCATGGCGGCCGGTACTATCCACGCATTTTGATACGCGTTGGCCACAACATGTTGCGGGAAATACACACCGCCCGACGACGGAAAGATGAGCGTCGTCCAAAATGGATCGAACTGCGTATCCAATACCACCGCGCTTGGTTGCGATGATGGGCGCAAGGTGCGCCCGCGAAGCGGAGGAGGTCGTACCGCGAGCGCGCTCACGGTAATCGCACCCCGCTCGGTCGGCAGAGCGCTGCGCACGCGGGGCACCGCGACCCATGCCGCCCCGGTCCGCCGCAGCGGCGTAAGCGTCATCGCCGCGATCTGCAGGTCGCTTGGGGATGCGGGGGCCGCCGTCGCGCCCGGAAGCGGGGTCGGGCTTGGAAGCGGCATCGAATGCACGTAGAGCCCGATCGGCTGGTCGGCAAGGTGGGGTAGGAGCAGCGAGAGTCCCTGCGAGCGAACCTTGAGTCGTGCGGTCAACGTCGAACCATCGGTCTGATCGACCGCCGCAAGGCCAACACGTCCGATCAGCGTTCCCAGGCGAAGGTCGAGCCGACAGCGGTGAGGACACGTCAACGGCGCGACGAAGCGCATCCACTGATCCGGGCCATCGGCGCGCATCGCTACCGTCCCAGCGGCGCGATCGAGGTTGACCGCCGATAGGTTGCTGGAGGTTGTGACGGCGTCGATGGGGATGCGCCGCGTCGAGCCCACCGCGGCATACGTGTCGACTCGCACTCGCGCTCCGGTTGGAACCCCGACGTCGCGCGCTCGCCGCCCCACGACGTTACCTCCGATGGCGGCGAGCGTCGTGCCGGCCGGAAGGGGAACCGCGATCGACGTCATCGGTCGACCCGCGTACGGATGCAGAACGAGCGCTCCCCGCGACACCACCGCACCCACGCGCGCGACGTCGGCGGCGATGGCAAAGGCGGCCGGCGACGGTTCGACCGCACAAGGTTGCGCACCGGCACGCGGCGCGCGCAGAACAAAGGGTGTGCGAAGCTGCGCATGCGCGATCCGAAGGTTGCGCAGATAGCTCCGTGCGACGCCGAAGTTCTCCGCGCTCCCGATCAGCAGGGCGTAGCTGCGCCCGGGCAGCGCGTCGAGTGCCAGCAACGTCGAGGGATATGCGAGGTGCTCGCGGGCAGCCACGCGCTCGCGCGTTACGGCGTCGACGATCGCCACGCCGGCTCCCACGCCGCTGCGCGCCGTCGCTATCTTTACGACGTTAAGCCCGCTCGACATCGCAGGAAGGGGCACGAGAGCCGCGCCGTCGACGCCCACGAGCGCTGCTGGATCGATCGGCGCCGCGTAGGTCGTTACGGCGTACGAATCTACGCGATAGCGCTTACAGGGTACGAGCGTGAGATAGCGTGCGGTAGATCCCACGATCCTCCCGCTGATGCCGACAACCGTGATTCCGGCCGGCAACGCGCGGGTCTCTACGGCACGCCCCGTAACCGTCGCGCGGCTGATGCGAACGTGATTTCTGCCAACGCGCACGCGCGCGGGGGTGACCGGAAGCTGCGACGACGGGGCGACCGGGCTCAACGCGATGGTGCATGACCCCTGCGTGAGCGGGATGAGCGCAAAGCGTCCCTTCCCGCACCGCGAGACCAGCGCCCGTGCCGCCGTAAACGACGTATCGTACGTGGCAATCGGCAGGCGTCGGAGGTGCCGGTCGACGCGCCTAACGCCGGGAAGCTTCCACAAGACGTATGGGCCGCGCCGCGCAACTTGGCGAGTGCCGGGAACCTCGCGCAGAAACGCGTCTACTTTCGCAGCCGTCTCGCCGCCATAGTACTCGCTATTCATATCGTGCGCAACGAAGACATACCCTACCCCGGCCGCGCGCACGTCTTGCTCGAAGGTCGCGACGTCGCCCGAGTCGATCGCGGCATGAAGCGCGGTCATAATGCGATCGCTTCCCGGGGTATTCATGATCGAGGCTGCCATCGAGATCACGTCGGCGTCGGTCATGCTGCCATACACGTTGGGACCGAAAAAATGCCAGTCGGTAGCGAGAAGTTGCGGATTGTCGCTGATTGGCGCGAAGAGGATGCGTGAGTGAACGCGATCGAGAAGCCGACCGAACGCAAAGGCGGACGCAGGAGGCATCGACGCGAGATTCGGACCGCTCGGGCGCGCCATGAACATCTGCCCCGTCCAGTAAGGGAAAGCCATGGCGAGGACGATCGCGACGAGGGCCCAGCGCAACGCTCGCGGTCGACGGGTCAAACGGCCGATCGCCTCGGCCGCAACCGGAAGCAGCATGGCGAAGGCAAACGCCGCCATCGGCAGCAGCTTATCGTAACCGTCGCGGAAGATCGTTCCGAGCAATGGGATTCGGTAGAACCACGCTAGGCCGAATGCCAACGGCGCCGATTCTCCCTTCATCACATAGAGGGCGAAGGCGAGCAAAGCACCGAGCACGACCACGCGCCGGTCGCGCGGTCGAAGCGCCAAGGCCGCCGCCGCCAGCAGCATCCAAAGAAAATACGGCGCCGCAATCAGGCCGTTTTGCAACGCACGTGCGTAGGTGACGTACGGGCCATAGCGATCGCCCGCGCCGGTTTGTGCGCTGGTCGACATGCGCAGCGTGTACGAGAGACCGGCATCGTGAGCAACATCCTTCTTCACGCCGACCGTATAGGCATGATTGATCGCTTCGTGTTCGAACGTCAATCCCGCAACCAAACCAAAGAGCACTTGGGGTACGAGCCAAAACGCGTTGATCGCCACCAGCACCGCGATACCCAGCCAAAAAGCGCGCGCGCGGTGCGGTCGATGGCTTCGCGTAAGATGGAGCAGACCCGCAAAGGCAATCGCAGTAACGTGCGGGACCACCCAATAGGCCAGGTTATTCGCGCACGGAAGAAATGCGAGCTCGACCCCCGCGATCCACAGGAGCGAGCGTGGGCGCGCACCACCGTGCATGAGGTTTACCCAGGCATTAACGGCCAGCGGCAGGAGTGCGTAGGCCAGTTGAACCGTGACGATCGGCACGTAATAGCGCACGAATAGCAGCGGACAGAGCGCGAAGCACCATCCCGCGGCAAACGGCAAAAAGCGGTCGTTGGGAAAGATCCGGCGAGCCGCGTAGTACGCAGTAAAGGCCGGCAGAACGAAGAGGATCGTGAGTAGGCTCTTCTCCGCAAGCGCAACGCCGAGCAGTCTCGAGAGCGCGAGGTACACGACGGCCAGTGGTGCCTGCGTGATCTGAAAGATGTTCGGCTGGCCTAAATAGGCATTCCACTTCCACGCCGACAGCGACTGCAGGAGGTACGCGAGCGGGCGAAGCGGTGGCTCGCTGTCCCAGCCCAAGACCATGGTCCCATGAAAGTGCGCTGCGAAGGTCAACGGCGGCAGGAGTCCCAAGAGCAGCAGCCACCGCGGGCTCAATCGCCGAGCGCGCACGATGCTACGCCACGCGCCCGCGTGCAGCGAGCAGGGCGCTGCAGAGGCGGTCGCCGACGCGCTCCCAGGTATGCGAGGCCAGGACGTATTCGCGCGCCGCCTCCGCAACCCGATCGCGCGGCGTCGGCGCGGTGAGGACCTGGTCGATCGCACGCGCCAGATCGGATGCCTCGATCCCTTTCCAAAGCGCTCCGCAACCGGAAGCCTTGACCGCCTCGCCGGCACCGGCAATCGCGCTGGTGACGACCGGGCAGCCGCAGGCAAGGGCCTCCAAGACCACCATCCCGTAACCCTCGGCCTCACTTGGCGAGGGGAGCACGAGCACGTCGGCGGCGCGATACGCAGCCAGCAAGCCGGCATCGTCGGTCGTCCCGGTAAACGTTACCGACGCGCCGATGCCGAGCGACTCGGCTTGACGTTCGAAGCGCGCACGGTTCTCGCCGTCCCCGATCGCGCGCAAGGTGTAGCGGCGCCCCTGCGCCCGCAGTGCGGCGAGAGCGTCGAGCAGAAGATCGAAGCGCTTGTAGGTATGATTGACGCCCATGCCGCCGACAAAGAGTATCGCTCCGCTGCGTTCGCGGCGCGGCAACCCCGGCGCGAAGCTCGCGGCATCGACGCCCATGCCGACGTCGTGGATGCGTCTGGGATCGACACCACGAGCGATCAAGCGTTGGCGATAGCCCTCGGTCGTCGTGCAGACGGCGTCCAGCCGACGGGAAACCATGCGCGCGTAGAGCTCGGTGATCGCGCGCGATGACGCACGATCGACGCGAAAATCAGCGTGGTAGAGCGCGGCGACCGGAATCCCTCGCCGTTGCACCATCCGGACGCCGTAAAAATCCTGCGGGTGCGGTCCGATGAAGTATACGAGCGCCGGTTGCCGCGTCTCGAGTTCTTGCGCGAGGGTTCGCGGCGGAACGGCGCGGTAGTTGGCGAGGCGGAGCGGCGACGCCACCGCATACGACGTTCCCAACGCATCGACGCCGCCGGTGCCACGACGAGGAACCAGCACCGTCACGTCATAGCCGCAACGGCGCAGCAACCACGCGTGGATGACGCTAAGTCGCTCGCCTCCGCCGATTTCCGGAAAATACGCGCCGGCGACGACGAGCGCCCGCGCCGGCGGGCCTGCCGTAAGCACCGCCGCTCTTTCTGCGATCGCGGCAGGCGCACCCGCCTCGACACAAGTCGTAGCGCAGGGTTCATCCGGCGCGCCGTGGTAGGAAGGCGCACCGAGACGGGATCGTGCCATAAGCCGACAAACGCCCGCGATCGCCGCGATTCGAGCAGCACTCCTGCTCATTGCGATCGCCTTCGTCGCCTTTACCTTGAGCGCCGGAGTTCCGGTGCTTCGTCACGATTGGTGGATGTCGCCCGATGCCGCCGGTCTGCGTGCGCAGGCGCTCACCGGGCTTGCGACCTGGAGCAACAATGGCTTGGGACGACCGGCACTCTACCCAAACAACTACCTTTTCTACTGCTTCGTTTGGGCATTCGCTCAAATCGCGCCGACCGTCGCGCTGGCCGCGGTCGTGGCGCTCTTTTCCGCGGTCTGCGCGGTTGCGGCATCGACCTTTACGGAGGTAGCCGGGTCGCGCCCCTTCGCGATCGGGGCAATGCTGCTGCTTTGCTTCAACCCGTGGACCTACACCGAGTTGGTAGCCGGGCATCTTCCGATGTTGATCGCCTATGCCGGTCTGGCGTGGTTTAGCGCCGAAATCGCCCGCGGCCGGCGCGCCTCGCCACTTCGGCTCACACTTGCAACGGTGCTGGTCGCGCAGCAAATACAGTTTCTCTTGATCTTTCTCGTGGCCGCCCTGGCCGTCGGCGTCGCACTGCGGCGCTGGCAACCGCTGATCGCCGCGCTCGTCTTGGCGCTGCCGGTGTGGTTAGGCGTGCTCCTCGGCCACGCCGAGCTCGCCCGCATCCCTTATACGCTCGCGTGGGAGCGGAGTCAGTCGCTCACGCTGCTCGCCGCATTGCAGGCGCGCGGATACTTCGCGCGCTATGCGACCGCACTCGGAACGCTCGGGCATGTCGCCGACGCCGCCTTCGCGATACTCGCGCTTCTGGCCGCCGGTCTCGCGCGCGCACGGCAAGCGCTTCTCGCAGTTGCGGTAGCGCTCGTCGCGGCCTTGATTACTACCGGCGTTGACGGCCCGATCGCCTCGCTTTACGGATTCGTCGTCACGCACGTTCAAGCTACCGGGGTTTTTCGCGAACTCTACGACCTGATCGCAGTGGTAACGCTCGGCTATCTCGTCGCGATCGCCTTCGCGACGCGCCGGTACCCCGTGATGGCAAGCATCGCGATCGCAATCGGCACCGCGTGGCTACTCGGGTGGTGGCTCGCCCCGCCGGCCCGCTTCTGGGTCGCCGGATCGCAGTTGCCGCGGGTGAGGGTCCACGCGCCGGCGCAGAGCCGAATTGCGTTTTACCCCGCCTTTCAGCCGATGAGTCTGGGCTCCAAAGGGTCGGGCGTCGATCCCGACGTCTACGACCGGCCGGGCGGGGTTTCGGTACTCAACACCTACCTTCCCGAATATCCGGCCGTGATGGCCCTCTCTCGCTATGCAATCTCGGGGAACACACGCCTGCTGCGCGCGCTCTCGGTTTCTCGCATCGTCGAGCGGCCGTGGCTGTGCACCGATCTCACGACGCTCGCCGTACAGATCGCCGCGCGGACCACGCGGCGCCGGGCGTGTGGAGCGGATGCAGCGCCGGTTGCGCTTGCTCCGTTGCCGGAAGTCACGCTGGCCTCGCACTTTGCCGTTGGTTCGCTCGACACCAACGTCGGCGCCGGGAACCTCCTGATCGGCGACGCCGTCCGCGCCGGCCTCGCACCCGGGCCAGCGCCCCAGCCCATCGCGGCAAGCAGTTCGGCCGTCGACGCCCACCGCGCCTGGGTCAACGCGCGACTCTTCTTCGTCGCACGGCCCAACATCGATCAGGCCTACGGTGGCGTCTATACCGCCTCGCAACAACCATTGCGGGTTGCGGTATCGGCGGTCCTCGCCGAGGTTCGCGGAAGCCTCTGGAGCGACGGCCGGCGCGTCGCACGGACGACTTCCGGGTATCGCTGGTTCGCACTTGGACCGGGACGACACACCATCTCCTGCCGGGGTCAATGTGCGGTCGCGGCGGGTGCCGCTGCGATTCCCGGCATCCCCACCGACCCGCCTACGCATCGGGCCGCAGCCGTCCGCGCGACGCACCTGCTTCCGTGGCTCTGGCGCATCGCGCTACCCGTGGCTGAGCCCGGGAACTTGCTGAGGATCAACGTCGCCTACACCCGCTACTGGCGCATCATCGGCGGTCGGGGCTTCGTGCACGTTCGCGTCGACGGCGCCGTGAACGGCTGGGTTGCACAGCGCCGGCAGGGCGCCCGAACGGTTTACGCCATCGAGGCGCGCAGTGCGACGCTGCAAGTCGTCGAACTCGTCAGCGTCGTGCTGCTGATTCCCATCTTTCTTTCGACAGGCCGCCGTCGCCGTGCATGACGCTCGCGTAGGGCACGTCAGCGCGCTGCCCGGCGACCACGCTTCGGGGCCGATCGGGGGCGTCGGCGCCTATACCGGCAGCCTGCTAAGCATCCTTGCCGCGGGGGCGTTCGATCACACCCTGGTTGCGAATCGCGACGCCGGCCGCACCGAAATCGCCGCTCTCCCCGAGAACGTCCGCGTGCTTCCCACCTGGCGCTTCGGCGATCCGCTCGCGTTCCACCGCATTGCGAGTGCGCTCGAAGGCGTGCGCCCGGCGCTCGTCCACGTGCAACACGAACTTTTCCTTTACGGCTCAAGCGCGCGGGCGCTGCTGTTTCCACCTTTCCTGCACGCGATGGCGCGACGTCGGCCAACTGTCGTGACCGTACACGGGGTTACAACCTCGCGCGAGATCGACGAGAGCCTGCTGGCCGGCCGTCGTTCGCCGCTCCCGCTCGGATTGGTGCGACCGATCGTCGTCGGCATTTTTCGATCGATCGCGCGCTCCAACGCCGAACTCGTCGTGCATAGCGAAACGTTGCGCGATCGGTTGGTCGCACTCGGCGCAGCCGCAACGAAGGTGCACGTCATCGCACACCCGCTATTTACCGCTCGCGCCGCGGCGGTGCCGACGATCGACCGCAGAACGGCTCGAACGCGATTGGGCATCCCGCAAGATGCCGAGGTCGTGCTGACTTGGGGATACTGGAACGGCTACAAGGGACTCGAGGTGTTGGCTGCCGGATTTGCGGACTTTTCCGCAACCCGACCGAACGCGCTCCTCGTGCTGGGCACGGGACCGCACCCCCAGCATCGCAACGATCCCGCTTACCTGCATGCTTACCGTACCGCAGCCGCAGCGCTCGAGGGCGCGGGACGACGACACGTTGGGTTCATCGCCGACGAAAAGCTCCCCGAATACCTCGCTGCGGCCGACGTGTGCGTCTTCGCCTATACCAAGCACCTGGCGGCTAGCGGGCCGGCCACATTCGCACTCTCCGCCGGCAAGCCAATATTACTCTCGACCGTTTTTCCCGGCGTGCCTGCGACCCTTACGTTCGCGCCCGAACCGGGCGAGGTCGCACGTGCGCTGGCACGGTTCTTTGACGATCCGGCAAGCCATACTCGCGCGGCATTGGCACTACGGGAACACGCAAGCGACGATCGCGTGCGGACCGCGTATGACGACCTCTACGCGCGCATGCTCGCCAAGACTTCGTCGTAAGTCGCCTCGTAGAGACGCGCAATCCGCGGCCAGGCGAACTCGCGCACCCTGACCCGGCCGTTGGCAACGATGCGATCGCGCAGCTCGGGATCGCGCTGCAAGCGCTCGACCGCGTCGGCAAAGGTAGCGGGAACTTCCGGCGTCGCAAAAATTGCGTTAACCCCGTCGGTCGCGATGTCGGGCATCCCACCAACCTTTGAGAGTATCGACGGCGCTCCGGCCGAAAGCGCCTCCATCGCCGACACCGACAGCGCTTCGATGCGCGACGTGAGCAGGTATGCTTCGCTCGCGGCAAGCAGCGTCGCGATCTGATCGTTCGGGACAAAACCGAGAAACGAGACGGCATCCGCCAGGTCCAAGCGCTCGGCCTTCTGGCGCAATGCAGTCTCATAGCCGCCGTCGCGACCGGCGATGAGCAGGCGCAGTCGAGAGCCTCGCTCGCGCAACAGCGCTAACGCTTCCATCGCGGTATCAAACCCCTTCAGCCACTGAAGCCGCCCGATGCACAGCAGATAGGGGCCACGCGCTGCCTCACGTGCGATTTCCGGCGCGAGCGGGCGCGGGTCCGGCGGCGCAAAACCATTGGGAATCACCGCACAATCCGGCCGTCCGCGCTCGGAGGCGGCCAGCGCAACCGCCGACGAAACCGCCGTTACGCGGTGGGCCGAACGGAACACGCGCGCACCGAGACATCGATCGTAGAGGTTATAGGCCGCCGCCAGCGCGCCACCCCGCTCGGGTATCGTGTAGAGAAAACCGTGCAACGTAAAGACGATCTTGCGTGGATGCAAAAACGCGCCGATCACGTCCACCAGTGGACACGCGTAGCCGTGAGCATTGACGACGTCGCAGGCCCGCAGTGCACGGATCGCCCGAACCAGCGCGCGACCGGGCAGCGGCGGCATCGACGTCCGGTATTCGGGCGTGGGATGCGCCAACTCGGGAACGCGGATGAGCTCGAAACCATCCGGTGGGTGCTCGTCGCGTGGTCCGCGGTATGTCGCGGCCGCAACAACCGTCACCGCGTGGCCGTCGGCAACCAGTCGGCGCGCCAGTGCATCGAAAACCACCCCGCCGCCGCCGACGGCATCGGGTGGCATTTCGGGGACGAGCAACCCGATTTTCAAAGCCGCGCACCACGCTTGCGCGAACGCGCGATTAGGGCGAACAGGGCAACCAGGGCGAGTGCCAAGCCGAGATATTCAAATGCGTCGAGTAGGTAGAATGCCGTGAATCGTCCTACGGTCATAGCTGGAACGATCCAAGCATTGGCGTAACCGTCGGCTACGACGTGGTGCAGCGGCATGACGAACGGCGGTCTGGTACTCAAGAGAAACCCGAGCCAGAATGGATCGTATTGCGTTCGCAATACCAACGCGGTGGGATTCGCATATTGCGAAACGTGGCTGCCCGTCATGCCGAGGGGCCCACGGCGAAGCCGTCCGCTCACCAATACCGCATCGGGATCGCTATCGACCGTGGCGACGACGCGCGGCAACGTGAACTGGGCGAGGCCGGTCGACCGGATCGGTTGCAACGTCATCGACGAGACGCGCAGCGCAAAAGTTGTTTGTCCGGGCAAAACAACCGTATAAATATATAACTGATAGCGCTGCCCGGGAAGCGCGTAGAATGCGAACGCCAGCTTCGGACCGCTCACGTTGCGCCGCGACGCGGCGACACCGTCGGTGGCAACGTTGGTCACCGCAGCGCCGTATTGACCGACGAGTCCACCGCTGGCTATGGTGAGCGCATACGGACCCGGCCGCAGCTCGGGAAGCGGAAAGCGCACCCACTGATCGCTGATCCCTGTCTGCAACGTCATTCGTCCACGTCGTGGATCGAGATCGGTCACGAGTACCGGCCCCGAGCTCGACAAATCGGTGACGCGCAGGGTGCGTGCCGGACCGGTGGGCCGATACCCCTGCAGCCGAACCGTGAACCCGGGTGCAAACGTCGTGTCGATCGCCGTACGATCGATCAACGTGCTGCCATTGCGCAGCAATTTCGTGCCGGGTGGCAGACGCATCTTGGCGACGTCAAAGGGAGGCTCGATGCCGTAGGTGCGCACCAAAATATGCTTTCCCTCGATTGCCAGCGCCACGTCCAGACCACGATCCCGGGTTGCAAAAGCGTTTGCACGCGACCTAGCCGGACACGTCTGGCCGGGCGCGGCGGGCGCCCGAAGTGCCCCGATTTTGCTGCGCCGAACCGCGCGAACCGAGGCTCCCAACACATCCGCGCGTGCACTGCCAAACGCCACCGCGCCGGCAATCCGCAGCCGATACGTCCGACCGGGGAGGGCATAGAAGGTCATCCCATTACTGCCGGTCGCGAGGCCTTTCGTGCGCGCCATCACTTGCGCGCTGTTTGCATCCACGACCTCGGCGGCTACGGTCGAGCGATCGACGCTGGCGAGGACGCGCACGTCTTGAAAGCCCGGTCGCAACGCGGGGAGCGTGACATCCACCCCACCGCCGCCGACCGGCGCGGCGGGAATCGCGATCGTCCGAGTCGGGCCGCGCGGCGCAAACGCCGCGTACGCAAAGCGCAGGCACGGAACGAGCGGAACCGCGGTTCGAGTCGTACCGGCGACCACGCCCCCCAATGACGCCGCCGACGCATCGCGACCGACCCACACCGCCGCGGCCGGCGTTCGGAGGTTCGCGCGTACTCGCAGGTACCCATCGCGCAGCCGAAACGTCATCGGCATCCAGGCCGATGGGGGGATGACGTTGCGCCGCAACGTACAGACACCGGTTGCTTGCGATCCGGCAACCAGCGCGCTCCGCGCAAACCTACCGCACGCGCCGACGACGTTGAGTGCCGCCGCAAAACTCGCATCGTATGCGACGATCTGGCGCCGTGCGAGCGCGACGCTGCGATCCGGAACCCACGCAAGACGCCAGAGCGTATACGGGCCGATAACTTGCGTGACCCGAGTGTCGCCGAGTTCGCCCAGAAATGCATCCATCGCGCGCGGCGTCGGACCGCCGTAGTATTCGAAGTTGACATCGTGCGCTACCAACACATATCCGACACGGAGAATGCGTGCAAGCAACCTAAAGGCGACGACGTCGCGTCGCTCGACCGCCCTGTAAAGCGCCGATGTCACGGCATCGGTTTGAGGCCGATTGATCACCGAAAGCGGCGTCGAGATCAGCGGAGCGCGAGCGAGCCAGATAAAGGGGTTCTCGCCAAAGTATCCCCAGTTCGTCGCCGTCAGCATGGCATTCCCACTGGGTGGGAGGAACAGCGTTCGCGCACTGTTTCGGTCGGTCGCGCGCGCGATCGCATAGGCGTCGTTCGGCGGAATCGACGCGAGCGACGGTCCGGCCGGTCGCGCCATAAACATCTGTCCCGTCCAGTACGGATACGCTAAAAGCAGCGCACACCCGGCCAGGACCCAGGCGCCGGTTGAGTCTCGGCGCCGCGAGCTGGGAGCGAGCGCAAGCGGTGCCAGCAGCGCAATCGCAAAGGCTGCCATCGGTAAGAGCTTATCGAACCCGTCGCGAAAGACCGTTCCCAGCAGCGGCAGGCGATACGCCAACGCGAGCAGCGCCGCCAGGGGTGGACCGGTTCCCTTCATGATGAACAGCGCGAGAACCAAAAGCAGGCCGAGCCCGATTCGCCGCGGATCGCGCGGGCGCCGAGCGATCGCGACGAGCGCTAGTCCAATCCATACAAATAGCGTCGCGGCATACACCGGATTCCTAAATATCGCGGCGTCGGTCCAGTAGGGACCATTCGCGTCACCAACGTGGGCAATCGCCCGCGATGTCAAGCGCATCGTGTAGGAGGCGCTCGAGTTCGCGGCAACGTCCTTGCGAATGCCGGCAGTGTAAGCGGCTTGCACCGACTCATGGGCATAGGTCGAACCCTCGACCGCGCCAAACAGCGCCTGCGGAACGAACCAGAATGCGTTGATCGCAGCAACGATCGCGATCCCACGTGCGATTCCGGACCACTTCCGATTTCCATCTTGGTCGCGCTTGCCGACGGCAATCGCGGCGGCGAGCAATAGGCCGGCCGCCTGCGGGACGATCCAGTACGCCACGTTGCTCGAGGACGGCAGCAAGGCGAACTGTGCTAACGCTAGTCCGAGGAGGCGACGCGCATCGCCGCCACGCCGTGCGACATCGACCCACGCGTTGACCAGCAACGGCAGCATCGCATAGGCGATCTGCACCGGAACGATCGGAATGTAATACCGCACAAAGAGAAGCGGCGACAGCGCGTAACACCAACCGGCGATAAACCAGAGCCACGGCGCGCGTGGGAATAGACGACGCGCGCAGAAAGACATTGCGAACGCCGGCAGCACGAATATCGCGACGAGCACGACTTTTTGTGCGACGGCGAGTCCGAAGGGAAGCGCAAGCAAAAAGTATGCGATGCCGAGCGGTAACTCGGCGAGGCCATCGAGGACGTGCGGCTGCCCAAGCTCGCGCGCCCAATTCCAATTCGAAAACGCCTGTGCTATGTAGAGATCGGGGCGTAACGGTGGCACGCTGTCCCAACCCAGCACCATCTCGCCGCGAAAATGCAGCCAAAGGGTAATAAGCGGCAGCAACGCCAGCGTCAGCAGCCACCACGGGCTCGGCGTCATCGCGCGCCTTCGACCGCCAACCTTTAGTCGGCTCATGTTCGCTCGCTACGTTGCAACGCCATAGGACTTTTCCGCACCGGCGGTAATATCTTGCCGACGTTATCACCTCATACACCCTTCTTGGGACCTGCATGCCACTCGCTGACCGTTACCACGAAATCATGGCCTTTCGTCGTGAGGGGCTACGCAAATACCGCGCCAACGAGAGCTCGACGCTAGGGGGGCCACCGGCGCGTGTATTTTTCCCACTAATAGCGCGCGCCGGTATAGCCGAACGCTCCCGCCGCGTGGGCCCGTTTATGGTGCTTGACCGGCCGCCCTTATGGCGTTTCGTAGACCGCATCGCGCAACGGGCAGAGAGCTCGATCAACGTGCTCGAATTCGGTCCCGGAAACGGCGACCTATACCGACACCTTCGCGAACGCTACGGAACGCGCGTCGGCGGCTACTTCGGGGTCGAGCGCGACCCCAATGTCGAAGGCGGTTATCAGCGCATCGACACGCCGCGCCAAGTAGGCGTTCCAATCGACGTGGCCATCGCGAGCGAAGTCATCGAACACATGTCGGCGGATACATTTGAGACCCTTCTCGGGGAGTTGACGACGGTGCTCGACCGCTCCGGGACGCTGCTGCTCTCGACGCCAAATCCAACATCACCCGGAGGAATCGCGCGCGACTTCACCCACGTGCAAAACTACCCATGGTACGATCTGTACGCAATACTTCGACTCCATTTTGAAAACGTCGATATCACGCGTACGCACTACGCGTGGAGCGCATCGCGTGTGGCGTTTCTCCTGCCTCGACGCCTGATCTGTCCGGCAATCGAACTCGACTGGTGCGACGGATTGGTCGCAGTCGCTACACGGCCGATTGCTGCGGCTCGGTGAGTTCGTAGGATTCCTTCACCGATGCAAGCGTGTCGAGCGGGGCAGGCTCGATAGAATCGTAGTAGTGGCGCAGATGCATGCGATAGAAGACGCTCAAGGTGTCGAAAAGCATCGCCTTGATGTCGTGTGGGCGAACGCGCCCTTCTCCGCGCCGAAATTCAAGCGTGACAGGCGCATCGACGATACGATAGCCTAATCGATGCGCATTCGTCAGCACCTCGATATCAAAGGCGAATCGTTTGACCAATACGCGCGGAAAGACGTCGCGGACGACGCGCGCCTTAAAGACTTTGAGGCCGGTCTGCGTGTCGCGAATCGGGAGCCCAAAGAGCACACGCACCAAGAGATAGTATCCGGCACTGAGGAGTTTGCGCAGGGGCGGGTAGTTGACCTTCGATTCGGGGTGTCGCTTGGCACCGATCACCACATCCGCGGCGGTCGCGTGCATAATTTCAAAAAGTTTCGGCAGTTGCCGCGGATGCAGGTCCATGTCGGCGTCGAGAAATACCAAGTAATCGCCGGCCGCATAGCCTGCGCCGCAGATCAAGGCGTTGCCTTTCCCTTGATTGACCTCGCAGCGCACCACCCTTACGCGGTGCGCGTTCTCGATCAGCAGCCGGGCAGCGTGCAAATAGGTCTCGTCGTTGCTTCCATCATCGACGACGATCACTTCAAAATCGCATCCGAACGACTCCAGCGTTGCGACCGTCTCTTCGATGTTATGAAAGATCGTCTGCGACTCGTTATACGCAGGTACGATTACCGAGAGCGAACCGTCGATCACGGCACCGCTGCAACCAAGGGCGCATGCATTGCAGGGGGGTTCAGCCGCCCCATGACGCCAATCCTCCCTGACGGCCTGCGGCGCGGCGAGACCTAGCGCGTCGGCGGCGGAAAGCATGAAGAGAGGGAGACGGGGCGGTGAAGGCTCGTGGGGCGATCATCTGGGCGATTGCGGGCGTTACGTTCGCGCTTTTGGCGTGGCGCGCGTGGCAGTTCGTGACTGCGGCGGCGCCACCGTGGGCGTACGCGCGCGACATCGGCTTTGATTATGCGGTTGCCGAGTATGCGCGGCATCTGGTTCACACGCCGGTCGACGCTCTCGACTTCTTGGGATGGAACGGCTGGTACGACATTCCGCAGTTTTTCTACAATTCGCTCTTCGAGTACGTGACGCTCGCTCCGCTCACGCTGATCGTCCACAACGGCTGGACGGCGATTAAGGTGCTCCAGGTTTTGCTGCTGGCGGGTGCCGCAAGCGGCGCGTACGCGCTCGCACGCGTGTTTGCGCGCGAACGCTGCTGGGCAGTCCTCGCGGGATTGATCTACGCCACGATGCCGCTGGTCTGCCTCAATTTGCGAGCCGGCTTGAGCGTCGTGTGGCCCAGCGTGCTGCTCCCGTGGGCGCTATGCTTCGGCGTGATCGCGATTCGCCGATTCGGCGAGCGCGCGCTCCCGCTGGCGGCGCTGCTTTGCGCCTGCGCCGGGACGGTGCCGCACATCGAGTTCCTCTTCCTCGTGAGCCTCCCGACCTACGCGTGCCTAGCCGCTTATGCATTCGACCGAACGGCGAGTCGCAAACGCTGGCTGACCTACGCCGTTGCATCGTTGCCGCTCCTAATCGGACCGTCGCTCTATCTCGTATGCGCTTCCCTGTTTCAAGGGGTGCTTTCGCCTTCGGCGACCCGCGGAGCTGCGCTCGCATTTCCCGGATTTCTCACGCTGTTCAGTCAGACGTTGCGTGAGACGTTAGCCCTGGCGCCGCGCGAGCAACTCGTCGATCCAAGCGGACTCGTGAATGCCTCGCCGTTCCTCTACCTCGCCCTGCCTGGCGGCATCAGCGTGTGGTATCTGGCATACGTCGGACTTCGCGGTCTACTCGCGCGCGTGCGACGAACGGCAACGGCATTCCTCGCGCTCCTGGTCGTGGGCCTGGTGTTGCTGGCCTTCGGACCCAACCTGGAGGTTGGGATCCCAGCCTGGTGGTTGATCACGCACCTCCCCTTGCTCGGCGAGCTGCGTACACCCGACCGTTGGCTTACCGTTCCCGCACTGGCGATTGCACTGGGCGCTGCAGAGGGGTTGCGCGCGCTGACGCGCATGGGAGCGCGGCTTGCCGCGCTCGCTGCGGGGCTTGCCGTCGTCAGCCTCGCCAGCTTCCTCTCCTTCGGCGCGTGCGCTCACGTCTGGCAGGCTGAAAACGACGTGGCGGCGGTCGAGCCGCACCTAGCGCGCGTCAATGCGTTGGCAGCAGCGAACGGCTATCGCACCGCTTCGTACGCGGTCGCGCGCGGCGGAGCTTTTGACGACGGTGACGGCTACGGCGTCCCAACACCGACGATTTTCAGCGCGCGGGCGTTCGGAGCACGCTTTGGAACCGACGGAATCGGGGGCATCGGACTTCTGGCGCGCGCCGGCATCGGCACCGTCATCGCGACCCCCGCCTGGCAACGCAGCTTCGAACGGTACGCACCCGACTTCTCCGCGATCTATCGCTCGATTCCGTTGGGGCGCACCATTTTCGACGCACGTGACGGCGTTTATGTGAAGGCATTGCCGCACGTCGACCCACTAGTGGTGGCCGATCGCACGTCGTGTTTGTTCGGTGGCCCGGGCAACCTCGACTACCTTCTCGCGGATGCCGGGCTACGACACGTCGACTTTGTTCGTCCCGGCGCGTCGTGCGCGTTTCCGACCTACAGCGACTATCAGCCATACGATGCGTTGACCGCACAGGACAGCATCCGCTGGGAACCAGGGGTGCGCCTTTGCCCGGAGTGCACTCGCTTGGTCGACGCCGACGCCGCTTACGTCGTCGGTCGCTACGAACTGGCACAGCCTTGGTATCGCAATGCAATCGATGGCGATTCGCCGACCTTCAGCGAGCAGGGCGCCATCCAACTTATCGGACGCGCCGTGCTCCATGCGAAGGTTCGCGTTCCGGTGCACCGTAGGGCCTACACGCTGCTGCTGCGCTATGCCTCACATGCGTACACTTACCTCACCATTCACGTCGGTGACCGTCCCGAACAGAGCTTCCGCTTTCTTCCGTCGCTCGGCCTTCGCTGGTTCGACCTCCCGCTCGCAGGCTGCAGACGTGGATGCACCGTGGATCTCAAGATCCGCGTCGCGCCGCTTGGCATTGGCGACATGGGGTACACGTGGACGGGATTTGCACTCGACGGTGTAGCGATCGTGACGACATCGACGCTCGATAAGCTCGCCAAGTACGGGTCCACCGGCGCGATCGCGATCGGAAGCGATGCGTTCGACCCGGCGCGCGATCGCGACTATGCCCTCACTCCCGTCGCCCACGGGTTTCGCTGGCGCGGAAAGTCGGCTACGGTCGTTGCCATCGCGCGAGCCCCGCAACGCTACCGCAGGACGCTGGCGGTGGTCGTCGGGGCAGCAGCCAAGCGCTCGGCGACGCGTTTGGAGCACTTGAAGAACACGCCGGACGACGTCTATACGTATGCGACGTTGCGCGTGGTTCCGGGCGACCGTATCGGAGTGACCGGTGCGCCGCGCGCCGAGCTCACACTTGTGCGACGCGAGCCGTCGCTGCCAACATACAGAAGTCAGCCCGGAAAGCGCTCGGGCGATCTTCTTTTCACCGACGGTCCTGGGGTGCTTGCCGTCGTTCGCGCCGCCGGGGGCTTTGGTCGCGATGCGTTTACGTTCAATGGCCTGTTCGGCCGCCGCGGCGCGTGGCTGCGCGCGCGCGTCCTCGGCTCGGGGAAACCTACGCTCTTCGCGGTCGGCGCCGAAGGCGTGCTGGGTAACGGAGCGGTCGAAACCGCGCTCCGCTGCGGGAACAAAACCGCGACCCAGCTTGCAACCCACACCTCCGGGTTAGCCATTCTCACCCTCACGTCGTCTGCTCGACGCTGCGCGCTTTGGGTCAAGTGGCAGGGGTCGGCCACCCTGGCGCACGTTTACACCCGCACTAAGGTCCTCGGCCCAACGTGGCGCACACGGACGCTCTGGATGCCGGCCGGCCGGTACAGCATCCGGCAGCGGCAAACCGACTGGTTTCTAGGACCTGTCGCGCCTGCCTTTAAGCTCGACGGTAAGCGTTTGCCTGCAGGCGCGTTCGTCATTGGGCGGACCGGGCTACACCGCTTGGGCGTACGCCTGGCGGCCGGTTCCGAGTCGCTCACGCTACTGCAGCCACTTGCCCAGCTTCGCCCGAACCCGCTGGCAAAGGTCAAAACGGTGGCGCTGGGGACGTTGCGATCCAAAGTCGCGGTCGGCGCGCGCACCGGTTTGAAGATCAACCATCTCGACGATGGGTACTGGGTCCTAAAAAGAGACGGGTTCGAAGGTCGTGGGGTTCAGTGCGACCTCGTCGCTACTTGTTTCAGCAACGTACTGCCCGGAACGTATCTGCTCGTGCATCGCTGGCCACCGCTCCTGACGCTAGGATTCGTATTGTCGTTTGCATCGATCGTGGTCGCATTCATCCCATTGGTCGGCGTACCCAACGCAAGCGCCGAATCGGCTAAAGCTCGCTCACGGCGATGATCGCTTGCGGCGAGGCGACCCGCTGCTTATCGCGTTGCTTTGCCTCGCGTTTTGGCTGAGGCCGCCAGCAGTTGGCACCTTCTCGGGGCCGCGCCGACGGTGACCTGCGAAATCGCGACGCTGTTAGAGACCGCGTATTCTTTTGTGGCGGCACCTATCCGGCTCTCGACGCCACGCAAATTCGCTACGTCGCAAGGTCTATCAAGGCAATCGTGCACGAGCCTACCCACGCGAAGCCACCGCCAGCGCTCAGACCGAGCGACCGGCCGCGTAGAGCAGCGCAATCCGCTCTACGTCGGCCGCACGGTGCCAGGTCAGCGCCTGCGCCGTGCGCCCCGCCTCGCCTGCCACGCGTTGGCGCAAGGATTCATTCGCGAGCAGCCGATGGAGCGCCGATGCAAACGCCTCGATATCGCCGATCGGCACTGCGAGTCTCCCCTGGGGGAAGACTTCGTCAAAGACCGGGAGCGCGTAGGTAACGCAGGGAAGCTGCTCGCGCATTGCCTCGGCGAGCGCAATGCACCAGCCTTCCTCTCGGCTTGCAAAGGCAAAGACGCGCGCGGCGGCGAGTTCGCGCACCTTAGCGGCGTCATCGGCACCCTCGACGATCGTGACGGAATCGGCGACACCCAGTTCGGCCGCGAGTACCTGTAGTCGTCGCACGTACGTTGCGGTGCCTTCGCCGACGATTCGCATCCCTTCGCGACGTAGTTCCGCAGGCAATCGTGCCCAGGCACGCAACAGGTCCTCAACCCCTTTGGCCGGGTGCAACCTCCCCACCGACACGACTCCGGAGCGCGTCGCGACCGGTGGCGAGGGCGCGAGGTGATCCACCCCGTTACTGGTGACGAACGTTTTAGCACGGCCCCGAGGAGCGAACTCGTGCGCAACGAGTTTGGTCCCGGCGATGAGGACGCGAGCCCTGCGCGCGAGTGCGCTGCCCAGACTTTCGTTTATCGACGCCAAAAGGTTGCGCAAGCGATTTCCCGGGCGACGCCACGGATCGCCGATGAAATGCCAAAGGTATACCGCGCTACGATCGAGTCCGAAAGCTGTTGCGGGCAAGATGTCGGGCAGAAACGGCGCCAGGACCAGCGTTACGTCGCAGTTCTTCCGCAGCGCATAACCTTTCGGCATCGAAAGGACTCCCCGCAGCAGCCACTGCAGCGCGCGCGGCGCCCAGCGTATGTCCGGCGTAGCGCAGTAGCGCAGGATCGGGATGCGGCGTTCGATGATGTGACGCGCGCAACTAGGCGCCATCACCGTGAGCTCGACATCGCCCCAACGCGTTGCGACTTCGGTGAGATGGATGAAGCCGCCGGCATGCCGCTCGGCTGGATCGAAGCTATTTGCGATAAGCAGAACGCGTAGCATCACGGCGCGCGTGTTCCGGAGGTATCCTTTGCCAAGACCTGGCGCGCGCGGGTATGGACCAGCTCGGGCGTGACCGCCTTAAGGCAGGCAAAGTCGATGTTGCGGACGCAGCGCACGATCGGTCGACGAACGTCGAAACAGGCAGGACAGTCCGATGGTCGCAGCGCGAGTGCATTAGCGGCAAACGGCGCAAACTCAACCGGCGTCGGCCCAAAGATCGCGATGGTCGGCGTACCGACACCAGCGGCAAGATGCCCCATTCCGTTATCGTTTGCCACGACCAGTCGACGACTCGAAAGGTGCCGCGCGACGGCTTCAAGCGGGCCTTCGAACGGCGTAACATCGGGAACGGCGGCGCATAGCCGAAGCGATTCCTCGCGCTCGTCGGCGCCAACGACGATCGACACCATCTCGCCATCGGCAACCAGACGACTGGCGAGATCGATGAAACTCTGAAGCGGCCAGCGCTTCGCGGCCAACCCATCGTGTGTCACCGAGCCGACATGAAGCGTGATCCCAGATCGCGGGCGCGCGCCGTCGCGCCACGTGTCGGGCACAAGGTACCCGTCGTCACTATCCGGAGCGATTCCAGCCGCACGTAGGAGATCGCGGTTGCGCTCGACGTTTGCAACGCAGCGGACTTCCACCAGCTGAATTGGATTGCGGCGCTTTCCAGGGCCGCTTTGCGCGTGATCGTGCGCGAAGCGGCGAGCGGCTGGAAACGCCCGCAACAGTGCGTGGTATTTCCAGTCTGCCGCTGGGTAGGCGAGGAACGCTGCCTCGTAGCGGCGCCCGCGACGATTGCGCGCCACGGCCATTGCAAACGCAAGCGCACCTCGCTCCCAAAAGGGCAGGTAGATCGTCTCATCGACGTACCGGGGCAATCCGCGGAACAGCGCCAGCGGCCCGGGACGTAGCACGGCAACGTCGATCCGTGCGTGCGGATATGCGCCGCGCAGCGACCGTACGATCGGGGTCGCCTCGAGAGCATCCCCAAGCCCTTGGGGTGCCACGACGAGAAAGCGAAGCGACGCGTTCATTGCTCGATCGCGCGCGTCAAATCGTCCGGGCTCACCAGCGACGTGCCCTTTACGAGGACGGCGCGATACGGCAAGCGTGCGACGGTGATCGTGTCGATCAATGCCGCGAGCTCCTCGCCCGACATCGACCGCAGCGAAACAGCGGTTACGCCGCCCGCCTCGGCGGCCTTTCCCCCATCGCCTTCGGAAAGGCGCAGACGAAATCGCGGCTTTGACGAGAGTCGAGCAAGCCAGGACGGCGGATCGCTATCAAACTCGAGGATTCCGTCGTACTGACGGCGGCTCGCCAGCGCGTACCAAAGGAACCCGCGCCAGGGACGGCGCGATCCCGCCTTCAGCCTGAAGCCGGACCGTCGTGCCTCTTCGTCGGCAAAAAGTACCTGCAAACCCCGCTTCCGTAGTGATTCGAAGAGACGTTCTGCCCGCGAATCGTCGGTGCGACGCAAGACCAGGATCGATCGTCCCGGGCGTACCGGAATCAGCCCCCCACGGCCGACGCGGTCGACCATTGGAATTCGCCACAGGGGAGACTCCTGTAGCCGCAGCCTCACGATTGACATAAACATCGTCCAGGGAACGCGTGCCAGATCGACGCGACTACCGGCGCGATCCTGCCATACCGTCGGTTCCTCATGCACGCTCCGGCGATTTTGCTTCAGGCGCCAGAGAAGCTCGATGTCGAAGGCGTAGTCCGCGAGTTCCAGAGCCGGAAGGACCTCGAGGAGTGCGTCACGCGTAAAGATCTTGGCGCCGCATTGAGTGTCGCGGAAGCGCAAGCCAAAGAGGATGCTCACGAGCGCATTGAAGCCGCGGCTGGCGAGGCGGCGGCGGAGCGGTTGCGCGTGCTTCACCACCGAGCCCCGGCTCCAGCGCGAACCGATCACGGCATCCGAACCGCACCCACGCAGGGTTTCGAAGAGCCGGCGGAACTCACGCGCCGATGTCGATCCGTCGGCGTCGACGAAGCCTGCAAACGGTTCCTGGCCGCTTGCAAGGCCCATACGAACCGCACCACCCTTACCGATGCGCGCCGAAACGTCGACGACTTCGAGGTTTGCGTAACGACGGCGCTGCGCATCGACGATGGCGACCGTCGCGTCGACGCAGCCGTTGGCTACGACGACGATTTGCGCATCGGCGGCAAACTCCGTGCAGTAATCCGCAAGCGTGGGTTCGATGCGTGCGGCTTCGTTACAAGCCGGGATGACGATGCGCAGTTTGAGAATCGCTCCGGACTGCATGTTAGGCGATTGGGGCATCGCGGTTTTCAGGTGGACCAATGATGTTGCGCTCGAACTTCGCAACGATCGTGCGCCATGCCAACTGGAGTTCCTCGACGTCGAGCACGCGCGCCGCCAACAGGAAGATCGCGCCACCGATGGTGATCTGTCCGAAGAGGTACCACGCACGCGAGGCCAGGGTCGGCTCGGGCGTGACCCCGAGCGCCTGGATCCAGTGCAGGGCGGCGAACATCGCCAGCGAGGCTAAGGCAACCTTAGCCGTCGATAGCAACAACGCACGCCAATCCAGCGGACGCACCAACCGCGCGATCAGCATCAGCAGCAGGACGGTCTGCATCGTCTGACTGACCGAGTTAGCCAGCAATAGGCCCCGTCCGCCCAGCGTCCGCAGCCAAATCATGGAGAGCAGCACGTTGACGACGACGGTTGCCACGGAGATCGTCACCGGCCACATGGTTTCCTTACAGGCAAAGCAGCAGCGCGTCAGCACGACGTTCGACGCCAGCGCAACCAGCCCGACGGCGGCGAAGGGGAGCAGTCCGGCCGTCAGGTCGGTGGCGGTCCGCTGGAAGGTGCCGCGCTCGAAGAGCGTCTGCACCATGGGGTGCGCCAGTACGATCAGCGCGCAGACCGACGGAATCGTGATGAAGTTTACCAACCGTAGCCCCGTGATGACCGAACGCCCGACGCCGTTGCGGTTGTCGCGCGCAAACTGCGCCGCGAGCAGCGGAAAGATCACCGTCGCGATGGCGGCCGCGAAGATCTGCTGCGGGAAGTTCACCAGCTTGGTCGCGTAGTTCATGCCGGCGATGTAACCCGGCGAAAGCGTCGAGGCAAAGAACCGATCGAAGAACAGCGCCAGTTGCCCCGCCGCCGAGCCGACGATGATCGGTCCGAGCAATACCCAGATCTTTCGCAACCCCGGATGGTGCAGGTCGATGATCGGCCGGTACTTTCCGATCGAGAGAAACGACGGCAGTTGCACCAGCATCTGCGCCGTCAGGCCGAGGGTGGTGCCCAGAACCAGCGCGTAGATGCCGATGTTCCGATTCAGCACGATCACGGTCGCGATGGTAACGGTGTTGACCGCCACGCCGACCATGGCGGCCGCGCGAAAGCGATGGTACGCGTTGAGCATTGCCGAGAGGACGCCGCTCAAGCTGACGGCCACGATGCTCGGCATCAACCAGCGGGTCATGCGAATCGCAACTTCCATCTGCGGAGCCGGAAAGCCGTGGGCGATCAACGGCACGTACCACGGTGCCGCAAAGAAGCCGAGGACGGCGCACCCCGTAAGCATGATCGCGAGCACGTTGAGCACGGTACTTGCGAGCCGCCAGGCATCATCTTCTTGGCGGTGCGCGAGGTACTCCGAGAAGGTCGGGACCAGCGCGCTCACGAGCGCCCCGTTGAAGACTCCGAAGAGAATCGTCGGGATCGTCGCGGCCGCGAGAAACGTATCCATCTCCCAACGCGTGCCGTAGTAGCGCGCGCTCACGACCTCGCGCATGAACCCGAGTACGGTCGACAGGAATGTCGCCGACATGATGAAGAGCGTTGATCCCGCGATCGAAAACCGGCGCGGCCGTGCCGGCTCGCGGACAACGCGGAGATGTTGCTTAATGCGCGCCGTCCTTTCGAAGAACGGCGGGGATCGTCTTAGCCACGATCGCCAGATCGGAGAGTGGCGTCCAGGTGTCGACGTAACGGTTGTCCAGCTGCATCCACTCTTCAAACGAAACGTGACTGCGACCGTTGATCTGCCATAGACACGTAAGGCCTTGCGGTACCGACAGGCGACGCATCGCGAAGGCGTCGTAGTGCTCGACCTCGCTCGGGAGTGCCGGGCGCGGTCCTACCAGCGACATATCACCGAGTACCACATTGAGAAGGTTTGGCAGTTCGTCGATGCTGCTGCGCCGCAGGAACCGACCGAGCGGATGGAGGCGTGGATCGTTTCGAATTTTGAAGACCGGCCCGTCGCACTCGTTGAGATGCTCGATTTCGTCGCGCATCGCGTGCGCGCCGTCGACCATCGTGCGCAGTTTGTACATCTTGAAGCGCCGCCCGTTCATGCCGACTCGTTCCTGCGTATAGAACGGCGTGCCGGCGGTGACGGCGACGATGGCGACCGCAGCCACGGCGATGAGCGGCGCCGAAAGGATCAAAAGGCTCCCGCCCAGCAGCAGGTCGATCGCGCGTTTCGCATACGGCCATGCCGTCGGGACGTCGCGCTCGGCGGAGATCGGAACGGCTACCTGCACGCCGCGCGCTCGCATGAAAGGCGAGGTTGCAATTGCGACGCGCGCGGCAGCCGGCGCGACCGCCGCGACAACACGAATCCGTGGACACTCGAGAAAACTCTCATCGTACTCACCGCAATCCGCCCCGGCATCCGGGCGCCCACCCTGCGGGCGTCCGCCGCTCGATCGCGTCGTCCGGTCGATTCGGCGTTCGCCCGATTCCCCCCCGGTTCATCGGCGAGCGACCGAGCGAGCGGCGAGGCAAAACAAGGAGTCTCCTTCTCGATCCATGGGGTGGTGGGGTGCACAGACGGCTTCGGGCTTTTACCCCGGGTGCCTGCCGCGCCCAATCGGCGACCGAGCGGGCGCATGCGCCGCCATAGGATGCCGATGGTCAACGCGGAAATGCGCTCGCCGATGCACGCGATCTTGCGGCGGTCCTTGGTCTTCATTTGTCTCGCGATCGCGATCGCGGCCGCCGGCGCGGCCTCGGCGAGCGCGGCGACCCTGCTCCACGTCAGTGCGAACCGGATCGCCTTCTACTACGACCGCTTCCAAGTCGAGGGCGACGGCCACGTGCGCGTCACCACCAGCGACGGCTTCAGCGTGACCGGCGACGCCTTCTCGATGGACCTGAAACTCAACCGCTTTCTGGTGGCCGGGCACGTCACGCTGACCGCTCCCAACGGAACCAGCGTGCACGGCGCGGCGATCTCCGACTTTCTCGACTTCAAACGGATCTATTTCGTGCCGATCACGAGCGAACCCGACCGCTGGACGTTTCTCAACGGCGACCTGGCGCATCCGGTCAAAGGGCGGATCATGCCCGGCGACGTGTTCGATTTCCCACAGGGCCTCGGAAAGCCAAGTCTGACCGCCCATGGCGCGGTCATCCAGGCCCGCTCCTACGTGCGCTTCGCCGACTGCGAAACGTATCTCGCGGGCATTCCCTTTCCGCTCAAATCATTCTACGTCAACTTCGGCTCGGACACCGTCTCGCGCTACCTGGCGCAAAACTCGCTCACCGGGGCTAATGCCGATGCCACCTGGAACTTTGCCGGCAACGCGAACTCGGTTTCGGCACTCCACCTGCGCTACGATCCGACCAATCATCTCTTCGCGGCCTTCGAACAGCACGTCGCCGGCGCCCACGAGTACGCGGTTTTTTCGGTCAACCCGATGACCAAGATCGACAAGTTCTACAACCTACAGCTCTACGATCAGATCGGCTCGCGCTTTCAGATCCAGACGTTCACCCAAATGTACGCCGTGCAACACCTCTTCGAGGAGCCGCTGGCGGCCACGCAAACGACCTACGTCAACGCCACCCAGGCCTTTTGGCACTCGTTTCTGTTCGCTTCCGGAGCGTTCACCGATTACAACCTGCTCGGGCCTAAGCGAAATACCCTGGTACCCCAGGGTGGGTACAACCATCCCACGCAACTGCAACTCACCTATCAATCGTTTCCCGATCGCATCGGCAAGTCACCGTTCTACTTCAAGTACCGATTCGGCTGGGGTTTCAACCACGATTCGGTCGGACAGCCGGCCACGCCCGGCGCACCCAGCGGGCTGCAAAACTTCGGCGGCGTCAACTACACCACGATCTACAACAACGTCTACGGCTTGACGCTCTATACGTCGCAAATCAAACTCGGCAACCAGTATAACCCGTACAAAACCTACTACATCAACGGTTACTTCGATAAGCAGAGCCAGCACAACTCGCTGCCGCACCACATCGAGAGCACTACGACCCTTTTGAGTCTGAGCCGGCAGTTCTCGCGCTCGCTCAACGCCTACTTGACGTACGGCATCACCAACACCGGCGACTACTACAAAGTCGGCGGGTATCCGGCGTACACCCCGATCATCAACGGCGTTCCGGTGACGAGCTTTCGCTCTTTCCGCGGTGTGGCAACCCAGCGCACGCTCACGCTGGGCGGATCGTGGAACCCCAGTCCCGAATTTCAGTTCAACGTGATCGCCCGCAAGCACGACGACTTTCCGATCCCCTACCCCGGACTCTTCCCGCTACCACAGACCAACGTGCTGGGGCAGTACCTCTACGCCAACTTTCTCGGACAGCCACCCTATGACATCACCGGGGAGGTACGCGCACAACTCTTCCCGCACGCCGTGCTCGACGTGCAACGCACGTACTACTTCAACTTTGGGACCTTGCGCTGGAGTCCGAGCTTCATCGTACAGGTGCTCTCGCAATGAAGCGGGCTGCGCTCGGCCCGCTCTTGGTGCTGCTGCTGGGTGCGTCGGCGATCCTCGCCGCGGCACCCGCGCCGCTGCCGAGCATGCCGCCGATACCGGCCGCGACCATCCCCACCGCAGCACCGTCGAGCGCGCCGCCACGCGCGCTTCCGCAGTCGCCGGCGCCGTCGGCCGCCCCGGCCACGCCCGCCCCTGCACCGATTCAGGTAACGGGTCAGCTCCTGGCCTATCAGGACGGCTACGTATTCTTCACCACCGGCGACGGCTTTCGCGTCGCGCCGGGCATCACGATCGAGAACGCCCGCACCGGTAAGCCGTCGGCCCAGATCCCCGGTCCGCGCCTCTGGGCGCGCGCCACCTTCGATCCCGCCGGCGAGGTGACGGCGATGGCGATTTCGCGTTCGCCGCTCCCACCGGAAGGCAACTTTGCCGACGTCGAACACTTTGCGGTGGCGCTCTCGTCGCCGGTGCCGAATCCCGATCTTAACGGCGTCGCCGCCGCGCATCCCGAGCCCGGCATCACGATCCCACCCGGTGTCACCTTCAGCGGAAAACCTGTGCTGGTCACGTTTACCGTCGAAGTTCCCCCAACCACCCCGCAGAACGCGCTGGTCTACATGACCAACGACGTGAGCGGGTGGAACCCGCAGGCGATCGAGATGACCCGCGTCGACGCACTCCACTACCGCGTGCAGATGCGTCTGCGCTCGGGAACGATCTTTAGTTACCTCTACGATCGCGGCTCGCTGCAGTCCGAAGAGGCCGGCGAGAACGGATTGCAACGCAAGGCGCGCCAGATCATCGTGTACGATAGCGACGTGCGCGCCGTGAACGACGTCGTATACAACTGGCAGGACACGCTGGGCGGAAAC